>DNGJ01000005.1 GCA_003486305.1 Cyanobacteria bacterium UBA11371
GATAATTCTGGTTTGTAAGGTGGCAGAATTCGATCCATGCCTTCTAGCAATAAAATTCTCGCTTCGGTTGTATCGATGTTGCGGAAGTCTTTTTTCAGGGTGCTGTAGGCGAGTTCTGCGATCGCTCCCGCTAATTCTACACCCGTCGGCCCTCCTCCCACAATCGCAAATGTTAACCAAGCACGTCGTTTTTCCGGGTCAGTTTCTTTTTCTGCTGCTTCAAACGCCAAGAAAATCCGCCGCCGCATTTCTAAGGCATTTTCTACTGTTTTTAATCCCGGTGCCACGGTTTCCCATTCATCTTTGCCAAAGTAGTGATGGCTCACACCCGTCGCTACAATTAATGTATCGTAACTCACTTCTTCCCCGCGCAAGATGACTTTTTTAGCATCAGGATCGATGTCTGTTACTTCTCCCAGCAGCACTTTGGTATTTTTATTGTCGCTGAGGACGGAGCGCAGTGGCGAGGAAATATCCGCCGGAGATAATGTCCCCGTTGCGACTTGGTACAATAGTGGCTGAAATAAGTGAAAGTTGCGTTTATCGATTAGCGTCACTTGCACTGGTGCGTTACCGAGTGCTTTAGCAGCATATAATCCGCCAAAACCACCGCCGATAATCACTACGTGGTGAGGAGACTGATTTTCTGTGCCATTTACCATAAGAGCGATTTCCTTCCTTCGATTGAGATTGCTTACAAGCTAACTTTTGTCAACCTGCGGGCAATGCTTCTTTACAGAATTTACTCTATCTTAATGTGCCTGCCACAGAAGACAAGCGGCGACAGAAACCCGGTTTCTGCGTCGATCTCTCGTTACTCACATCTTGCACCAGCCGCCGCCACCCTTAAGGGTGCGGCTATACAAACGAAGTCCGCCTGCGCGGACTGATGGAAAATCAAGGGTTTTCAAGCCTGCGTAGGCAGGCTTTGTTTGTCTAGCCCTACCCTTCGAGGGTAGGTGCAAGATGTGAGGTTACCAAACCGGCGATGTTTCAAAGAAACCGGGTTTCTTGGTCTGTCCTATCGATATAATGCCCGCGATCGCTCTCAAGCAATACATCAGACTCTACCCCCCCACGGGTGAGGTATATACTTGACAAATATTAATGTTTCTGGTATTAAAAATGTGCTATGCCACTAATAGGGTCAGCTATTAGCGATAAAGGAGAGATGGTATGTTTCTCAAACACAAACGCAGTGGTGATTTGGTAGAAGTGCTGACAGTGGATGCTCTATATAACCCTTGCAAGAACGAGATTATAGGGCGATACCACGCGGGCGAAGAACTGCAAGACCCGGAAACCTTCCTCAAATCAGAGCTAATTTTTACCTCTGGTGAAGCCCTACCAATTTGCTGGCTAGATTCACATTATCAAGAACGTACTCGGCGATCTGTAGCCGCGATCGCAATTGGATAAAAAATCGACATTTTCCGCTTGGGATAAGAAGATGCGGAGACACGGAGACACACCGGACGCGGGGAATATGTTACAAGAATTCACCGCGTCTCGCTTTCTCTATATCTTTATACATGTCGCCGCTGTTGCAAAACCGTGACTTTTGTCGTACTAAGAAAGGGTGAATCGGATAAAACTTCTGAATTTGCTGTTTCTCCGAGCGAAGTAAGTCTAGGGGGGAACTCAATTGCCATTTTTTTAGCTTTATCTTTAATCGATTTGAGTACTAGACGCACCACCCAAGGAGAAAGTTGGGGATTATTGTCTATTTCTGAGATTAGCGCTTCTATATCGTTGATAATGGCTACTGTTTGTAGGTTGGTATCGGTTGTCATAATATTGATGCTCCTTGTTTACAGCTTTTGGTTAGTGAATTTCCTGCTATGTTTTAGATTAAAAAAACCCCCTCCACCTTTGGACGCTGTTTGTGTCACTCCTTGATTTGACCTCAGTTTGTCGGTATCCGCTGTCCTTATCGATGTGACACCAAGTCCTAGAGTTCTTTCCCAGCGAGAGTTATAGCCTGCGCTTCCTGCACAATACCGCACCTGCGATCGCACACCGCACGAGTGGACAATCCGCCAACTGGCACAATAACGGGTATGCGATCGCTACAACCAATCTAGAAACCGGGTTTCTTACTACGATCTCTACAAAGCGACGATTTTTCACAGAAACCCGGTTTCTATCTTATACCTAATACGCACAATACTCTAGAAATAGTGAGCGATTAATATGGCAGATGACTATAATTTGCTAGGTTTGGGTGAACTAACATCCCTCGTAACTAATGTAAAAGTTTCTTTGTGGGGTGCTGAGGTGTTAGTTGAATGCTTGTACGATCCGATGGGCGATCGCATACCCTATTCTCTAATATTTAAAGACTGTCGCGAGATCGGCTGGAATGTGCATGATGAAGAGGAAGTAGGTGAACCTTTAGCCGATTTGATTGGCATTCATCTGGGTGAGGATGCACACCGCAAGCCTGCTGCGATCCATACAGATATTTTTGAGATTGCGATTCTCTACGGTAGTTTTAGAGTGGAGAAAGATGCAATCGCACAACAAAACCCTTGGCAAAAACAACCGGAGAATGTTGCTAAGTGAGTTATGCGATCGCTATGAATGTCCTACTGTTCTCTGACACCGCTAGAATGGAATCAGCATGAACTAGCGAGGTGTAATATGACAACACCAACAGAACTTCGCCAAAGAGCAATTGAGTTAGTCGATCGATTGCCAAAAGAAATGTTAATAGAAGCCGTTGACTTACTGGAATCTTTGTGCTTAAAGGCTAATCAAGTAGGAGATGAAAAACCATCAACTCCTGAAGAAAGTGCATTACTGCAAATCATTGGGCGCCGACTATCCCCAGATGACCAAAAAAGACTGAACGATCTACGCGATCGCAATGAATGGGATGAACTAAGTACAGCAGAACACAATGAATTATTAGCCTATGAAGAACGGGTAGAAAGTCTAAATGTGGAGCGAGTCAGAGCTTTAATTGAATTAGCTAAAATCAGAAAGGTTGATTTGGCAACCTTGAACGGGGAGTTTAGATCAGAGGAAACTATATAGAATGGCATCTGATCGAGTTACATCTGCTATTAAACAAGCTGTTTCAACAAGAGCAAAAAATTACTGCGAGTATTGTCAGAGTCCAGGTGATTACTCTATCGATGGTCTTACAGTTGACCATATCAAACCCCGTCAAGCAGGTGGGGAAACCACATTAGAAAATTTAGCTTGGGCTTGTTTTGGTTGTAACGGTTACAAGCATACCAAAACTGATGATGTCGATCCTGAAACAGGTGAAAAAGTGGCTCTGTTTAATCCGCGACAACAAGTTTGGACAGAGCATTTTAGCTGGAGTGAGGACTTCACTGAAGTTATTGGAAAAACTCCTTGTGGCAGATTTACAGTTAATGCACTTCGTTTGAACAGAACGGGTGTTGTTAATTTGCGTCGTCTATTGGCTATGGCTGGACTTCATCCCCCATCGGAAATATAGGATGCGATCGCATCCTATTTTAGTATTCTCTAGTTAGGCGATCGCACAACAAAACCCTTGGCAAAAGCAACCGGAAAATGTTGCTAATTGAGTTATGCGATCGCACTTTGTCCCTGCTGTTTCTGGTGCGTGTTGCGCGTGCGATCGCATTGATATAGCGGATTGCTTTCCGCATGAGGTACACCGAAGGAATGCGCGAGCGGCACCCTTAAGGGTGCCGCTACACAAACGAAGCGATTTCGCTTTCCCTAGACGAGCTTGCAATCCGCTGTAATATCTGCCTAAATCAATTTCCCTTGAAAAGTTGACTAGGGAGAAAACATAGTCAATCTATAGTTTGTATTTCCTCTGTTTTGTCCTATAACAACAAAGTAGTTATCAGCACCTAATCTGCGTCTGATTACTCCTGATGAGCTAGAGCTATAAGCAGTGGCACTATCCACGCTTTCGCCAGAATCGATGACTCCATTCCCATTTGTGTCCACATGGAGTCTCATACTAACTTGGCTAGTCACCCTGTCTAAAGATAGGTTGACATTGCTGTCATTATTTAATCTAAATCTGTAGTACTTTACACGGTTATTGCGATTCATAGAACCAGTAAAAGTTCTACTGCCTTTTAGTATGCCAACGTTTACAGCGGAAGTTGTGTTGTTAACAAGCTGAAGGTTATAGTTGCTGTTTCTACCTCGAAATCGAACGACAACAATATAGTTATCAGCACCCAATGCTCTACCGATTACACCTGTGCTAGAGCTATAAGCAGTGGAACTATCCAAGCTTTCGCCAGAATCGATGACTCCATTCCCATTTGTGTCTACATAGAGTCTCATGCTAACATCGCTAGTCACGTTGTCCAAGTAAAGGCTGATGTTACTTGGCTGATCTAGACTAAAGGAGTAATATTTTTCTTGGTTATCGGAAGTAACTCGGTCACTAAAAACGCGAGTATTTCTGAGTACGCCAATGTTATTAGAGCCAGATTCAAACCCTTGTGCGACTAGCTTTGACAGCGGTGTTTCTGTTGCAGGTAAAGAATTGGTTGTTGGTATTGGAGAAGATTTAAGCAAGCTCTTTTCTTTAAGCCATTCCCTGGCTTCCGCAGTCAGGACTCCGTTTAACAATAACCCTGCGATCGCTGCATAAGTCCCTATGCAACTAAATGTCATTTTCCAGTTAACTTTGTTGTTCATAATAAGGCCAGTATTTTTTTGGTTATTATCTTCCCATTACTCTTTCACATTTGTATCCCACCATGTTGTACCTAACCAGTTGCCTGGTGGAGTAATTGTAAACCTGGTCATTGCCCAAGTTCCATCGTTGTAGCGGGTGAAAGAAGCTGTTGCTGGCCCCGAATAAGTTTTATCTGTATCATAATATTTATAATTGTAATTTGATACCTCTATACTAGCTTCTGCCGTACTTTCATTTTCATTTTGAACAACTCCTTTAAAGTTACTAATTGTCCCCTTTGACTGTAAAAATTTATTAATCATTTTTTCGGCTTTAGCCTGACTCAATGTTTTACTAGGAATAATTTGATCGCAACCAGTTATTAAAGTTGATAATGCAACTACATTAGTTGCGTAGATGAGAACAGTCAAGCCAAAAGCTGGCAATTTTCTTGCAACCATGAAAATTTACCTGTTGAGAATCGGTGATATGTTTTTCTCTCACCAAGGTAGCAAGGCTGCCTCAGCTTTGACGGTGAGAAAAAGTAATAAAAAAGTAATAAAAAAGTAATATTTGCTGTCCGTTACGGTAAAATCTGTATCCAGGGATAGATCCCATCTCTAAGGGTTTTCACTAACCCTACGCGAGCTAAACACCCCAGCACTTAGGAATTTGACACATGACCGTTGACGAAGCACTAGCGCTGGTAGAAGTCGCTCTAGACTACCAACGCTTAAACAAAGTACAAGAAATAGTGTTTCGGCAATCTTGGGAAGGACAATCTTATATAGAAATAGCTAAAAGCTTCGGTTATGAACCCGATTATATCAAAGATGCTGGTGCTAAACTGTGGAAGCTACTCTCAAAGGCATTTGGTGAAAAGGTTAAAAAAGATAACCTACAATCGGTTCTCAAGAGATACTTACGGCGGCATCAAGTGAATGTACAGCGAAATCAGGTCATTGGAGTAAACCTCAGCGGCGCTGACTTAAGTGGAGCAAGTTTAAGCATCGCAAACCTAAGCGAAACTAGGCTATTATTCGCCACCTTAAACGAAGCTAACTGCTCCCAGACTAATTTACCTGAGTCAATAATACCTTATAAGAATACTAATTCAGAGGAAGTTTTAGACGTTGAAAATGGACATAAACAGGGAAATAAGTCTAACTCAGAAGAAACAATCTATCACTGGAATGGTTTCCATTTTCGCTCAGAGGCACAAATAAAAATTGCCGAAGCACTCGATCGCGCCAATGTTCTGTTTTTCCCCAATTCTAAGGCAAGGATTACAACTACTGAAGGCAGAGAGAATCAAGAAGCTGACTTTCTCATCTTCCACAATGGTAAGTGGGGTATTCTTGAGGTTGATGGTGAGGTAGATGAGGAACGCGATCGCATCCTCCAATCCCACGGTATCCCCATCATCCACCACTACGACTCTACCCAATGCAGCGAACAACCAGATCGCGTTGTGCAAGAGTTCTTGGAAATGTTGAGTCAGGTATAAGGAAAAACTTGCGATCCGGATAACTTGGTGCTGTTAAAATTCTAACTTAGCGTTTAATTGTTCTAAACTAATCGTTTCTCCCGCATCTGCTTGTCGAATGCCTTCTCGCAACTCTGCCATAAATTCTCGCTCGGCAATAATATCGAGGGTTTCCCATAAAGATTCAAACTGTTCCAAACTCATAGCCACCATCGCGGGTTTGCCATCTTGAGTAATAATAGCTGGTTCAGCTACCAATTCATTCGGCAAGTCGGGTAACTGTTGTTGTGCTTCTTGGATAGTCAAATACTTGGGCATCTTTACCAGGGGGAGTATATCTGTATTGAGCCTATCATGGCATTTTTGCATCTGGTTGCAGAAACCCAGTGTCTTAGAAAAACCGGGTTTCTTAGCGACGATATGCGATCGCACCTTTTCCCCCTACCTACTCTGTCTTTAAATTTAATGCTCCGCATCGCTATCGCGATCGCACCCCATCTGTGCAATCAAAAAAAATGTAAATGCATACGGATTCTAGTCCCAATAGTCTGATACCTTTAATTAGGTCTGTCGCCTCTACCCATCCCTGAAACGGAGGCGCTTGGGAAAAACAGGTTATGGCACTCATAGTCCAAAAATACGGTGGTACGTCGGTTGGTTCGGTTGAACGCATTCAATCCGTCGCACAGCGGGTGTTGAAAGCAGTCTCTGCGGGTAACTCGCTGGTAGTTGTGGTTTCGGCGATGGGCAAAACTACCGACGGGTTGGTTAAACTCGCAAAGGAAATATCCACCAATCCCAGTCGCCGGGAAATGGATATGTTACTCTCCACCGGCGAGCAAGTTTCGATCGCCCTCCTCAGCATGGCGCTGCAAGAATTAGGTCAACCCGCAATCTCTCTCACGGGCGCGCAAGTCGGCATCGTCACCGAAGCCGAACATACCCGCGCCCGCATTTTACGCATTGAAACCGAACGGATGCAACGCCACCTGAATGCCGGTAAAGTTGTCGTAGTCGCAGGTTTCCAAGGCATTACTGTAGGGGCGGGTTTAACCGACGCTTCTGCCCAACAGTCCAGCACATCTAAAAACCCGCCCTTACCAGAGTTAGAAATTACTACTTTGGGTAGAGGCGGTTCGGATACTTCTGCGGTAGCTTTGGCAGCAGCTTTGCGCGCAGACTGCTGCGAAATCTATACCGACGTACCGGGTATTTTAACCGCAGACCCGCGCCTGGTACCAGACGCGCAATTAATGGATCGAATTACTTGCGATGAAATGCTGGAATTAGCCAGTTTGGGCGCAAAAGTTTTGCATCCCCGCGCAGTAGAAATTGCTCGCAATTATGGCGTACCTTTAATTGTGCGTTCGAGTTGGACCGATGAACCAGGTACTTTAGTCGTCGCACCCGCACTTCAACCGCGCGCGATCGAAGGTTTAGAATTGGTTCATCCAGTCGATGCGGTGGAATTCGATACGGATCAAGCAAAAGTAGCTTTGTTGCGCGTTCCAGATCGTCCCGGCGTGGCGGCGCGCTTATTTGGCGAAATTTCCACGCAAAATTTAGATGTGGATTTAATTATTCAGTCGATTCACGAAAGCGTTACTAACGATATTGCGTTTACCGTGAGCAAAAACGCGCTCAAAAAAGCCGAAGCTGTCGCAGCTGCGATCGCACCCGTCCTTCGCGGTAATACCAACATCCCCGAAGCAGCTGAGGTAATGGTAGATGCACAAATCGCCAAAGTCAGCATCGCCGGTGCAGGAATGATCGGACGCCCAGGCGTCGCCGCCCAAATGTTCACCACCCTCGCCGATGCAGGCGTAAATATCCAAATGATTTCCACCTCGGAAGTCAAAGTCAGCTGCGTAGTCGATGCCGATGATTGCGATCGCGCCATCACCGCGCTTTGTTCCACCTTCGATGTCCGCACTTCCCCCATGCACAGGAGACAAGCAAGTGAATCTAAATTCTCACCTGCACCAGTTCGCGGCGTCGCCCTCGACCTCAATCAAGCCCGCGTCGCGATTCGTTACGTCCCCGATCGTCCCGGAATGGCTGCAAAGATATTCCAAGCATTGGCGAAGCAAAATATCAGCGTCGATATGATTATTCAATCCCAGCGCTGTCGCATCGTTGATGGTACTCCCCGTCGCGATATTGCCTTTACCGTCGCCTCTGGCGATGCCGAAGCAGCTAAGAATACCCTCCTTGCCGTTATCGAAGAAATCGGTTGCGGCGAAGTTGTCGTGGATAATGCGATCGCCAAAGTCAGCGCCGTCGGTACTGGGATGGAAGGACAACCGGGCGTCGCCGCGCGCTTATTTGAAGCCCTCGCCCAACACAAAATCAACATCCAAATGATCGCCACCTCGGAAATTAAAATTAGCTGCGTTGTTGACCAAGACCAAGGCGTCACCGCCTTGCAAGCCATCCACAGCGCCTTCGGTCTTTCCGGTAGTCAGAAAATCCAAGTTCCGGCTTAACCTAGAAACCCGGTAATATCTAGTAGGGGCGGGTTTTACAAGTTTCCTTTGATTTCAAGCGAATTATATCGATCAACCCGCCCCCCTTCGGATCGGATTCATAAAGTTAATGTTGTTTTTGGGGCGGGTTTTACAAGTTTCCTTTGATTTCAAGCTGATTATATTGATAAACCCGCAGAGCGCGCAATGCTTCTGCAAAACCGGGTTTCTTTTGATGCGAATAGCTAACAAAACCAATCAAATGTTTCCACAAAAGCCGCGTTGGCTAATCGTTACAGCTTTCTCTTTATCGCTTGCCTTCGCTGGCTGCTTTGCTTCTTCTAGACCGACCAGGTACGTTGCGCGGACTCAACAAGAAGCTCAGCAAGCCGCTTGTTACAAGTTAACTCAGGGCGAAGTAAAAGCCATCGATGTTGCCAGTTTGGGTGTCATTCCTGGCGTCCAAACCATTACAAATGAAGCCCAAAAAGTAGAAATTCAACTAATCGAGGCAAAAACAAAGTTTACCGACGCACATCCCCAGATTGTCAGTTTAAAACAACGGCAGGCTGCTTTAAATACCCTTTTACAGCAACGCCTACAAGGCGCTTGCAAAGTCTTGAGTTAAAGCAACCCGCTTTTCCCAACAACCGGGGCGGATTTATTAGAGTTATTTATTTTTCCCCAAAATTGCTGGTTAAATCCGCCCCTACTCAACACCGCTATATCAGTTTCACAAATAACCTATCCGCTGTATTCCCTATTCTACCGTTGCAAAACAGTAATAATTTTTATATTACAAATTGTAAAAAACGGCATTTTCACGCTTTTAGATTATTGCAGCTTAAAAAGATTAAAAATAATTCTCAATTAACCGACGAAGATGCGTTGTTTCAGGACTTGACAAAAACGATTAGTTCCAGTTATATAAAAAATAGTATACAATCTTGAGGCATTGTATGGCCAAAATTAGTATGGCCTAAATTAAGCTTTTAGCTAAAAATAGAAATCCTCCAAGCGAGGAAATCTCAGTTGGAGGAAAACAAGGAGAGAGTTAGGCAAGAGCGGGACTGGGATTGATGAAGAGAGTGTAGATTAAGCTGCTAATTAAAGAGAGAGCGATCGCGCCAAAAGCAGCACTAGCAATGCCCTTTTCCAAACGAAAGCCGGTGATTAATCTAGCGGCAATAGTCAAAGCGATAACGTTAATAAAAAACGAGAACAAACCCAGCGTCAGAATTTTAATCAAAAATCCGTACAAACCAAAGGTTAGGGTACTCGGCAGCGTTAAAGTGAAGAAAGTAATCAGCGTATTTAAAATCCCAAAAACCGCAGCCGAAACGTAAGCGATGCCAGGGCTATCGATTTCAATTCCTAACGGCAGTTTAGTCAAAATCAGCAAACTAGAAGCCGTAACCAACCAAGTAATCAAAATATCCACGAAATCCATATTAAACCCCTCAAATCTTATCGGTGTGGGGTAAAAGCAACCACAATAAGTACGGTAACGCATAGATTGAAGGGTTCCATCTGCAAAATGGGGTAAATCCTCTCTACCTTTTGGTAGGAAAATAGCCTTTCCTAAAAAAACACCCCCCACACGCTATATATTCCCTAGCCCCTAGCTAGCGAGGGACGCCTGCGATTTGAAAAATGATGCTATTGATGATACTAAGAGCAATCGAACCTAACAGCGCACTCCAAACACCCCAACGCAAGCGAAAGCCATGTACCAGCCATGCAGCCAAACCAAAAACGATCGCATTGACAATCAGGGCGAATATACCCAATGTCAGAATAGTGATTGGCAAAGCCAAAATTTGTAAAACTGGCGCTAGAAAAGCATTCAAAACGCCGAAAACCGCAGCCGAAAGCAGCGCCTTTTGAAAGCTATCAATTTCCACGCCCAAAGGCAAACTGGAAACAATCAGCAAACTAGCAGTTGTAGCCAGCCAAGTGAGTAAAAGTCTAAGCAGATCTCCGTCCATCTCAAAACCTCTTAATTAAGCCATTGAAAGCCAACACGACCCTACACCAAAAAACCGCAAAAGCAGTGAATTAATCGGAATGTTTTAATCAATTGCGTCCCGGCAAAGTTGGTGATGGAGTTACCCCGGTGCCCGGTGGGGTGGGAAAAGTCCCCCCAGGTGGAAGCGGAGTAAGCCCTGGTTGTGGTGGCAATTGGGGCTGATTCGGGTTAAACGGGGTAACTGGATTCGGCACGCCATAGGGATTATAAGGAGTAGCAGGCAAGCCGGGGATACCCGTAGGGGGAAGCGAAGGGGCACCGGGCGTTTGGTTCAAAGATTCGGGTATGGTGGCAAGTGCGACGCGATCGCCTCCCACCTGGCGCATCTGATCCAACACCTGCACCACATCCTCGTAGCGCACATCTTTCCCAGCCCAAAGCACCATCAATCCCTCTGGCTTAGCTGCACGAAATTGCTGCAATTTCTCCCTCAATTGGTCTTTCGAGATAATTGGCTGCGGGGGATTTACCATATCGTCAACATAAACTTGACCATAAGGCGGATCGATGCGGACAATTAACCGATCCGGCTGTTGCGGCGTCGTGCCGGTGCTGGCTTTTGGTAAATCTACATTAACCGCCTGCTGACGGTTGAGTTGCAAGCGGGCAAAGTATAAAGTCGCCAGCATAAAAAACGTCAAAACGCAAAAAATTACATCTATCAGCGGGACGATTTCAATGCGGAGATCTTCTGATTCGGAATCCAGGTTAATTTTCATGGTCGAACGAGGAAAAGATTGCAGTTGTGAAAATTATTCAGCACTTTCAATCGTGCTGCTAGGACTATCTACACTTGGCTTTGGCATTCCCGAATTGCTGTTTTTATTCGCAGGATAACCATTTTCGTTACCAGACCAAGACATGCGGTAAAGTAACTCTAACTCATTTCCAGACTTGCGAAAAATCTTGATTTGGTTGAACAAAAAGACTTGAAACAAGCGATAAAATGCCAGAGTCGTAATCGCCACAATTAAACCGCTAGCCGTACTGATCAGCGCTTCGCCAATTCCTAGAGAAGTATCGGTTAAAGCGCGACCAATTCCCGAGGTCGGATCGGCATCCGTAGGCGCTACGCCTAATTGGCTTTTACTAATCGAAAGTAAGGAATTAATCAAACCCCAAACCG
>DNGJ01000305.1 GCA_003486305.1 Cyanobacteria bacterium UBA11371
GATCGCACCCTACTTCACCCCAGCCCCCAAAAACTAGAACGCTGGCGCAAAATCGCCATAGAAGCCGCCGAACAATCAGAACGCCTCATCGTCCCCGAAATTTTAGACCCCATTCCCTTTTCTCAAGCATTATCATCAGAAAAAAACAATAGCTATATCTGCGAAGCACGCGGGAACTTTCCCCATTTACTCAGTTGCTTGCAAAATACAGTCAAAATCCCCAGTAACTCCGAACAAACAACGATTACAATTGCCACAGGCCCAGAAGGAGGCTGGACACCCGCAGAAGTCGAGTCGGCTTGCGCCGCCCGGTTTCAACCAGTTTCCCTCGGAAAACGCATCCTCCGCGCCGTCACCGCCCCCATCGTCGCTTTATCTTTGATATCAGCCGCTTTTGAACAAGAGCAGGTGAGCAGATGAGCAGGTGAGTACAGGAGCAATTAGCAATTAGCAATTAGCAATTAGCAATTACCCATTACCCATTACCAATGATAGAAAGAGTTGCTGCTGCGTTTGAACGTAAAGACTATCGGGAAGCCGCCCAATTGCTCAAACAGTTGTTGAAAACTTCCCCCAATAACCCTTCGGTGCAATTTTATACCGCACGCCTGCACGAAGTAACCGGAAAGTTGGAAGCCGCAGAAAAAGTGTATCGCCAACTGCTGCGGGACACTACCAACCCTAAAATGGTCACTGCTGCACGTCAAGGATTGCAGCGAGTGGAAACAATTCAAAAAGAACAGCGAAAGAATGCGATCGCAATCGCCAAAGCCGCACCCGGCAGTACTGAAACTGGCGTGTTAATTTTAGAACCAGTAACAACCGAAGCCAAAACCGCAGCCGCGCAAAACTTTGCCCGGATTATGAAGATCGACCCTTACACCGCGCGCTTGCTGCTACAAAGTCGCGGTTGGCGTTTATACCGCACGGGGGCGATTGGGGAACTGCAATATTTCGGTGAACAGTTGCGGGAAGCTAAGATACCTTGTTTTTGGGTTCCGATTGGGGAAATTGAAAAAATCAATGTTTTTCGCGTCAGCTATTTTCAGACGGCTTTTCCCCAGGCTACGGTTATTTGCAGCGATGAGAGCGATCGCATCGGTTCCTTAACCTTTAATTGGTCCGAAGTCAGCCACCGGGTAGACGGACTCCTCCCCATCTTTGAGGAAGTCGTAGACCTCGATTACCGCAAACAACTGCAACGCAAAGTCCAAACCCAAGATTACGCCCAATTCTGCGACCTGCACCTACCAAACAGGCGTTCTATTTTAAGGCTTTATGATAGCGGTTACCAGTTTCAAAATGGCATTCACCTGACACCCGAACCCGATAAAGATACCACCCGCAGAAACTGGAACCGCTTGCTGGAATTCCTACTTCATCAACTACCAAATACAAAAGTTTGGTCTGATTTTACGCCTTTTGCCGAAACAGCTTTAGATCAGACCGAACTTCTCGACCGGATTAAATCCCACATGCACCTGTTTCGCCGAACTCCCAGCCATTGGGACCCAGCTTTTCAGCTGTACAGCGGGCTGGTTTTCCTCAAAAATTTACCCGCTCCTGGGTAATTGCAGATTTCAAATTGCAGATTTTAGATTGAAATTCGATGGAAAATCCAGGCATCCAAAATCTCAAATCTCAAATCTCAAATCTCAAATCTCAAATTCTATTTTGTTTTCACTTGACGAGCCATTTCCAGGAACGAATTCATATTCGCACCCGGACGACGACGCCCGTTTGTGCTTGTCAGCGTCAGCAAATAGTCGGGAGCGAAATTTTTGATAGCCGGGGTTTGAGCTTGTCCGTTAGCAGCGGCTGCGGGTGCGGCGGGTCGAGCCGGTTCGGGTTGGGGTGCGGCTGCGGCTGCTTCCTTCGCTTTAGCCTGTTTGGATTTGGCTGCTGGCTTTTTATCTTTTGCGGCTTGGGCTACAGGTGCGGGTGCTGGTGCTGGTGCTGGTGCTGGCTCGACTTTTACTGCTGACTCTGCCGGTTGCTTGCCATTTTCTGACGCTGGCGCCTTTGATTCGTCTAATTCCATGTAAAAGCCATTGCTCCCTTTACGAGCTTTAGGCGCGTCTTTAGAACCACTCTTTTTCAGAAAACCGAACATTATAACTTCTCCTGGGATATCTCTGTCGCTCGCCCAAATTGCGGATTGTTAGTGCTATCAGGTTTAATTATAAGTTTAAGGCGCCTTCTTGCAAGATAATTTGATCTTTCTTAACAAAATTTAAAAAGGCAGCGATACCTGTTCGCTCTTAAACGATTTGGGAAAGATCGAGCAACGCTTTCTTTGCATACCTTTACAAACCGCTCATAATTTTTTCAGATTCCCCAGGTA
The DNA here is from genome assembly GCA_003486305.1 of Cyanobacteria bacterium UBA11371. Taxonomy (GTDB): domain Bacteria; phylum Cyanobacteriota; class Cyanobacteriia; order Cyanobacteriales; family Aerosakkonemataceae; genus Microseira. The sequence goes on from DNGJ01000305.1 coordinate 2,345, forward strand.
GTAAATAGTGACTATTGAGAGAAAAGCTCAATGCCGGGAAAGGTAAGAATAAGTACCTACTCGCCACGGATCGCGACCGCTTCCAGGCAGCGTGTTAAAATAATGATATAGTACAGAATTCCGACCGAATTACCGGAATAGAAAACAGGGTTGAAGCGTCCAAAAGCGATCGCAAGAGACACCTGGTTAAAAATAATTGTTTCACGCAAGCCCTGGTATACCCCATGACCCAGTCTCCGACACAAACGATTTCACCTCCAAAGCTATCCAAGGTAGAAGGACTAAAAGAACGCAGCAATTATTTGCGGGAACCCGTAGCGACCGAGCTATTAGAGGATACAACCCACTTTAGCGAAGATGCAGTTCAGATTCTCAAATTTCACGGGTCTTACCAGCAAGATAACCGGGATAACCGAGTCAAAGGGCAGGAAAAAGACTACCAGATGATGCTGCGTACCCGCAGTCCGGGGGGGTATATTCCGCCGCAGCTGTATTTAGCGCTGGACAAGCTAGCTTCCGAATACGGGAATCACACGCTGAGAGCGACCACGCGACAAGGGTTTCAGCTGCATGGGATTTTAAAGCAGAATTTAAAGAGCGCGATCGCAACGATAGTCCGCAACATGGGTTCGACCTTGGGTGCTTGCGGCGACCTCAACCGCAACGTCATGGCACCCCCAGCACCGTTCAAAAACCGTCCAGAATACGAATACGCCTGGGAATACGCCAACAACGTCGCCGACTTGCTGACACCGCAAACAGGAGCGTATTACGAAATATGGCTAGATGGGGAAAAAGCAATCTCAGCCGAAGAAAACCCAGAAGTCAAAGCAGCAAGGCAGCGCAACGGCAACGGTACAATTACCAAAGATAAAGAAGAACCGATATACGGCGCGCACTACATGCCGAGAAAATTTAAGTGCAGCGTCACCGTACCGGGGGATAATTCAGTTGATTTGTTTTCCCAAGACCTGAGCTTAGTCGTCATTACCGATTCTCTAGGAGAGTTGCTGGGATTTAACGTATTCGCTGGGGGTGGTTTAGGACGAACCCACAACCTTGAAGAAACCTTTCCTCGTCTGGCGGATGAGATTGGATATGTAGATAAAGCAGATGTTTACGACTTAGTTAAAGCGATAGTAGCGACCCAGAGAGATTATGGCGATCGCGCGAATCGGCGACACGCGCGGATGAAATATTTGCTAGAAGATTGGGGCGTTGATAAATTCCGCACCACCGTAGAAGGTTATTTTGGCAAAAAACTGCAACCATTAAAACCCTTGCCACAATGGAAATATGAAGATTTCTTGGGATGGCTTGAACAGGGAGACGGTAAACTTTTCCTGGGTATTTCAATTGAAAACGGGCGGATTAAAAATGACGGTTCATTCCTGCTAAAAACCGCCCTGCGGGAAATCGTAGAACGGTTTAATTTAACCATGCGACTTACACCGCACCAAAACCTAATTTTCTGCGACATCGAACCAAGTCAGCGGCAAGAAATTCAAAATATTTTAAACCGCTGCGGCATCAAGATGGAAACAGAAATAGACCCGCTAGTGCGGTATTCAATGGCTTGCCCAGCATTACCAACCTGCGGCTTAGCCATCACCGAATCAGAACGGGCAATCCCCGGAATATTAGAGAGAATTCGGGCGCTACTGGTCAAAGTCGGGTTAGAAAAAGAACACTTTATCGTGCGGATGACCGGATGCCCAAATGGCTGCGCCCGTCCTTACTTGGCAGAAATAGGATTTGTCGGTAAAGCGCCTAATTCCTATCAGCTTTGGCTGGGAGCAGATCCAAATCAAACGCGGCTAGCAGAAGTTTACACCGAAAAGCTAGCTCACCAGGATTTGGAAATGACCCTAGAACCCTTATTCGTTTATTTCAAGCAAGAACGAAAACTGCAACCAGAACCCGAAAGTTTTGGGGATTTTTGTCATCGAGTTGGGTTCGACGCACTGCGCCAGTTTGCCGCATCCTACGAACCTGAATTAAGTGAAGCAGAAATAACCAACGGTCAAGTTCCAACAGATGCAACGATTCAATCAATAGCAATACCCGGTAAAGTTCGGCGTCGCATAAGCGTGCGCGATGATGTTTATCAACGGCTGAAAGAAGCGGCTCTGCGGGAAGGTAAGCCACTGATTCAACTAGCAACTGAAGCGATAGAAGCCTACTTAAAGACAAGTTCGGACGCTTAATTTTGCTAGGGATAAAAGGCAAAAGAAAGAAATCCTTTTTCTTTCTTCTGTCTTTTGACCTTGGGATTGGGACTTATATAATGCACCCTAGATGTTAGCGATAAATTTATTCGTGAGTTCTGCCATCGGGCATAATTGCCCAGCGGAGGTCGGTGTTGCGGAGGTTAGTATGATTGAGATTGGCTTCAATCATGATCGCCTCTGTTAAGTTAGCGCCGCTAAGGTTAGACCAGCCGAGTTTGGCTCTAAACAAGTTAGCACCGCGCAAATCTGCACCCCGCAAGCTCGACCAACTCAGATTCGCTCCCCGCAAATTGGCTTTACTCAGACAAGCACCGCTCAAGTTAGTACCGCTGATTTTTGCTCGACTCAAATCGGCTCCACTCAAATTAGCATTTTCCAAGAGAGCGCCGTGCAACACCGCATTCGTTAGATTGGCTTCTTCTAAAATGGCTCCAATCAAAACGGCGTTTGTTAGGTTAGCTCCCTCCAGGATGGCACCGCTGAGGATAGCCTTTGTCAGGTTGGCTCGACTCAGAGGCGCATCAATCATTTTGGCTCTACTTAAATTAGCTTCGCGCAGGTTCGCCTCGCTCAGGTTTGCGTCGCTTAGGTTCGCTCCCATGAGCGTACTTTTCACCAAGCTAGCTCCTCGCAGGCTAGCTTCGCGCAGATTGGCGGCTATCAGGTTGGCTTCGCTCAGGTTCGCAGCAATTAGGTTAGCTTCGCTCAGGTTAGCTCGCAGGTTGGCTCCCCGCAGGTTGGCTTCCCGCAGGTTAGCGCCTACTAACGAAGCGCCGATTAAATTTGCTTCGCTTAAATCGGCGCCGCGCATGTTAATCTCGCTCAAGTCAGCACCGATTAAAGATACTCCATGCAGCTTGACTTCCCGAAAATCCCTCTCTCCGGCAGCATATCGTGTCAACAGTTCGTTGGCATCCATCTAGATAGCCTCACAGTTCCTTCAGATTAGTGTGTCTGGTTATGGTTTCCATTACTTACTTTCTCATCCGCAGAAATCCCACCAGGGTTAGTTGCTCATATCAAACAACAGTGCATCATTCTGAGAAAATGAAAAATGGCACTCTGCTAGTTATGGTGCCGTGAAAACCAAGGGTAGCTTGTTGGAGGTCTACCTATTACTAAAGATGCCCACAAAATGGCTTTTCCTACCCTGTAGGGCGTCGTGTTGGAGTTGCCCCATCGGTGCTGGCATGGCGATCCCTACGAAACTAGGGTAGAGCTTGCTGGGTTAGTTGTGAGTTCTCAGAGGTTAATCAACAGTGCTTGATTTGCTCCTACTTGCTAACAAACGCTCACTTTCAGCAGTTAGCCTGTTTTCTAATGAGCGAATCAATTATCTAACCACGTCAGTCTCGGTTCTGTCTTCCTGCTGGCAAAACAGCCTTAATATCTCGGATTCTCGCTCTGACACTCGAAAGTTTTTCCTGATTGACATGACAACGTATCGGGCTGAGCCTCAGTGAGTTAAGGCTTGTAGACCCAGTAGTGCCGACACCTCCAATTGAAGCAGGTAAATTTCAGTTTGTTAGCAAACTTTAGTAAATTAAAGGCGGTTAAGAATGTCGGACAATCTTAGAAGTTCTGTTGTTACTCAAGGCGTTCAGCGATCGCCTAACCGCGCCATGCTGCGCGCCGTTGGTTTTACCGACTCTGATTTCACCAAACCAATTGTCGGTGTTGCCAACAGCTATAGTACGATTACCCCATGCAATATGGGAATTAATACCCTGGCAGCGCGGGCAGAAACGGGACTACGCAACGCGGGAGCGATGCCCCAAATCTTCGGTACGATTACCATCAGCGATGGCATCTCGATGGGAACCGAAGGGATGAAATATTCCCTAGTATCGCGGGAAGTAATTGCCGATTCGATCGAAACTGCTTGTAGCGGTCAAAGCATGGATGGTGTTTTGGCAATTGGCGGGTGCGATAAAAATATGCCCGGGGCGATGATTGCGATCGCGCGCATGAATATCCCCGCTATTTTCGTCTATGGCGGTACAATCAAACCCGGTCACTACAACGGACGCGATTTAACCGTTGTCAGCGCCTTTGAAGCCGTAGGACAATACAGCGCTGGCAAAATCGACGAAACCGAATTAATCGAAGTCGAACGCCGTGCCTGTCCCGGTGCTGGTTCCTGCGGCGGCATGTATACTGCCAATACCATGTCTAGCGCCTTTGAAGCCTTGGGCATGAGCTTGCCTTATTCTTCCACAATGGCAGCCGAAGATGAAGAAAAAGCCGAAAGCACCGAACTATCTGGCAAGGTTTTGGTCGAGGCTATTCGCCACCAAATTCTGCCCCGTCAAATTATTACCCGCAAATCGATCGAAAATGCCATCTCCGTCATTATGGCTGTCGGTGGCTCCACCAATGCCGTATTGCACTTTTTAGCGATCGCTCGCGCTGCTGGTGTCGAATTAACCTTGGACGACTTTGAAACCATCCGCGCCCGCGTACCCGTTTTGTGCGATTTAAAACCATCCGGTA
>DNGJ01000088.1:0-853 GCA_003486305.1 Cyanobacteria bacterium UBA11371
AAATACTTATCTTCATAAGTCAAAACACCAGATGTCGATACGGGCATTTCTACCACCGATGCAACGGGTTCATCATCCTCTAAAACCGCTACATTTATTTCCAGAATATCTTTGACGCAGGGTTCTACAATTGCCTGGGAATCGTATCGGAAAGTATTCACCAACGCCGCATTTAAACCAGCGATATCGCTGGCGACAGAAATGCCAATACTCGAGCCTAGATTGCAGGGTTTGACAAATAGGGGAAATTGTTCTAAACCAGGGGTGGATAATATGCGATCGCGCACCGCTGTTAAACTCTTTCTCCCTTCATCTCGATGCACCACCGTCGCCGGTAAAACAGGAATTCCGTTGGCAGATAAATGGGTTTTACACTGATATTTATTCATCCCCAAAGCCGCAGAAAGCACGCCGCACCCGGTATAAGCCACATCTGCCATTTCCATCAACCCTTGGATGCAGCCATCTTCCCCATAAGTGCCGTGAAATGCCAGAAAATAAATATCAACTGGAATCACTTCACCGTGTTTTTTCGGCTGCAATACTGTTAATCCACCAATCCGAGGTACGGGTAAAAGCGTCACTTCTTGAACTTGGGAAAGGGAAGCGGGTAATTTTTTGTAGAACTCCTTATTTAACAGCGCCTCCCCCGTATACCACCTGCCAGATTGTGCGATGTAGACGGGAATGGGACGATATCGTTCTACATCCAGAACGTTGATCAATTGCAATGCAGTAATGACGGATATTTCATGTTCCACCGATCTGCCGCCGAATAATACTGCTAAATTTTTGATCTGTTCTTTCATCCTATTTTCCCTCTTCCCATATATGTCTATTGCTAATTGCTAAT
>DNGJ01000088.1:1152-7460 GCA_003486305.1 Cyanobacteria bacterium UBA11371
TTAGCCATTAGCCATTAGCAACGCCAAAAACTAGCAACTTACCTTCTTTATTAGAATCTGACCGCAGCTTCGTAAAGATCCGGCAGGTCGTTTTCAATCAGAACTACATCGCCTTCTTTGCGATTTTCTTTGAGATAGGATAAAGCACTATCTCGATTTTCAAACTGTAGCAGTTGTTCTTCTTTTATCCCACCTTGGCGCAATCCTTCAACTAGCGATTTGCGGTTTGTATCGCCAACAACGGCAACTAAGTCGCAAACTTGTGCCGCTTCCTTGGCTATTTTGCTGTTTTCTTGGTCTTGCAGTTCTCCTAGTTCAATCATGCCGGGAGTGACTAAGATTTTGCGCCCGCCTGGAATCGCTTCTAAAACCTCTAAAGCGGCTTTAAAACCCGTGGGATTCGAGTTATAAGAATCATCCAGTAACACTCCATCACCTTGTTTCACCAAGTTTAAGCGGTGTTTTTCCGGTTCCAGGTTGTAAATTGCTGCCAAAATGTACTCTGGGTCATATCCCAAGGCGCAAGCCATCGTAAAGGCGGCTAAAATATTCGACAGCATCGGTTTACCCAGCATTTTGGTAAACCCTTTGTATTCTTTCCCTTCCCAATGAATTGTAAAATGGGTTCCGGATTCGGAAGGTTGAATATCGGTCATCCAGCAATCTAAATGGCCTTTGTCTAATTCCAGACCATACACTAACGTGACGCGCTTTTTAAATTCGCCCCAAACTCTTCGCGCGCCTTCGTTATCTCCGTTACAAACTAAGATGCCATCTTGGGGTACGGCTTGGGGTAGTTCGGTTTTGGATAAATAAATATTTTCCAAACTGCCAAACCGATCTAAATGCATCAATCCAACGGCGGTAATAATTCCGGCTTTGGGTGGTGTTAAATTGCACAGCCGTGTCACCGAACCGCGTTTATAAGCCGCCATTTCAATTACGGCATAATGATGTTCTGGCACCAATCTTTCCCGAATTTCGCGGGTAATTCCCATCGGGGTGTTGATGCTTCCGGGAGGCCAAAACGTCGGTTCAACGCATTCTAGAATTTTCGCCAAAATCGATTTTGTGCTGGTTTTTCCGTAGCTACCGCTGATGCCGATGACGTAAGGATCGACTTTTCCCAAAATAGTTTTAGCTTCTTGCATAAAACCATCTTGGATGCGTTTTTCTCCAGGCCATAAAATACCGTTGGCGGCAATTAACCAAGCAAATGTTGTCTGGAAAAAGATGATTTGTACCAACCAAAACCAACCTACTGCGACTGGTGTGGCGTTGTGGAAGAAGGCAGCAGCAACTAAAAGAATTGCGATTGTGTAAATCACCAGCGCTACCCTGTATATCCGCGTTACCCTTTGGGTCATTTTCAGCGTCAATTTGCCTACTTTACACGGGTCTTCTTCTCTGAAGGCGATGATTGCCAATATCGCTGCTGCAACGATACTTATAGGTAAGGCAAGGGGTAGGTTTAACTCGGCAACTCCCAAAGTGGCTAACCCTGCTGTAATCGCTACAACAGTTCCTCTGGAATCGAAGGCGCGTTTTTCCAGCCACCAGCGGGTAAACCGATCGGGATAGTATTCTTCTTGCTGGAAATAGCGCATGTATCGCAACGAACGGCGCAGGAAAAACAAAATGCTGCCGATTGCGATCGCAATTATCGATAGCTTGTCCAAATCAAACATGGCTTACTTGCTTTTCTACTGATGAGTCTGTCTCCGCAATTTCTCGCAGAAACTGTTTGACATAATACGCACAAAGGTGCGAGCCTTCGCCGCGAAATAGAAAATGATCTCGTCCCGCTAAAGAAATTAATTTGCTGTTGGGGATTATTTGCTTATACCTGTGTCCCATTTCTATCGGCGTTTCCATATCCGATTCGCCCCAAATTAATAGCGTCGGTTTTTGGATGCGCGATGCTTCTTCTGTCAGATCTTCATTGACGGTTTTAACCAGAGTTCCGCGCAAAATGCCAGCATTTTTGTAGTCTCGCGAACCAAAGCGATCGCTGTGCCACTCTTTCAACCGTTCTCCGTATACTGGTATCAATCCGAACGCTTGTCGCAGCGATTTGATGTATTGACTTCTGATTTGCTGGCGGAAATTGCGCTGCCGTTGCAGTCCTCCAGAATTGATTAAAACCAAACTTCTGACCCGTAAAGGATATCGACTTGCCAACCGGATGGATACTCTACCACCAAACGAATGCCCCAGCAAGTCTACCTGGTCTAATCCCTGCTCATCCATATACTGGAGAATCCGTTCTGCATACCCGATGGTATCCCAATCTTGCGGCGGCGGGGCAGATTTACCAAAGCCGGGAAGGTCAATTAGATGAACCTCTGCCTCCCTTGCCAGCAATTCCCCCAGCGGTTGTAAGGATTCTAGCGTTTGTCCCCAACCGTGGAGCAATAAAATCGTATTTCCCTTTGAGCCAAACTTAATAACGTTTAAAGATTCTTTATCCATCCTCTAAATCCTTCTTATGGGGGATACCTGGGGCGACCTACCAAGGTATAGCAAGGGATTTTCTCCGCGTTCGCTCTTGGGGGTCGCTCGTAACTTAACAGAATCTTTACCGAAAATCTAGACTTTTTGTTGGGATCTTCACGAAGCCTCAACACACGAACGCCTAATGCTTGTGTAATTCTGGAAATACACAAGCATATTGTGACAAGCAATACAGGGGGTTCTGCCCATCAACGACTAGAGTTGAACGAGGAAACCTTGATGCAACCTAGCAAGTCAATCTATCCCATTAGAGATATTAGATGAGGTCGGATCAACTGCATAGCGTTAAAGTGATACCAATCACAGGTTTCTGCTATAGTGTCGAGTTAGGGTGAAGAAGATGTCCAATTTGAAGATATTAGGGACATTTTGCATTAATTCACAGGAGGTAGCCCGGAGCGATCGCTCGGCCTCGTTCTATCCAGAAGTGGTTAATGCGCGTCACAGGGTGCAATCAGATTAATTCAGGTGCGTTCGCCAGCCGATTTATCATTTGATGATCGGAATAATTTTTCTCGATCAAATCCGATCAAACCCAACCTATAGAGCGATAACAGGATATGGCGCAAGTAAGTTCTTTGGTAGTGCAAGAACATACGCCCAGGTAAGGAAGAGGGAAATAACGTGATTGCCTGGAAAGATACCTACATGCGGCAAAGCCGCCCGGAAGAACAAAAGCTGTACAAACACCTGCTCCATTGCGTACAGGTGGAATCTCCACCTCAGCTGATAGAGCGCTTTCGCAGCTTGTTCGTTGATGGAGTAAGCTATCCCAATGCCGAAATTTTGGCGGCAATAGACGAAATTGCCGACTCTAAACTAGCCGAGCAGGAATTTAAATACGTCTTGAATCGCTGCTGTCATATTCTGATCAACCGCTGGCAAATGCAACCTCATATGCAAGCGGCTATTCCCGAATTGGTGGCATTGTTTGAATGTCGCCCTGCGGGTATGGGTATCTATTCTCCGCGCTATCGTTCGATCAGGCGCTTGCACGAACTCGTAAAGGTTTTCACCGAGAGCGAGCAGTATTTAACGCTACGACGATTATCTCAGGTGATTGCCGATCGGACAACGGATGGTAGTGGCGATGGCAAATCTCATTTAGGCATGTTAATTCGTCGCTATCCCTACTTGTACGAGCATTGTCTTTTAAGCGAAGACAGTACCTACGAGCATCAACAAGCGATCCGGCAAATGCAAGCCGAGGCGCAGCGACAATTTGAAGTCGATCTGAGTCAGTACGTCACTTATCAGGTGCGGCAAAGTCAGCAGAGAGTGCTTCCTAATGGAGTGGCGGTAAAACCATCCCTCGCGCCGGTCAAAAATCCCACTTTGTTGAGCGATCGCGAACTTTTCTCTGGCATTAAGCAATATACTGGCAAGGTAGAAGGCTCCTACACCTACCGGGATCTGGCCCAAAGTTTCCTGACTCACAGCAGCCATACGCCCTCTTTCCGCACGTTTAAGGGCGAACTGTATTCCTACCTCGTTTCCTCTATCGATCCAGCTTACGGCAAGCGTCAGTTTAATAATCGCCTATATAACCAGCTGCAAAACATCCTGCCCCACAACGATTCCCAGCCATTTAACGAATTTCTGCTGCTGAGAACTTGCAGCCATTTGTTGAACTTCTTGGTGGTAGACAGTCGCCAGCAGCCGCAGCACTTTGTGTTTATTGACCTAATTGCCAACACCGGCATTAATTATACAATTGGTCTTTTACTTAAAATTGTGCTAATTTGCCGTAAAGTTAAACCATACCTAGAAAAGCGATTTTCGATTTTGTTTAACCACTACGAGGGGTGCGGCACCGATGGTGTGATGTGGCTGATTCAATCCCTAGAAAACTTGAATGTTGCCCTCAGCATCCACTTTGGTGCGGTAGACTTGTCCTACCTCAAACAACTCAGACAGGTTTGACACTCCCGCAAGGCGTGAACGCACGGGGATTCTTGGCTCTACGAAATCACTTGCTCAAGCAGGGCAAGCACCAGCATGAGTAGAGGTGTCTTCTCCCCAAGCTTTGCTCGGATCTAGTCCGAAAGTTCCGACGTGCCCCGTCGTACTCAATCCCCGACTCAGGATGTTTCTAGCTGCATTATGGTCACGGTCTAAGACACACCCACACTGACAGATATGCGTCCGTGTTGAGAGTCCTTTCTTGACTGTTGCACCGCAGCTAGAGCATTCTTGGCTTGTTCCATTCGGCGTGACGGCAATCGCGATCTTTCCGAACACTTTGCCAAAATACTCCAACCAAACACGGAACTGATACCAAGATGCATCGTTAATCGACTTGGCAAGACAATGATTTCGCACCATGTTCTTAATTCTCAAATCTTCGTAGGCGACTACATCGTTAGATGCGATTACGCACCGTGCCAACTTCACAGCATGGTCTTTACGTTGCCGACTTATTTTGAGATGACGCTTACCTAAAATCTGTCTTGCTTTCCGTCTGTTGTTTGACCCTTTAACTCGCTTAGAAACTCGCCTTTGAGCCATTTTCAATCGACGCTCACCTTGGGCGAGAAAGCGCGGATTCTCAATCGTTTCACCATTGCTATCGGTGTAGAAGTCATTCAAGCCAACATCTAACCCGATAGCAGATCCAGTCACTTCAATCGACTCGGCACGGTTAACTGACACACAAAACTGAACATAGTAGCCATCTGCACGTTTTACCAATCTCACCCGTTTGATTTGTTCAGGCTGATAGAAGTGTAAATCGCGCGTTCCTTTCAACTTCAGCGTTCCAATTCCTTTCTTGTCGGTAAAAGTGATTGATTTCCGATCAAGAGCAAGTTTCCAGCCTGTTGATTTGTACTCAACAGAGCGATTGTCTTTCTGGAACTGCGGAAATCCTTTCTTAAGAGGAATCTGCTTTTTGCAATTGTCGTAAAATCGAGCCTGTGCGGTCTTGGGGTTTCCCCAAGTGGAGCATCTGGCGTTCGCAATTGCTGACCATGCCCGTTCTGCACTGGCTTGACGTGCCATGCTATTGAGTTCATTCACAAACGGAAACTCTTTCGCCAATACAGCACAGTACTTATTAAGGTCGTATTGCGTCTTACCCAATCCATCCAGAAAGAAGCGTAATGCTTTGTTCCGAATGAATTGCACCGTTCGCAACGCCTCATCGACTGCGTTGAACTGTCTAGATTTTCCGTATGTTTTGAACTCTAAAACAAGCATCGCTTCGACCTATTTACGATTACTCTTATGTTAGCATGTTCCACATAAAGCCGTCCTGGAAGGACGGGGTTTTAGACCCATTCTTCTGATAACTCTCAAAGCTAACCCAGTCGCCACGCCGATCCCAACCCCACGGGCTAAATCCTCTTGGCAGCTTGAATAAGTCGTCAAAATTTTGGCTATAATTCTTCAAAGTTGTCTAAAGTCAGCAAAAACTGAAGCGTCCACAGGAGAGTCTTGACAACTTTTGACGAGGATGGGTGACCTCCAAATCAACCCCTGTGGATAAACAACGAGGCGACTTTCTTGGTAGAAGCAGCAAGGGTAAGTCTTTTTTAACGGTAGCTTCCAGCACCCCATCGAATGGGGTCAGAGTTTAGTCTAACTTATTTGTCGTAGAGCGGAGTAGCAAGAATGACCCAAGTGGTTTTAGGTGAAAATGAAGGTCTTGAATCAGCATTGCGTCGATTTAAGCGTCAAGTCTCAAGAGCCGGGATTTTGGCTGATGTCAAAAATCATCGGCACTTTGAAACCCCGCTAGAGAAACGCAAGCGCAAAGCCACCGCAGCTAGACGCAAAAAACGTATGCGCTAGGG
>DNGJ01000088.1:7662-14944 GCA_003486305.1 Cyanobacteria bacterium UBA11371
CGCAAAAAACGTATGCGCTAGGGCGTGGCTGGGTTTCCCTAGTCGGTAATAGCTAATCGATTTAGATTTGTTTTCTTTAAGGGCGAAGCATGAGCCTAAAGATATTTCACCTTGAGAAAGAATATAGCCGCTCTCATGCTTCGCCCCTACTACTTACTTTGGCAGCAACGGTGCGGTTATTGTAAAGGCTCATGGCTTTTTCCACGCCTTGTTTGAGGCTAAGTTCCACCGCTTCCACCACCAGTTGCAGGATTTCTCCCATCATCTCGGTTTCCCCAGCGCTGAAGCGTCCCAGAACGAAGGAAACCGTGTCTTTGTCGTTTTTGGGATCGGGGGTTTGAGGTTTACCAATCCCGATTCGCAATCTGGGGAAGTTTTGGGTTCCCAGGTGCGCGATCGCTGACTTCATCCCGTTGTGTCCCCCCGCCGATCCCGACAAGCGCAGCCGCATCTTCCCCAAGGGCAAATCCATATCATCGTAAATCGCTAACACCGACTCTGGCGGCAATTTATACCAATCTATCGCCGCGCGCATCGCTTGTCCCGAAAGATTCATATAGGTAAGTGGCTTGAGCAAGCGTATTTTTTGCGACCCAGGCCCCATCCCTTCCCCGAAGGTGCCTTGAAACTTGCGATTTTCCGATAAAGAAATTTGCCACCGACGCGCCAGGGCATCAATCGCAGCAAAGCCGATGTTGTGCCGCGTTTGCTCGTATTTAGATCCTGGATTTCCCAAGCCAACAATTAACTGGGGAATCACCAAATCAGGTGCGGTATCTGCCGACTTCATAAATCTTCCTTAACCTTGTGGAGACGGGCTAGCCGTTATTCTCTGCCTTATTGGCTGCTACTTCCGCAGATTTCACCGCAGAGGGGGTTTTAACCGCTTGCTCTAACTGCTGAGCTTCCCGCTTAAACTCGTTCTCAAACTCGCTCGACGCTTGCTGAAATCCTCGAATTGCCTTACCCAAACTGCGACCAATTTCCGGCAACTTCTTCGGGCCAAAAATTAACAGCGCTAATACTAAAATTACTGCCATCTCCGGCAAACCAATCCCAAAAATATTCACAAAAATACCTCTACTAACCGCCTCAAACTATTTTTGACACTCCCCGACCTAAAGGCACGGGGATTCTTGGCTCTACGAAGTCACTTGCTCATGCAGGGAAGCGCCAACATGAGTAGCGGTGTCTTCTCCCCAAGCGTTGCACGCTTCAAGACCGTAGCTTCCGGTATGCCCTACCGTAGCCAATCCTCGACTCAGGATATTTCTCGCTGCGTTATGGTCACGACCAAGGACACATCCACACCGACAAATATGTGTTCGCGTACTGAGTCCCTTCTTAACCACGGTTTTGCAACTAGAGCATTCCTGGCTTGTTCCATTTGGAGTAACGGCAATTGTGATTTTCCCGAACACTTTACCAAAGTATTCCAACCAAACACGGAACTGATACCAAGATGCGTCGTTAATTGACTTAGCAAGACAATGATTTCGCACCATGTTTTTGATTCTCAAATCTTCATAGGCGACTACATCGTTAGATGTGATTACGCACCGTGCAAGCTTCACCGCATGGTCTTTACGCTGCCGACTTATTTTGAGATGGCGCTTACCTAAAATCTGTCTCGCTTTTCTTCTGTTTTTTGACCCTTTCACGCGCTTCGCTACACGCTTTTGAGCCATTTTCAATCGACGTTCCCCTTGGGCGAGAAAGCGCGGATTCTCAATCTTTTGATTGTTGCTATCAGTGTAGAAGTCGTTTAGTCCAACATCTAACCCGATGGCAGTTCCGGTTACTTCGACCGATTCGGTACGGTCAACTGATACGCAGAATTGAACATAGTAGCCATCTGCACGTTTTACCAATCTGACTCGTTTAATTTGGTCGGGTTGGTAGAAATGCAAATCGCGTGTCCCTTTTAGCTTCAGTGTCCCAATTCTTTTCTTGTCAGTAAAAGTGATTGACTTCCGATTGTCCGCAAGCTTCCATCCTGATGATTTATACTCAACAGAACGGTTGTTTTTTTGGAACTGCGGAAAGCCTTTCTTAAGAGGAATCTGCTTTTTGCAACTGTCGTAAAATCGAGCCAGTGCGGTCTTGGGGTTTCCCCAAGTGGAGCATCTGGCGTTCGTAATCGCTGACCATGCTCGTTCTGCACTGGCTTGACGAGCCATGCTGTTTAGTTCATTACAAAATGGGAATTCCTTAGCCAGCACAGCACAATATTTATTAAGGTCATATTGCGTTTTGCCCAATCCGTCCATCCAAAAACGTAAGGCTTTGTTCCGAATGAATTGCACTGTTCGCAATGCTTCGTCAATTGCACTAAATTGTTTAGGCTTCCCGTAAGCTTTGAACTCAAAAACAAGCATCGTTTCGACCAATTACGACTACTCTTATGTTAGCCTATCTCACATAAAGCCGTGCTAGAAGCACGGGGTTTTAGACCCATTTTTCTGATAACACTTCGAGATTTCCCGATTTTCCCTCTCCCGACAGGCCAAAAAAAACCCGGACTAGCCGGGAAAAGGGAAAATCCATCTGCGGCTGGGGCAGGGGTTGGATCTGCCCTAGCGACCAAGGCCGTTCCAGTCTACGGTAAAATCCTGGAGAATCAGCGAGGAGTTGTAGATCTGAAGGATGATCAACAAGAACACGAGGAATAGCACCATGAAAACAGCCATCAAGGGTGTGGTTCCCCAACCAGCGGCAACCTTACCATACTCAGAGTTCAGGGGTCTGAGGACATCACCTAACCAAGTCCGTTGTGCCATAAGTGACCTAAAATGAATCTCGATCGCAATTTTGTAACGTTCCGTAATATTATAGAGGAATCGGACTCATAATTTATCCTTACCTATGGAAGCCGCAACAGTTCTTAACATTTCGATTTGCGCTATCCTCGTTGGCATTACTGGCTTTACGATTTATACAGCGTTTGGCCCACCAGCAAAGGAACTGCGCGATCCGTTTGAAGATCACGAAGATTAAAGTGTTTTCTCATTTTTATCCTGCATACACGTAAGGGGTATAGCCACTCGCTCCGGCTATACCCTTAATTTTTGTCCAGGTTTTTAACCAGAAACTGGCTGCGATCGCTTTTGTCTTTCCGCCTGTAGGGTCACACCCCACACAAACACCACATTAAAATATTTAATTCTTTACCATGTACGTATATCAAATTGCAACGCCACAAAGAGTTAATTTAACCATATATTTTTATCCTTATTCATTTCAATGTATATAGAAATATATCTATCATTTTTTGGTTAAAACATTATCAGTCTATCAGTTTGTTTCAACCCTAGAAAAAATGGGGGATTTTTTGTTTTAATTTGTTACTATTTTTGATTTTAACACTTGCAATACATGATGCATGATTGCGATTTAATACTCAAGATATACTTTGATAAAAAAATATAAATGTAGAACCAAAATGCTAGGAGCTTAAGAAAATAAGGAATAAAATTCACTTGGCGCTCAAAATTGAATATTCTTGCTCAGAAATCGACAAAAAGGAGAGAGAAGCAGATGGAAAACTTAGCTTATCTACACTGTGCTTCGGCTTATGATGAAGCTCCGCCGCTCGAGTTGGTTCCAGGGGAAGATCTCGAACCCTTATTTAACGACCTGAATTGGAACAAATTTTCTAGCAAAGCCTTAGTTGCTTTGATGCCTTTTGCTGTGGTCATGGGTCTGTTGGTAACTCCTCAACAGGCACAGGCAGGTTACGGCTGCGGACATACTGTGGCAGTTTCGTGCAAATACAAAACCGTTAAGTACCACAAGAAGGTGGTATATAAGGCGAAATACATCCCGGTAGTGCATCGCAAAGTGGTGTACAAGCCGAAATACATCACCGTAGTCCGTCGAAAAGTAATACCCGCTTACAAATACGTCAAGGTAGTCCATCCAGTAGTAATCCACAAAGCAAAACTGGTTAAAAAATACCGCCCCATCGTCATCCACAAGCCCAAGTATTACTCTTACAAAACGGTAAGTTACAAAGGCTGTTGCAAGCATGTAGTCATCCACAAGTCGAAGTGTTACCGCAAGAAAGTTGTCTATAAACCTGTGTATCGCTACAAACACTACTCTGTGGTAGTCCATAGGAAGAAATTCATCAAGGTGTACCATCCGATAGTCGTTCACAAGGTGAAACACATCAAAGTATTCCATCCCGTTGCGATTCACAAGGTGAAACACATTAAAGTGTTGCATCGGGTAGCAATCTACAAACCGAAGTATCACTATTACAAAGTGGTACATCGGCCTTCGCCTTGCAAACGCTTTAAGGTAGTGCATCGACCCAAGTATCACTCGTATTACGACCACGTATAGGCGTCGCTAAGTTTGGGGGCTGAAGTTGTTAAATCTGGAGTACAGTTTCCACTTAGAGGGTAAAACTGATAATCTGAGTCAGAAATCCACAAAAAGGAGAGAGAGGAATGGATTACCTCGCCTACCTACATTGTGCTTCAGCTTACGACGAGGCTCCCTCGATAGAGTCAACGCCTGCCGAAGACGCCCAGCCCTTATTTAACGGGCTGAACTGGAAAAAACTTTCAGGTAAAGTCTGTCTTGCCTTATTGCCCGTTGCCATTGTTCTGGGTATCGTAGTTATCCCGGAACAGGCACAGGCACGAGGGTGCTATACCTACAGTTACAGACCTTGCAAGGTTCGCCATCGGGTGATACGCAAGCCAAAGTATTACGTCAAGCATTACCCAGTCGTAATTCGTCGGCCTGTCTATCGCTACAAATATTACCCGGTGTATAAACATTATCCGGTGGTGATCCGCAGGCCGAAATTTGTCCACGTTACCTATCCCGTTGTCGTACCCAGGCCAAGGTATTTTTACAAAGATGTGCCGGTGGTGATAACGAGGCCGAAGTGTTACAAACATCGTGTAGTGCATCGTCCTGCCTGTTTTGACGATTGGGATGGCGGATGTGGCAAATCCTTCAGTTCGGTAGGATTTCACCCGACCCCAGCGCTTGACTACGACGATGGGGAATTTGCGGTTTATAAAGGCGGGTGCGGTAGTGGCTCTTGTTCGAGTTGAGGTTTTTGAGTAGACCTGTTGCAAAAGCTGTAGGGGCACGGCCTTCCGGGATATATCGGGTGATTTAACAAAATTACTTTAGCCTTAGCCCCTACGATCGACGATATTAAAGAGGATGCTTTTAGACCAAAATAATGGGTGTCCTATTCCCGCTCTTGGGCGGGTTTTTTTTGGCACTGAAAGCTGACGATTTGCCAAGGGGATATTTTGCTTGTTTTAGCTTCGGGGGTGGGAAGACTTCGCTCTAACAAATCTACCCTCTGCGCGATCGCTAACCCCCCATCTCCCCCCAAAGATAACTCTGCTGCTTCTCCATGAGATTCATAACACCGCAAAATCCATTGTTCCGGGTTATCTTCCGACTGCTTCAACGCCATCAATATTAGATTTTCGGCTCCTAATTCTAAAAGGCATCCTACAGGTGGTAAAGATTTATCTTTCCCTTCGCCACCCGGTGGCATTACCCTTACCTGAAGCGGCTGGTTTAATTCGTACCCCCGTCGCACCGTATGGGCAGACTGCCAACTATTGCCGTGAGGATATATAGCATAGGTAAATTCATGATATCCCCGGTCGGCTTCTGGGTCAGGCCAACTCGGACTTCTTAACAAGGTTAATCGCAATTGATTCGGTTTGCTGTCGTAGCCGTATTTGCAATCGTTTAGCAAGCTGACGCCGTAAATTGGTAATTGGTAATTGGTAATTGGTAATTGGTTATTTTCTTCCTCATTAGCCATTTCGGTTAAATCTGCCCAACGGAGGGCGGGTACTTCCCATTTTGCTTTTTCTCTTGGTTCTTGAGGTTGAGTTGGGCGAGAGATTGCACCGCAGGCGATTTCATAAGTCGCTGATTCGGCTTCTATGTTTAACGGGAAAGCTGCTTTTACTAATACGCCGCGTTCTTGCCAGTCTACCTTTGTGGCAATTTTTAAGACGGGGGAACCAGTTTGCAAGATGTAATCTTGACAAAACTCCGATTGTCCTATCTGTTTGACCACCCGCAGCCGTTGCTCTATTGCGCCATAATCTATCCACTCAATTGATTTTAGTTGCGCTGGGGGTAACGGATGTTGTTCGTAGTTGGGGTCGATGTTCCACGCATCCCAATATTGACCGCTATCTTTAAATGCTTGCAGTTGATTTCCTCCTGTTTTGTCGAGGATTTCCCGATGGTGGATTTTATCCCAGGCGCTGGATAAATTCCCCGTTTCCCGGTCTACCGTTACCCGCAAAAATTCGTTTTCTAAATTCCACTTTTTGCTTGCAATTTCGTTTTTTTGTGCTATACTATATTCATAATGGGAAAGATGCGCCCATATAAGCTCTGATTCAGAAGGGAAATCAATCGAATTGGGGATTTGAGAGTTTTGGGGACATAACCAGAAGAGGCGATAGCCAACAGAGGGGATATCGGGGGCGATAAACAGAAGTGCGGATGGGTTTGGATTGAGGACTGAAGTCCTCAATTGGGTGAGTAAAGGTTGTCCCTCATGGTCATAAACTTGCCAATACAGCGGATTGCAAGTGAGTGAAGTAAAGCCTTTTGGCTTCGTTTGTATAGCGGCACGCTTAAGGGTGCCGCTATACAAACGAAGGTGTACCTCATCGGGGTGCAAACCGCTATATTGTTCAAGGTTAGTTAAATTCTCCTCTGCCTCCCCGCCGTCGTGCCCCTCTGCTGCGGGTAGGGGGATGGAGACGACTTCGGATCTTTGCCAGTTTAGGGGGTTAAAAACGATGATGGGTAAGGCGTGTGGGTGTGGGGGTGGGGGTAGAGAGATTTGGGATGCGATCGCATCGATTGCCGCGTTTAATATTCCCTTTGCGACTTGTGCGACTTGGTGCCAAACTTGGTTAGCTTCTAGGAATACTTGAGTAATCGAAGTTCCGGGTAAAATATCGTGGAATTGGTTAAACAAAGCTTTCTTCCAAGCATCTTCTAGTTCAGCTTTGGGATAGGTAGCGCCAGCAGTTATAGTAGCGAGAGATGCGAACAATTCGGCTTGGTAGAGTAAGCCTTCGCAGCGACGATTCCAACGCTTTTGATCTGCATGGGTAGTATAGCAACCGCGATGGAATTCTAGGTAAAGTTCATCTTGCCAAATTGGGAATTGGTAATTGGTAATGGGTAATTGGTAATTGGATGGATGATTGCTGGTTACGGGGGGCGGGTTTAAATCGACTGTCGATGATGGGAGAGATGGTTGGTT
>DNGJ01000088.1:15325-39260 GCA_003486305.1 Cyanobacteria bacterium UBA11371
AGGGAAGAAGGGAGATTTTTGCCAACGTTGGGCTATTTCCAGCATATCGCGAGTGGGGCCGCCGCCGTGGTCGCCGACGCCGGGAAGCCAAAGAACATCGGTTAATTTGGTTTTCGTTTGCCAATCAATCGCGTAGGATACCATTTTAATTGGGTCGATACTTTCACCGATGAGGGCGGACATTAAACTAAATATTTTAGTGCCGTCGGGGGATTGCCACCAGAAGGCACCGTAGGGAAATTTAGTAGTATCGTTCCAGGCTAATTTTTGGGTGACAAAGTATTCGATTCCCCCTTGTTTGAGGAATTGGGGTAAAGTGGCGCAGAAGCCGAAAGTATCGGGAACCCAGGCGACAGTAGCGATTTGATTAAACTTGGCTTGAACGTAAAGTTGGGCGTAGAGAATTTGACGGACAATTGATTCGCCGTCGATCAGATTTAAATCGGGTTCGATCCACATTCCGCCGACGATTTCCCATTTTCCAGATTTGACTTGATTTTGGATTGATGCAAATAAATCGGGGCGATGTTCTTCGAGCCAAGCGTAAAGGGCGGGGGTGGAATGGCAGAATATTAAATCGGGGAAATCTTTTTGCAGATTTAGAAGCGATTCAAAGGTACGCTGGGCGGCTTTCCAAGTTTCTGCGACGGGCCATAACCAAGCCATGTCGAGGTGGGCGTGTCCGAGTAAGTATATTTTGGATGGGATGCGCGAGCAAGTATTTGGTACGCCAGAAAAGCCTTGCTTGTCTTTTTTTTCTTCCTTGTTCCATAGAGGTGCAAGTAATTTTGAAGATTCGAGAGTTTGACGGAGAGTGGTAAGCGATCGCTCAAACAATTCTCCATCTTCCAACACTCCCCAATCTATTTGGGAAATAGCTTCTGCCAGTAAATCGAGATGTTGGGGATTAAATGCTGCCAAATAACGCTGCAATACTTCTAATTCATCGGCAATAAAACCCGGTTCGAGGCGGTCTGGATTGGTAGATTCATAAATACAAACAGAACGCATCAACGCCCCATCGCAATGACTCGGACTGACGAGGCGCAACGCGACGATAATTTCTGCACCAGGGGTGGCAGATTCGCTCAACAACACCCGCGTGAAATAATCTAATAAATCCCCTGATTGTACCAAAACACCATTGATAAAAATCTGAACATCTTCTGCCCACCAAGTCAATGCCAGCCGCAAGCATAAACCCGTTAAAGGATATGCTTGTAAAGCATGGGGAATAACCAATTGTTGAGCCAGCCATAAAACTTGACAACCTCCAGACCAAGCGATGTGCCCTTTGGGATTAAGCTGGACTAGCGACCAGTGCAAAAAGTTGCTTGGGGTGATTTCCTCGATGGGTAAGTCAGCAGCACAGTATCGCCAACTTGCTAAGGTATCGACTTGAGTTAGTTGGCGCAGTCGTGCGATGGATGGGGAAATTTGATTGGTGGCAGAAGATGGTGAGGAATGGCTCATCTTTTCGGTACAATCAGGTGAGAAATCTTTATTTAAGGATGGGGCGGGGAAAATAAACCGCGTCCTGCGGACTCGAGATATGCCTATTAAATACCCAGGTCGCTATCAAAGCAGGTTGTTGAGGTATCTTAACCGACAGTATATCCGGTGGAGCGATCGCCGCGATCGCGCGATTCGACACGGGCAAGTTGCGACGACCTGGGGAGCGCAGGTAATACTTTACCCCTTTTTCATGCTGTTTCAATCCGCCCAGCTGGCAGGAAGGCGCTTGCAGCAATTCCTGGGAATCTCTAGTTCACCCTCATTACCCCAGCTACCCCCCTCGGATATGGCAGTTAGACGAGTGCTAGAGGTTGCTGAATCATTTTACCTGCCTGCTGCCCAAGCAAACAAGCCAGCTTTGACAGAAAATGCAAAACCAATCTCTTTCAAGGTTAAAGGAAGCGAAAACCCATCCCCGATTGCTGGAATTGCAACGCAGCAAGAACAGCGCAATCTAGTATTGGTTAACGAAGAAAATGAAATTTTGGATATTTTAACTCCAGAGCAACAGCAACAACTCAACGAGAAAATTATCCTTGAAGTTGAAAGCTACTTGCACCAGCGCCACTCAATCGACCAAATAGAGTCAGAATCCAGCATTAGTTTAGCGCCCGAGGAAGAACCAGCCAATACTGGTGCAGGAGGAATATTCAAGAATGCGATCGATTGGGTAAAAAATGGCCCGGTGGCGACGGTTGCTAATTTATTCGGGTCAGAAAACCCGCAAATCAATCAATTTGAAAATAGGCGGCAACAGTTAAAAGCCAAAAGCGAGGAATTAAAACATCGACATGAGGAATTAAGCCTGAAAATTAATCTTAATTCAGATGAAAGTAAACCCGATGCGATATCTAGGATAGACCGAGCGATCGCTAACCTAGAAACCGGCAATATCGCCCAGTCAGTTGTGAATAGCGCCCAAAAATTCCTGCACCAGGTAAAAACCCAATTGCTTTCTCCCCAAACAGCAGTTTCAGAAGATATAGAAGACCCTTGGTTGACAACAAACGATTTATTTGGCAAACCACAATTAGCAAATAGAAATCAAATACCAGGTCAGAAGAACCCGGCTTCAGCAGTTGCTCTTCCGCCTGCTACACTAACCGATATTCCCAGGGGAAATAGCATCCAAAACCTAATTAAGCGTCACCTCCAACCCAAACAAGCACTTGCAGTAAGACCTCAACAACAGTCAGAATTAGCAGTGCATCAAAAATCACCCAAAGAAATCACAAAAGTTCCCTCCAGCGTCTCCTCCTTGGATAAAACTTCTACCTCTGAAAAATCAGTAACATCCACGCGCAAAGTCGCTGCAAATCCAGGAACCGAATGGATAGAAACCGAAGCACAACCAATCGGTTATGTCAAGCATCCATTAGAACGAATGTTAGAATGGCTAGATCGAGCAATGCTTTGGCTAGAAGATCTATTAATAAAAGCTTGGGACTGGTTACAAAAACAAATGAAAAATAAAAAATGACCCGTCAAACCTTCTCTTTCTTCTCCTCCTCTGCGTTCTGGAGCGCCCTCTGTGGTTCGTTCAAAAAATATGACATATTGCCTTGGTATCATCACAAAATTTGGTTTAGTCATGGCTTCCGACTCGCGCACTAATGCCGGAGTTGACTATGTTTCCAATTACCAAAAACTTTTCGATTTTTCGTTACCCGGAGAAAGGGTAATTGTTATCTGTACAGCCGGAAATCTTTCTATTACTCAAAGCGTTATCGCTTGCCTGCAAAAGGATCTCAAAGCACAAGAAACGATCAACCTTCATACCTTACCCACGCTTTATGAAGTTGCGAGTTACATTGGTAGTATAATCCGACAAATTCAACAAAAAGATGGAAACTGGTTGCAAAAAGACGGAATAGATTATCAATGCAGCTTCTTAGTAGGAGGTCAAATTAGAGGAGAAGAACCACAAATTTATCTAATTTACAATCAAGGTAACTTTATTCACGCCACGCCAGAAACGCCATTTTTACAGTTAGGTGAAACCAAGTACGGCAAGCCGATTTTAGACCGCACGCTCAAGTACGATACACCTTTAGAAGCCGCTGCAAAATGTGCCTTGCTATCGATTGATTCTACGATGAAATCTAATATTTCTGTAGGGCCGCCGATTAGCATGGTAATGTACGAAACCGATACTTTTATTATTAAACACCAATTGCAATTACCACCCGGCGATCCTTATTTGCTCAAAATTCGTAAGTTGTGGGAAGAATCCCTGAGAAAAGCATTTGATAATATGCCCGATGTGGAGTGGAAATATTATTTGGAAAAAGGTACAGAAGCTGTTTCTACTGATTGATATAGAGGTGATGACAGGGTGACAACAAAAGCTAAAAAATATACCGGATAAGCCTTGCAGATCGGTAACATTGCTGAGTAAACAACAGGTGTTGTTTTCTTGACATTTGTTTAAAGAAAAATTCGGAAGTTACTGGAGCGTGGTATAATTTTTAGGATAAATTCAGCTTGAATTTAGTAGTTAATCCAAGCAGCTTAAATGTTAATCGATAAAGCTAGCACAAAGCGGCTTATCCTTAAGCTTGCTGCTGTTTCAGGGAAATATCAACCGTTTACAGAAAGCGATCGCAGATGCGTACAGCGGGAAGCTGTGGAATTCTGCGGCGACATCCCTCTGGATGCTGGCAGCGAACACAACCAATATCGGTTAGAGTTTGAGATGCCACGACCTGCTCAAACAGAGGTCGATCGTCTGCTATACACACCTCGCGGAATGGCTTGGGTCGAGGGAACCCTATATGAGCGGTATAGTCTTCAAGAGCCAGCAGTAAAGGATTTACTCACAAAGCCATCTGCGACTAGATGTAAATTATTGCCACAGGGTACTGTGGTGCAGGTGGAAACTCCATATACTTACGGAGATTGGGTGAGCGAACACCTTGTGTGCCTCTCGCGTGCCATGCCGATTGGTTCCCCCCTGGTAATGCCCTCATATATGATGGACAAATTCTATGTACGTCGCGATTTGGCATTGTTAGGAATTGAGACAGTCACCGTTGAACAAGCTGTTGTGATTCAAAAAGCGACAGTTTTGCACAAAACACGGCACAGCCATTACTGGACTGCAAGCGAAGCAGAAGCATACCGAAATGCCTTCGGTATAAAACCAGTTAAACCACGTCCAGGTTCGATGCTCTACCTTTCTCGCGCAGGCGAGCATTCTGAGGCACAAAACCGTTTTTATCCGAGTGAATTAGTTGGCGACATCATGAAAGAGCTTGGTGCCACAGTAGTTTTAGCTCGAAACACTACATACGAAGAGTACCATGCCCTTGGTGAGGAGGCAGAAACCGTTGTTGCCGATCACGGTGCTGCTATGTGCAACTTGCTACTGTGGAATACCAAAAATGCGATCGAGTTGATTTCGGATCGATGGTGGACTAGCTGTTTTTTGTTTCTTGCCAAAGCATTAGGGATTTCAAACTATGCCCTCGTGAGGGTGGATAACATGGAACGCTCAGAACTTCGTCGCAAGATAATTGATTGCTTGGAATGCTTCAATTGAACGTGTTAATAACGCAAGTTGCTAGTTACATCAAGCGGTAATGGCTAATGGCTAATGGTTAATGGCTAATGGCTACTTTTCAAGAAGGCATTAGCCTGTTAACCCAATTAGCAATTAGTAACGCACCGTCACCACTAACCCCGATTAGTTAAATTTGAAAATCCTCAGCCGATTTGATTTCCACTGACAGATCTCTCTCGATTTGTATCGCTTGATTTAATATAGTATCTGTCAGTTTCATTCCTTTTAAATAGGCGCGGTAAGCAGCTAGCGGAATCCTTAATATATCACTCCAAGCTTGTTCTTGCCGGTGAAATGCTTGAATTTCTGGCTGTTCGCTGGTTGAAATTGGGGCAATTTTCAATCCTAATGCTTGAATTTCCTGGGGTGAAGGTGCTGCATCAACTAAACCGAGATAGTAGTCTCCCACATTCATCAATACATCATAAATTTCTCTAGACAATCGCCGCCCAACTGGGTGTAGTAAATTACAAGTCAACATGGGCAAAATCTGCCAAGTTTGAGCTAGTAAATCTTGTCCGATACCAGAAATTTCTTGAGGAATAAGCAAATCTACATCGCTCAAAAAATTAGTTACTCCAGACATCACCATCACGGAAACAACTTGCCATTCTGCTTCCGAGTCTAGTGGTGGATCGGGTTCGCTTACGATCGTTACGTAGCGGGGTGGCGACTTTGCTTCTAAAAACCTCCGCGCCGCCTCTGAGTAGAGTTGCTGTTGCTCTTGCTTTGAGAACTTCAGAGGACTTCGCACCCATCGACTGACTTCCCAGATTTCTCCGGGTTGCGGCGTTGGTGGGTTAAAATCTTGCCTACTCCCAGGTGTGGATTCACCAAAGTCTTTCGCCATAGATTTTTCGCTCCAGATGAGGATAATTGATGTTTCTGCAACTGGTGCTTGTTTGTATTAACGGATGACGGCATCATCGTATAACCAGTTGTATTGATTATTCCCAATTGACGGGCAGCGAAAAACCCTGGTTTCTTTACCATTTAGCCTGAGAGCGCGATTGAAGTGCTTTCTGCTGGTGAATTTGCTTCAGTTGTTGTTTAACGGCGTCAATTTGCAACAGTCCTAGCATCTCGGCGATGTTGTGGCACAATTCTTTCCAGCGCTTGGAGATTGCGCCTTGAGTCACGCCTAACTCAGCAGCGAGTTGCGCCTGACTCTTACCCTGAATTTTTGCTTGCCAGAGTTTAAGATAGGCGCGATCTGGGTAGCGGCGATTGAGGAGAGCGATCGCATCAATCGCTTTTAGCACTAAATCGGCACGTTCAAAAGCATCTAATAAACTGAATTCATCTGCGATCGTTTCAGACAGCGGCACATCAGTACCGGGAATATTCTGGTCTAAACTTTGACAATAAAATTGCTGTTCGTGACGCACCAAATCGATAATGGCAAACTTCGCCACAGTTGCAGCCCAATGATAAAATTCCTCTGCACCTCCAGTGCGGAACTTCCCAGCTTGCGTAGCTTGTAATACTTTCTCATACGCAACTTGTTTGGCATCTTCCCAAGAAACCCTTGTACCTCTGGTTTGCTTGCGGGCAATTCTCTCGATAGTTTTAAGCAGGAGGCGATCGCAACACAGATGCAGAGAGCCTTCAGGTTCAGACTCTGCTGGTTGTTTATTCATAACAATACTTCCCCAATCAGAAAGCGAGATTTGTTAAAAAATTCAGTAGTAAAACTTTACAAAGACGAAAAGGGTCTTTTACGACCAAAGCAAGGTTTTTACGACAGCGCTTCACCCATTTAAGGTATTTTGGCAAGGGAGATCTTATGTCTGGGATCTATAACAGAACTTTTTCAGCCAGTTCCGGAATAATTTTAGCTTCTCGATCGTTACAAGTAACAGAGCGGCAAAGGTGAGGGAAAACCAGCGCGGCGTTAATCGCTAGCTGGTCTTACCCAAAAGCTTTGAAATTAAATTATGAGGATGCAATTATGACAAACCTAGAAGCAATGAATCCTCCGGGGTCTGAGGGCGGAATGCAACAAGTAATCGTAGAAATGCGAGTACCGCAAAGCCAAGGAACTGGATTTGCTTTGCAGATGGCTCAAGGAATGAACGTCCCTGGTTTTCAATTGGATACTAGCTACGATCCTGTACCGATGAGTCCTTCAGAAGAACAAGCCGCAAGGCTAGCAGCGGCGAATGAAGAGGTCGTGATTGTACGAGGTACAATTGAAGCCAGCCGCATACCGGAACTGGAAGCGCAACCTCATGTACTCGGCGTCTGGCGTGACAGTAAAGTTACCCCTTTTTCCACTGTCGTAGCACCAGAAGAAAATAAGTCTCTCGTACAGCCACTCGCACCGCTTGCTGCTTGTCCGATCGGCACTTGCGACTGTACGCCCAGAACAGCTAAAGGCACTATATCTGACGTGGCTAAATACCTGGGCGTCGATCAAATTTGGTCAATGGGTATCCGAGGCGATGGCATAGTTGTGGGAGTTGTTGACGGCGGTATCACAGCTGAAGGTCGCCCTGTAGTTTCTGGAGAAACATCGCGGAGAATTCCTCGCGTCATAGGCGGCTGGCCTACCTCTGACTGGGGTACGAGAGCATCCGCCTGGGGCGAACATGGCAATATGTGTGCCACCGATGTGCTGGGAATGGCTCCCCAAGCTCAAATCTACGACATCAGAATTTCTAACGGGGATGCTTTGTCTAACGCTCTTGCAGGCTTCCAGTGGGCGATTAACCAACACAAAACTAACGGCACGCCCCATATTCTCACCAATAGCTGGGGGTATTTCCAAGAAAATTGGGACCCAGACTATACGAAAAATCCCAATCACCCGTTCACGCGCAAAGTGGTTGAAGCGCTTGATGAAGGTATCCTAGTTTTATTTGCTGCGGGCAACTGCGGTGGAACTTGTCCAGACTCACGATGCGGTTCTGATACAGGCCCTGGAAGGAGCATCTGGGGTGCAAACGGACATCCCCGCGTCATGACAGTAGGGGCTGTTAACATTAACGAGCAGTTTGTTGGTTATAGCAGCCAAGGACCAGCCGCGTTAGATCCTCAAAAACCAGACTTTTGTTCGATTACTCATTTTCGCGGCTATTTTGACAGCGATAGCGGTACTTCTGCGGCAACACCGATTGCAGCGGGTGTCGTGGCATTGCTCAAGCAAGGGAATTCGTCCGCTACCCAAGATGAAATTAAAAAGGCTTTGAAGGACACGGCAAAAGATATCGGCGAGTCTGGATGGGATCGGCATTCTGGTGCTGGGATTATCCGGGGAAAAGCTGCTTTCGATACCCTAACTCAAATTTGGCGAAATAACGTCAAGATTCGCGGCTTGTGGGCGATTAATCAAGACCGCAATGCTTGGGTGTATGTAAATGGACTCGGCTGGCGCAAGATTTCACCTGCTAATGACAATATTTTCTTCAATATGCTGGTGCAGTTAGCAGCAGCTAAAGCAGGCGATCGCTCGGTGAATTTCTTAGAACAGCTAGGAGTCGTCAAACAAATCTACGTCTGGTGAAGCAACTGTCAAATAAAACCAAATTAGGAGCAATAAAAAAATGTTGGAATTCAAACCTACGCAACTTCCCCCCGCCCAAACAGGTAATGGCGCTAACACCAAACCGAAAGATTTGTCCGCAGCCGAACTTGCTATGATGACTGGCATGGCTGTTGATGTCGATACTGCGCCTAGCCTCTCTCCTTCGGTTCCCCAGGAAAGCATGGATTGGCAAAATAACAAAAAGTTCAATGGCTCCTGGTGTATCGATGAAAATCGCAATGTTTGGTATCACGTTGAGGGGATTGGTTGGAAAAAATTAACTTATCAATCTGAAAGCGGTATTGTGGCATTGAACATTTTGGCAGCCCACGCCAAGCAAACCCAGTCGATTGTCAATTACCGAGATGAAGCCGACGGTATGATCTATGAAATGTATGTTTGGTAGTCTTGATTGAGTTTAATAGGGTGGGCATTGCCCACCTTACTAACTCAAGTTGTAGCTAATGGCTAATGGCTAATGGCTAATGGCTACTACATCGAATTGCAGATTTTAGATTTATACTGTTTTCCCATCAATGCGAAACACAAGGGGCGGGTTTATTTAAATTGTTTGCTTGGAGCAAAGGTTATTGGTAAAACCCGCCCCAAAGATTTCTATATGTTGATGTGTAGCATTATCAAGGGAAATTGGTATTAAATCTAATCTAAAATCTGCAATTTTTTGATCGCACCAAGTAGCTTGTATTGGGTATGAGGTCGAAAAATGCATATTCATACCACATTGTCCAGATAAAACTGCGAATCCATCGCTGACGTTTTTGCGAAGTTAATTCATATTCAAATGCTCCCCCCGTTACATCAATTGCCGATAGGTGGGAGTTACAACCGCATCCGTGGTGATAGGTGAAACCGTATTTGGAAGCAATGCTTTGAATTTTCATCTGCACTGCAAACACTTTGCAGGCGTGCAGCACTGCATCCCACGGGCGTTTGTATTCTGCATCGCGGGGGTCAAATCTTAAAGCGCGTTCTTCAAAAATACAATCTCGAAAAATGGGTGCGAGGTGGACTTGGTAAAAGCTGGCAGGTACTTCGTAACCAAATTCTTGAAATAGATCTATCCCTATGCTGAGGACTTTTAATTCATCGGTAAAATGTACTTTTTTTGATTCGAGTTGTCGCAGGATTTCTGTAAAGTTTGGATAGTTTTCGATTAAAAAGTCGTTGCCGTAAAATTCTAGGGTTTCTCGCGCTAGTTGTCCGAAGAGTTGGGCAAAATATGGTTTGAGGTGAATTAGCTCTGGACGCTCTTTAAATAAGTCTAGGTCACCTTGTTCTAATTTGTATTGGAACAACTGCGCCATCTGAACGTAACTTTTTGGATCGGGTAGTGCAACGTTTGACTCCCCGGTGGCGATGTTTTGCCAAACAAGGGGTAGCTGGGAAATTGTAACGGCATTTTCACCTGCGATCGCTTCGGTATCAGATACTTCCAGCAGCAACATCGGTCACCTCTCATCAGTTTTTCTGGAGTCTAGCTTATAGAAGTTCAAATACCCGATTTCACCAGGATTTTTTTATCTTTCCAACAACATTATTTTCAGATCGTAGTGCATACTAGATTGGGCATTACCCCGAATACTGCCGGTAACAGGTGCAGCATTTTTTGGTACAGCACTCGCTACTAAACTAATATGTCGATCTGCTACAACTAAACCTTGTATCGGATCGTACCCGCGCCAACCTGCACCCGGTAAATATACTTCTGCCCAAGCGTGGAGATGTTGATCTTCGTTGTCGGGGTCGCCTTCTTGATATCCGCTAACAAATCTAGCAGCTAAACCAACGGCGCGACATGCTTCGATAAAAACAACCGCAAGATCTCGGCAAGAACCTGCTTTTTGTTTCCAGGTAATTCCTGGGGGAAAGGGTGCGCCTGTTTCCCGAATTTCCTGTTTGCAATT
Organism: Cyanobacteria bacterium UBA11371; assembly: GCA_003486305.1. GTDB lineage: Bacteria > Cyanobacteriota > Cyanobacteriia > Cyanobacteriales > Aerosakkonemataceae > Microseira. The sequence continues at coordinate 25,854 of DNGJ01000088.1, forward strand.
ATTGTAAATCCTTTGATTCAATTGTGTCAAGAATACAGCGGTTTTTCCGCTAACTTCATGGCAAATTTCTTGCGCTAGTTCGTAGATAGTTGGGTCTATATTTGATGTCCCTTGGGGGTTGAGGTAAGGCATTATTTGGGTGAGGACTGAACTTGGATAATCAATCGGTAGCTGGGTTGCCCAAGGTTCTAAAATGTAGTTGAAGGGATTGGTACAGTGAGTTTCAACTAAGGATGCGACTTTAATCGTTAAATGGTCGGTGGGTTCTACGAACCACATGCGAGTGACGGCATTTCCTTCTAAGTCTAGCACCTGGGAAATTCCGGCGGGTTCTGGACTAATTTCTCGGGAAAAAGAGTGCAGAGTTTGGTTTCCGTCTGCGCGCGATCGCAACCTCACTACATGGGGGTTTAAAACCACCGCCGGATCGTAAGTATAAGTCGTGGTGTGTAATATTTGGTAATGCATTGGTAATTGGTAATTGGTGATTGGTAATTGGTAATTGGTAATTGGTAATTGGTAATTGGTAAAACCCGATCTGAGATACCGGGTTTTTGCGTTGATCTCTAGTTCTAAAGCGAAGATGTTTTATAGAAACCCGGTTTCTTTGCGTAGGTCTTGTATTACCCATTACCCATTACCTATTAGCTAACAGGTTGCAGTGCGAAAAACGCTTCAAATATTTTTTTTCCTACCTGATTCATTCGCTGCTGCAAGTTATCCAAAAATTGATGCAGACCGATTTCCATAATCTCTTCCATTGTTGTATATTCTAGTTCGGCTCGCAAGCGACCTAACGCCCTTCCCACGGTTGTATTGCAAGTGATTTCTGGAGAGCCATTAATTCGTTCCAAAGATTCTGCTACTTGGGACAAACAAAACTGAATTGACCGGGGAAACTCGCGGTCTAAAATTAAAAACTCTGCGACGCGAGTGGGAATAATTCGATGTTGCTTGGATTTGCGATACATTTCGTAAGCGCTAGCAGATTTTAGCAAAGCCATCCACTGAATTTCATCTAGGGGCGTGCCAACATCTGTGACTGAAGGTAACAGAATAAAGTATTTTACATCCAGGATGCGACTGGTTTTATCCGCGCGTTCCAAAAATCTCCCCATGCGCCCAAAATGCCATCCTTCGTTATGACTCATTGTGGCATCCATCACCCCGGCGAACAAATGGCTAGATAGTTTTACTTGCGTGAAAAATTCGTGCAATTCAGCCAGGGTTTGTTCTTTTGCTGCTTCTTTTACCATCAGGTAAAAAGCATTAACTTGCTCCCACATTTCGGAAGAAATTATTTCGCGAATCGATCGAGCATTTTCCCGCGATCGCTGCAAGCACGATACAATTGAATTGGGATATTCGCTGTCAAATGCTAGGAATTGAATCACGTTTTCTGCCGAGGCTTGACCGTAGCGTTCTTTAAATATTGCAGTGTCGCCCGTCGTTAATACTAAAGGCTCCCACTGTTCGGCTACTCCTGTGGGAAAATCTAGAATTAAATTCAAATTCACATCGATGAAACGCGCTACGTTATCCGCTCTTTCTACGTAACGATTCAGCCAGTAAATGGAATTAGCAACGCGACTTAACATAATGGGTAATTGGTAATTGGTAATTGCTAATTGCTAATTGCTAATTGCTAATTGCTAATTGCTAATTGCTAATTGAAGTTTTCTCCTAACAATTAGCCATTAGCCATTAGCCATTAGCTAATTTGCCAGCACCCAAGTATCTTTGCTACCGCCGCCTTGGGAAGAGTTGACGACTAAGCAACCTTTTTTGAGTGCTACGCGAGTTAGTCCGCCTGGATGAACGTAGATATCTTGACCGTAAATAATATAAGGTCGCAAATCTACGTGACAACCTTCAAAGCGATCGCCTACAATTGTCGGTACTCTCGAAAGCGATAGGGTAGGCTGGGCGATGTAGTTGCGGGGGTTTTCCTGGATTAATTGGGCGAATTCTTGGCGTTTTTCTTCGGTGGCGTGGGGTCCAATTAACATCCCGTATCCCCCTGACTCGTTTGCCGATTTGACGACTAGCTGATCGAGATTTTCTAGCACGTAGGTGCGTTCTTTTTCATCCTCACAAATGTAAGTGGGGACGTTTTGCAATATCGGTTCTTCGCCCAGGTAGTATTTAATCATTTTGGGTACGTAGGCGTAGATGGCTTTGTCGTCTGCAATACCCGTACCCGGTGCGTTGGCGATCGCTACTCGTCCCTGATGGTACACTTCCATCAACCCCGGTACGCCTAGCAGCGAGTCGCTACGGAAAACTTTCGGGTCGATAAAGTCGTCATCGATACGTCGGTAAATCACATCAACGCGCTTTAATCCTTTTGTGGTACGCATTTGCAAGTAGCCATCCGATACCACCAAATCCCGCCCTTCTACTAATTCTACCCCCATTTGTTGGGCGAGGAAAGAATGTTCAAAGTAGGCGGAATTGTAAATCCCCGGCGTCAAAACTACTACGTTGGGTTCGGGAACCGTTGGTGCTAAATTTAACAGGGCGTCGAGTAAATGACTCGCGTATCCATCCACGGGTTGAATTCCCATTTGAGCAAACAACTCTGGGAAAGAATTCTTCATCACTTGGCGATTTTCTAGCACGTAGGAAATGCCCGAAGGACAGCGCAAGTTATCTTCTAAAACGTACCATTCGCCCTTGCGATCGCGCACTAAATCCGTCCCCGTAATGTGACACCAAATCCCGCCTGGAGGTTTTAACCCGATGCAAGGAGAAAGAAACCGACTCGCCGATGCAATCATTTCCACGGGAATCACCCCGTCTTTGATCATCTTTTGCTCGTCGTAGATATCTGCAATAAAACAATTCAAAGCATAGATGCGCTGTTTAAGTCCCCTTTCTAGCACCTGCCATTCCTGTGCTGAAACAATTCTCGGAATCACATCAAAAGGAAAGATGCGATCTTGTCCTTGACTATCCCCATAAACGTTAAAAGTTGCCCCCAATTTCATCAACGCCGTTTGTGCTGCTTGTTGTCTTCGCAGTAATTCCTGTAGCGATAGGGAATTAATTTTCTCGACTAACAACATTGCTTCAGGGCGGGGTTTACCTGGAGCTATAAACAGTTCGTCGTAAAAATCGCCTGGGTTGTAGTTATCGAATTGCACTGCTTTATTCCCCCGATTAGTAATGACAATATTTAAAGTGCTAATGGCTAATTGCTAATGGCTAATCGCTCATAGAAAAAATGCCATTAACAACCTTGCAATTACCAATTACCAATTACCAATTACCAATTACCAATGATGTTATATCATCCCATACCAGACAATCTCTTGTTAAATTATTCACTTTTTTTTAACAGGTTCAGCGGGCAAGTTATGACATAAATTTTCACCTAGACCAAGTTAGATTTTCTACCCTTAAGAAAATAAGTACGCATCTGCCCTTTACCTTTGACATCGATCGCGCCTCGCGCCTCAAACAGAAACTTATCCTGGAGGATATGGTATGTTGTTTCTGATACGTGAATGGAACCCGGGAGGCCGTGAGATTCCATGCGGCTGGCGGTATTGACCGTATCTCCCCAGAGGTCGTAGGTAAACTTTTTGATACCAATTACACCAGCAACGACGGGGCCTGTATGGATACCGATGCGGATGCTGAAGTCCTCGCCGCACTGAGTATTGAAACTCGCGATCGCATGTTGCATATCGAGTGCGAACAGAGCGATCGCTTCTGCATGATCGGCGCGAGGGGTAGGAATACCACCCGCCACCATGTACGCATCGCCAATCGTCTTGATTTTCTCCAAGCCGTATTTTTGCGTCAGCAAATCGAAGCTGGAGAAGATTTCATTGAGCAAATCAACTAAAGTAGCGGGAGAAATTAAATCGGCAATCGTCGTAAAGCCAACGATATCAGCAAACAAAACCGTTGCTTCATTGAAACAATCAGCAATCGAGCATTGTTGGTGTTTCAGACGCGACACGATGGGCGGAGGTAACACATTGAGCAGCAGTTCCTCGACTTTTTCTTGTTCTTTACGCAAGGCTTTTTGAGCTTGTTTGCGTGCGTGGGCTTCGATGGCTAAAGACGCCATATAAGCTAAGTAACTAGCAAAGTTTTGCTCTTCGAGTCCCCACTGTCTGGGAGTTCCTATATGTTCGTGACAGAGTACGCCGATTGTCTGTCCACCGACGCGAATTGGCACATCTAGCTTGGATGTAATTCCCAGTGGGGCGAGGTAGGAAGGGGAAAGTTCTTGCGTGCGCGCATCGGTGTCGGCGTTGTGGGCAGCGATCGCTTGTTCTGCTTGTAGTGCTTGAAAATACCTGGGACAGTCAACTGCACGCAGCACAGTCCCCGCTGTATGCAAGTTTATACTCGCTTCGTACAAGTCAAGACAGCGGATCTTTTTTCGCTTACTGTTGAAGATCCAGACGCTGGCGCGTTCGACGTTTAACGTGCGCGCGGCTGTTTCGACAATTTCCCACCACGATTGAGCCAAATTACCGCCGTAGAGTGGCTTGCATTGCGATAGTTGCATCAGCGCCGCCTGCTGCTTTCGCAAAGCGATTTCAGCCACTTTGCGATCGCTTATATCCTTCGCCGTGCCGATCGTGCGAACTGCTTTTCCGCTTTCATTGTAAAATGCTCTGCCTCTGCCGCCGATCCACCGGATACTACCATCAGGCCAAACAATGCGGAATTCCAGATTGTGGTCAGTTTTCTGCTTGATGCATCGTCTTATATCTTGAGCGAGCGATCGTCTATCTTCCCGATGAACGCATTTGAAAAACGCTTGAAAAGTTTTGCCGAAACTACCCGGATTTAGACCCAACAACTGCTCAAAATTATCCGACCAAGTTGATTTGTTATTAATCATATCCCAGTCCCAAGTCACCATCCCGGAAGCATCGAGAGCCAATCGCAGTCTTTCTTCCTTCTCCAACAGTGCGGCTTCAATGCGTTTGCGGAAGGTGATATCAGTTGCCATGCCGCAGATGGCGTCAGGGCGACCCGATACCGGATCTGGCAAAGGGAATTTAACCGATAAATAGGTATGCAATCCATCCTCTTGGGCAACAAGTTCTTCTATTTCTAAAGTACTGTTGCTGTTGAATACTTTAATATCGTTTTCCCGGAGATTTGCGGCTATTTCTTCCGGAAATAAATCGCGATCGCACTTCCCCTGAATTTCTGCGTTGGTAATGTTAAAAACCTTTTCAAATTTCCGGTTAATAAACTGGAAGCGACCAGCAGCATCTTTAATAAAAATCAGCGAGCTACTGTAGTCCATTATGGCTTGCAATCTGTCTTGAGTTTCTTTAAGTTTTAACTCTGCTTGTTTGCGCCGGATAAACTGACCAATTTGGCTACCAATATTCGCCATTAGAACGAGCATTTCTCGATCTGGTTGGCGAATAAAGCTGCTATAAAAAGTCAATACTCCCAGGACGTTACTTTCATCTAAAATCGGCAACCCAAATGCGCCGTGCAATCCATCTTCACGCGCGCTTACTCGTCGCAGGAAGTTGGCATCATCGAGGACATTAGCAACCCATTGCGGCTCGCCTGTCTGCCAAATTCGACCGGGAAATCCTTCACCAAACTTAAAGGTAATTTCCCCCGCTTCTGCGATAAACTCTGGCAGGTCAATTGATGGACTCATCCAAAAATTTGTAAAACTTAAATATGGCGTCGCTTGCCCTTTCTCTAACATCCAAAGTTCGCCAAAATCCCATGCTAAAGTTTCACAAATTGCTTTGATGATATTTTGGATAGCCGCTTCAATTGTGGCAGATTCTGATAAAATACGGGTAGTGGCATATTGTATCGCTTGATGCTGTTGGGTGCGCTTGCTTTGGCTAATATCGGCATCGCAGCCTGTCATCCGCTCCACCTTACCATATGCGTCGCGCACAGAAACCGCACGAGACAGAATCCAGCGATAGCTACCGTCCTTGTGGCGCAAGCGATATTCGGCTTCACAGGTGGAGGTTGTCCCATTCAAGTGCAGCTGCATTCGTGCCATGATGCGATCGCGATCGTCGGGATGTATCAGTTTTTGCCATTCTTGTATAGAATCGCCAATTTCTTCCCCTTCATAGCCCAACATACTTTTCCACTGCGGGGAATAATACGCCTCATTGGTGAGAAAATTTCGCTCCCACAATCCCTCATTAATTGCTTTAAGCGCTAATTCAAATCGCTCTTGACTCGCTAAAAGTTGTGCAGTTTTTTGTGATAGTTTCTTTAAATTGAGCCGTAACTCTAACTGTGTCATTACTTGATGGCTCAAAATCCGCAAAGCCTCGATCTGTTCTGGGTTTAAATCGCGGGGAAGCGTATCTAAAACGCACAGAGTGCCAAGGGCAAAGCCATCGGGTGTCACCAAAGGCGCACCGGCATAAAACCGGATATAGGGTTCATTACTAACTACAGGACAGCTAATAAATCGTTCGTCTTCTAAAGCATCGGGTACAATTAGCAAATCATCAGGGTATTTAATCGCATGGTTACAAAAAGATGACTCGACTCTCGGAAGTTCCCTAACTGACACTCCCACCTTTGATTTAAACCACAACCTCGAAGCATCGAGTAGATCGATTAAAGCAATTGGAGTGCCGCAAATCCGCGCAGCCATTGCCGTTAAATCGTCAAATTGCGCCTCCTCTGGAGTATCGAGAATTTCATATCTAGCAAGAGCCTCTAGCCGCGCTGCTTCATTTCTAGCCATCGATAATAATTGCATCGGTTACAAAAATAAAAAAACGATTGACAAAGGCGTTTGCCCTCCAGTTTTCCAACTCGATTTAGACCTGCACCCCTGGAACATACTGCTACTTTATCTAATTTTCCTACTTCTCTACAGTGCAGGATATAACAATCGGCTGGCTAATTTCTTCGGGAAAAATACGTAAATCTACGGAAATTAAAGTAGTAGGGGCGGGTTTTAGCAATCAATCTGTGGAACCAAGAAATATTTTGTTATATCATCTTCGGTAGTAAGCTAACGCGCAGCTAATTTGTATATTTGTAATATCGGGATAAAACTGCCAATCCCTCTCCCTGGCTCCCCCAGATCCAAGAGCTTCCCATGTTGTACAAATTCAATGGGTAACAGCTTATGATATGATGTCCGCGCTCATTGCCCATAATAAAAAAATCTCACAGAGTTGTTGCGTAGGGACACGGCATCAGAGATCTCTCCAACATAGATAAAGTTTATCGTGCCGTGTCCCGGCTGCTAATTATGGGTAATCTTAAGGACATCATATTATATGATGTCCGGTAGCATCGATAGCGTAGCCGGGGCGGGTTTAAAAAAATTTCTCGCGATCTTACAGAATGGGCAGGTATTACCCGCCCCTACAGCATCAAAAATTATACACAACCTAAGCTAGCGGACATCATATTACTCGCCGATCTAGCTTGTCTATTACCATTGAAAAGCAGATCGGTATCAATCTGGATCGCGCAACATACTGCGAAGAATTGCGAGCAACTCTTTGACAACGAGTGGCTTAACTAACATACTTTGAGCGCCGCGAGCAAAGCTTTCTTGTCGAATGGCGGAGCTTTGTTTAGGAGATAATACTAGGAAAGGTATTTTTAGTTCGTGCAGTTTTTCGCAGTATTGCCAAATCGAGCGATCGAAACCAGAGATATCTACTAAAGCTACCCCAATTGTTTCTGGTTCGGCGAGGATTTGATCGAACTCTTCCAGGGTGGAAATACTCTCAACTTTATACCCTTGCTTGGCGAGAAATTGCGCCAAAAGTTCTAGGTTGCGGAGATTGCGATCTAATGCCAAAACTGCTCGTTTGTTCGCCATACCTATTGCTTGGTATTTTTCTCAATTACGATGGGTATACCGCTGAGAATAGTTTGCAATCCTGGCATTACTTGACCGACTTTAATGCCGTAGCGACTAATTTCTAAAGGTCGCAGGGTTTTCTCAAAGTTAGTCAGGCGTTTTTTCAGCACGCCAATTGCCTTGGCTAACTCAATTTTATTATTTAGATGTCGTTCTATATAGCGCAGAAAAACGATATTATCTGCTAGGTAGGTAATGCCTGCTTCTGTTGCTTGGAAATCACTTGCGATCGCTTCTGTCTGATTGATCAACAGTACCGTCACGCCCATATTTGCCAAATACTTGCACAATGCATGAAGGTGGCTAATCAAGTCTTCCCCCCTCACCGCCAGACGATAACCAACCACGCTATCCAACATGACAATTTTTGTCCCATTCTGCTCTACATCGTAACGCACAATGTTGGCAAGCTCGTCCGCCATGTATTGCAGCGGTTCCACCTTTTGAACCGACAGCGTGCCGCGATCGCTCATCGTCCTTGCTGGAATATTGACAGATTCGCACCGAGATAGTATAATTTCAACTTCTTCTTCAAAAGAATACACAACCGAACGTTCTCCCCTACCAGCGGCTTCCTTCATAAATTGAAGCCCCAGAGTAGTTTTCCCCACACCGCTTGGCCCGCTAATAATCGTCACCGTACCCCGCTCCAAGCCACCGTGCAGCAGTTCGTCGAGTTCTGGAATACCCGACGGGATAGACACCGGATCGAAAACGCGCTTAAAGGCTTCGGGAACCAAACGCGGGAAGACTTCCATCCCAGTAGCAGTCAAGCGCATTGAGTGGGAACCATTGCGGAAATTCGAGCCGCGAAGCTTAGTAACGCTCAGAGTGCGTTTATCCCCTGTCAGCGCTAAGTTAATGACGCCATCGCTGATAAATTGCAAATCTTCATCTGGAGCCTCTAAACTGGCTTCAGATGTAAACAAGACAGTTGCGCCTTGTTCGCTCAAAAACCGCAGGAATGAAAGTACTTGTTTGCGGAATTGAGACGAGTCAGTCGAGAGGTAACGCAACTGAGTCATCGAGTCGAGAAACACTCGCTGCGGTTTGAGAGCTTTTACTTGCTCTATGATTTTTTGGGTAATCGGTTCTCGTTCCACCTCAGCAGGGGAAAAAAGATCGTAGCTTTGCACTTCGGTGAAGAAATCCGAGGTAGGACTGAGGTCGAGAAAAGTCAGTTTTTCCAAGTAAGGACTTAAGTTTGCAGTATTTTGACGCAGTTGCTTTTCTGATTCGCCTAAAGTAATGAATAAACCCGCTTCTCCCTGCTCTAAACCAGCTGCAAGAAAGTGCATTCCCAAAGTAGTTTTACCACAACCAGGGCCACCCCGCACGAGATAAGCTCGGTTGGGGATAAATCCACCCTCAAGCACCTCATCAAGTCCTGAAATTCCAGTAGATACGCGGTTTTGACCCATTTTTTTAGATTTGCCAGAATATTTTATACAAATATATTCTAATTCCCGCGTTCTTTCTCTGGTTTGACTAAGAAGACGCGGAGAGTTTGTTGGCTCAACGAGATTTTATGCCTTTAAGAAAATAAGTCTGCATCTGCCCTTTACCTTTGACATCGATCGCGCCTCGCTGCTCAAATAAAAACCGATCCAGGAGGATTTGATAGGTAGTATATGATACCTGAATGCAACCAGGGAGGCCGTGAGATTCCATGCGGCTGGCGGTATTGACCGTATCGCCCCAGAGGTCGTAGATGAACTTTTTGATACCAATTACACCAGCAACAACGGGGCCTGTATGGATACCGATGCGGATATTGAAGTCCTCGCCGCGCTGAGTGTTGAAACTCGCGATCGCATGTTGCATATCGAGTGCGAGGAGTGCGATCGCTTCTGCATGGTCGGCGCGAGGGGTAGGAATCCCACCCGCCACCATGTACGCATCGCCAATCGTCTTGATTTTCTCCAAACCGTATTTTTGAGTCAACAAATCGAAGCTGGAGAAGATTTCGTTCAATAAATCAACTAAAGTAGCGGGAGAAATTAAATCGGCAATCTTGGTAAAGCCAACAATATCGGCAAACAAAACAGTCGCTTCGGGGAAACTATCAGCAATCGAACTAGGTTCCTGTTTCAGGCGCGACACGATGGGCGGAGGTAACACATTCAGCAGCAATTGTTCGACTTTTTCTTGTTCGATACGCAAGGCTTTTTGCACCCGTTTGCGCTCGGTAACATCTCGGAAAATAGCGCGAGTTATAACTGCCTTTCCCTCGACAATTTTACAGTTTACGCCACCTTCAACGGAGATTTTTTCACCGTGTTTGGTGATGAAATCAGCTTCAACGCGATCGATCTTTTCTCCACACATTACCCGCCCAAATATCTCCATGCAGTGTTCTTGACAATCGGGATGTATTATGTCCCACACCGTCAGGTTTGGCACTTCAGCACAGTTATATCCCAAAGTTTTTTTCCAAGCTTTATTCACATATAAAAACCGACCATCGGGCGCAACTGATTGAATTAAATCATTAGCATTTTCAAACAAATCTCGATATCGTTCTTCGCTTTCTTTGAGTGCGGCTTCTGCCTGCTTGGCGAGAGTGATATCGCTGCCGATGCCCAAAAATCCCGTAATCTTTCCTTCCTCGTCACGCAGCGCAGTTACTGATAGTCGCACCGGAAAGCGACTGCCATCTTTGCGAATATAAGTCCATTCATTCTCATCAGCGACTCCCTGGCGGGCTTTAGCAACAAAAACTTCAAATCCAGGAGCAATATTTATGCCCAATTCCTGCGAGAGAATTCCCGCTTTTTGCACCACCTCGTCTGGGTCGTGAAAAATCGCTGGAGTCGTTTTACCCAATACTTCTTCAGCACTGTAGCCTAACAAGTATTCTGCCGCAGAATTGAAAGTTTGAATAATGCCCTCAGAGTTAGTGGAAATAATCGTATAGTTAGCACTGTTTAAAATCGCTTGTTGTAGCCGCATGATTTCTTGTAGCGATTCTTCCAGATGCTTGCGGAAGGTGATGTCAGTTGCCATGCCGCAGACGGCGTAAGGACGATTCGTCAGCGGGTCTTGTAGGGGAAATTTAACCGACAAATAGGTATGCAATCCATCCGCTTGGGAAACCAATTCTTCCATTTCTAAAGGAACCCCACTTGTGAGGACTTTAACATCGTTTTTGCGAATATTATTAGCTACCTCTTCTGGGAATAAATCCCCGTCTGTTTTGCCCTGAATTTCTGCGTTGGTAACGTCAAACAGATTTTCAAATCTCCGATTAATAAACTGATAGCGACCAGCAGGATCTTTGACAGAAATCATTGCTGTGCTGTTGTCCATTACCGCTTGCAGTCTGTCTTGAGTTTCTTTAAGCTGCAACTCAGCTTGTTTGCGCCGGATAAACTGACCGATTTGGCGACCAATATCCGCCATTTTATCGAGCAGGTTTCCCTCTGGTCGCCGAACAGAAGTGCTATAGAAAGTCATAACTCCCAAAACTTCTACATCATCTAGGATCGGGAACCCAAATGCACCGTGCAGTCCATCTTTACGGGCGCTTTCTATCCGCTCAAAGTTGGAATCATCGACAACATCATTAATCCAGTGCGGGGAAGCTGTCTGCCAAATTAGACCGGGCAATCCCACACCAATATTAAAGGTAATTTCACCCATTTCGGCGATAAAATCTGGGAGTTCAATTGATGGACTCATCCAAAGATTTGTACAGGTTAAAGATTGCATCGCTTCGGGGTCATCTCGCATCCAAAGTTCGCCTAAATCCCAGTCTAAAGTTTCACAAATTGCTTTGATGATATTTTGTATAGCCGCTTCAATTGTGGCAGATTCTGCTAAAATTTGGGTGGTGGCATACTGCACAGCCTGACGCTGTTCGGCTTGCTTGCGATCGCTTATATCGATGCCAGTAGCGATCGCGTATTCAAATCTACTGTCTGGACTGCGAAGCGTTGTAGTTGTCCAAGCAATTTTTCTAGTACTTCCATCCCGCACCACCCAGGTGGTTTCATAATTGTTGATCGAATACGGGTTTTGCTTGAGCTGCTCAAACGCAGTTTTAAAGCGCTCTATCTCGTGGGAAATCGCGAACAAATCCCAGACAACCTTGCCCTCGACTTCACCTTTAGAGTAACCCGTTAATTGCTCAGCGATGCGGTTAAAGCGGATAATTCGCCCTTGTGGGTCGAGAACTAGCACCAAAGCGCCGACTGTATCAACAATCGCGGTATTGAAATCTCGCTCTAGTTCTAATGCTAGTTCAGTTTGGTGACGCGATGCGATTTCCCGATAAATCAAATAGTAGACAAGCGCGAGAACGATCGCGCTGAAGAACATACCCGCACAAAAGGTAAAAAGCGCCTTTTGAGCGATCGCTTGTTGCGCCTGCTGGTGCAGATGTAACAACTGACGCTCTCTGTTTTGCATAGAAGCGATCGTCGCGCGAATATAATCCATCAGGTTGTTTCCCCGATTAGTTTGAATCGCCTGCAACGCCGACTCAAACCCCTTGTTCCTCCGCAGTTCTATTGTCTCCTGAATCAGAGCCAGTTTTGCTGCCGTCAAAGTTTCCAGCGTAGCGATTTGCCGTTGATAGTTGGGATTTTGGGCGGTTAATTGCCGCAATTGCTTAACTTCCCCCTCGACAACCTTAACCGTCGCGTTATACGGTTCCAGATAGCGCTCTTCTCCCGTCAGCAAATAGCCGTGTTGACCAGTTTCCGCATCTTTGATTTGGGAAAGGATACTATCGAGCTTTTCGAGGACTTTTTCGCTTTGTACTACCTGCTTAGAAACCTCGATTTGTTCGGTAAAACTGCGATAGGAAACCAAGCCGATACCCGCCAAAATTGTGGCGGCTAACCCAAATCCTGCGACAATTTGTTTAAAAAATCGCTGGCGCTGCTTCTGCGACCCTTGATGCTTCAGGGCATTGCGTTCCAGGGCGACGATGTTACGCCGCATCTCGATCTGTCTGACTACTTGGCGACTCAACGCTTGCAGCGCCTCGATCTGTTCCGGGGTGAGATCGCGGGGAATGCGGTCAATTGCACAGAGGGTTCCCAAAGCACAGCCATCCGAGGCGATCAGCGGTGCGCCCGCATAAAACTGGATTTTTGGATCTTCGCTTACCAAAGGGTTAGTAGCAAAGCGATCGTCTTCTAAGGCATTGGAAACGATTAAGGGGTCTTGTTGCAGAATCGTGTGGGCGCAGAATGCCACCTCGCGGGGTGTTTCCGATGCCTCTATCCCAACTTTTGACTTGAACCACTGGCGGTCGGCATCGACTAAACTAATTAAGGCGATTGGCGTACCGCAAATGTATGCAGCTAGGCGGGTTAACTCGTCAAATTCCTTTTCCGGCGGAGTATCGAGAATTTCATACCTAGCAAGGGCTGCCAGCCTCGCTGCTTCGTTGTCAGGTAATGGTGGTACTTGCATCGGTTACAAAAATAAAAAAAAATCGACTCGATAGGACTGACTATAGAAACCGGGTTTGGAGGGGATACAGCGGATTGCAGCCGTTGATGGTACACCGAATGTTTGTGTAGCGGCAGCGTTAA
>DNGJ01000212.1 GCA_003486305.1 Cyanobacteria bacterium UBA11371
GCAAAATAATTGATGCCGTGCCCCTACAATGTTATTTGGCAAAACAATCTGGGAAATATAAAATTAGTTACCAGAAATTGTCGTTTAGTCAAGGTCAAGTTACAAGCGATGCACAAGCGCGTATTCACTTTTGTCCTGCTATTTCTGCTATTCTTTGGACTGGCGATTGGTAGCAAGTTCGGATCTAACCCCACAACGGATGTCGCAACTGCTGCGCTACCTGCTACAGATTCTATGGTTCAACTGTTGTTGAATCCGGATTTGAATTTAGAAACAAATAACTTGGTTGAACTGACTTCCAAGCCACTGGCAAACCCGGATTTTAACCAAGCAATTGACAAAGCGATCGCACCGTCACTATTGCCCGATATTTTATCTGATATTTTATCTAAGGTGTAGCGATCGCTCTCAAAAATAGGGGGCGTTAACGCCCCCTACTTTGGCTTAATATTTACTTTAAAATCACCTCTAAGTAAGCTGCGATATTCTTACTTTCTTCCCAGCAGTAAATAAGTTGTCATTTCTCCCTTACCTTTTACCTGAATAACGCCTCGCTTTTCCAGCTTAAACTTATCTTTTAAACGCTCATAAGTGGCAACAGTAACTTGAATGCATCCAGGAAGGCCGTGTGATTCCATGCGACTGGCAATATTAACCGTATCGCCCCATAAATCGTAAATAAACTTTTTGATGCCAATCACTCCCGCGACGACGGGCCCAGTGCTGATACCGATCCTCATGGTAAATTCAGAATTTTTTTCCTGATTAAATCGGCTAATTGCCTCTTGCATATCCAGCGCCATTTGGGCAACAGATTCAACGTGATCTTCTCGATGCACGGGAATTCCACCCACCACCATATAGGCATCGCCAATCGTCTTGATTTTTTCTAAACCATGCAGTTCAGCCAGCCGATCGAAAGCTGAAAATATCTGATTGAGCAAGCTGACCAATTCTACCGGAGATGTATGACTAGCCATTGCGGTAAAGCCAACAATATCGGCAAATAAAACAGTTGCCTCGGCGAAGCTGTCAGCGATAGTGCTTTGCTCGTTTTTCAACCGATTTGCGATTGGGTGGGGTAAGACATTTAGTAGCAATTGATCGGCTTTTTCTCGTTCTGCTGATAGTTCTTTTAAAAAAGATTCCAATGCTTCTAACATCCAATTAATTGTGCTACCCAAACTCGACAATTCATCCGCACCAGAAACCGCTACGCGCATTGAAAAATCCCCCGTCGATCCAATAATCTTGACTTCATTACTCAGACGCGCCAAGCGAGACAACACCAATCGCCTTAACAGCAATAAAGTCGCAACGGTAAATACAAACCCAACCACGAGTAGGGATACAATGAAATAATTCAGGCTGACTCGACCTTGCTGATAAATATCTCTCGGCAAGTCTACTCGCAAGAGCAGTGCAGGCTGATTGTAGATATCTTGCAGCAGCGTGTATCCTCTAATCGTATCAGTTGAACTTGGCTGAACCACAATTGAAGTTTCAGAGGACTGCACCTCGGAAGACAAAGCAGCTTTCGCCTCAGAAACGTCTATCGGCAACTGGGGATCTGTTACCTTGTACGCGGTAATATTTAAGCGGGTTAATTGACTCAGACGCTTGATTTCGTCACTGTTCAAGTAGCGCCCCATGATTAAAGTGCCTCGAACAGGGCCTTTTCCTTGACCTGTAAGAATTGGCAATGCGGAAAGCACCAGCGGGCCTTCAGGTAACAACACAATGCCACTGAAGCGCGTCATATTGTTTGGCTGTTGTCGCAGGTTCATTTTAGATCTAAGCGTTGGCAAAAATCCTTTTGGCACTGGCTTAAACTGGCGTTGTTTGAGATTGAATCCCCGCCCATAAACCAAGTTACCAGAGGCGTTGAGATACAAAATCAAATTGATATTTAGCGTTTGGAAATCTGCTGGGCGGAGATTGCGTTTAATGTAATCCGGGTTACTATTTTGGATGAAGGCATAAGTTTCATCCCAAGCCGCCCATTGATAATTCAAAGAATTAAACTCATTTAGATAATTAGAGTAGGCGTTTTGAACTCGTTGAACGTTCTGTCGTACCTCTCTTTTTTCCAATTGGGTAAAGCCGTTCACCAAAATCGATGATGTGGTCGCATACAAAACCCCAATTAGACCTGAAAGCGTAACCCCAATCGTAAGTAGTGTTTTTTGATACAGTTTCATTTAAGATCCCCCAGATGATCCGTATAGGTCATAGATCTATAGATTTTCTTTTAACAAACCATGACCATACCTATGACCGATGACAAATGACCTAATCCGGATTAAATACAAAAATTATTTCAAGGCTGAGTAAAACTAAGTGCGATCGCTTTTGAGGGCTTGTTTTAACTTAGTCGGATCGCGCCCTCCGGCTGGCGCGAGATTCGGGCTTATGCTCCCACAAACAACCTTATTTTTAACACTTTTTAATTGACTTTTTGGCTAAAACATGATACCCAACTCAACCGTTCTGGCTGCGGAATTGACCCCTAAACAAGCGCCCCATTACCCAGTATACTAACGCACTCATTTCTTACTTTCTTCCCAGAAGCAAATAAGTCATCATTTCTCCCTTTCCTTTTACCTGAATAACGCCTCTTTGCTCAAATTCATACTTATCTTTTAAACGCTCATAAGTAGCATCGGTAACCTGAATGCATCCGGGTATACCCTGAGACTCCATGCGGCTAGCAATGTTAACGGTATCGCCCCACAAATCGTAAATAAACTTTTTGAGGCCAATAACTCCGGCGACAACTGGCCCGGTATTGATGCCAATTCGCATATTAAACTCAGCATGATTAAGCGCATTAAATTGTTGAATTTCTTTGAGCATATCGATCGCCATTTCCGCAACGGCTTGCGCGCGATCGCTTCCTGGAGTGGGAATACCGCCAACCACCATATAAGCGTCGCCAATGGTTTTAATTTTCTCCAATCCATGCTGTTCGGCTAATCGATCAAAAGCCGAAAATATTTGGTTGAGCAAGTTGACTAATTCTACCGGCGGCGTATGAGCAGATAAATTGGTAAAGCCAACAATATCCGCAAATAAAACCGTCGCTTCGTTGAAACTATCAGCGATGGTGCGTTCCTCTTTTTTCAACCGATTGGCAATCGGTTGGGGTAAAATATTAAGCAGCAGTTGTTCGGCTTTTTCCCGTTCGGCTTTTAGATCTTTTAAAGAAGATTCTAAAGCTGACAACATCCAGTTAATCGTTTTACCTAAACTCGATAGTTCATCGGCTCCATTGCTGAACACCCGCATTGATAGATCGTTGCTTGTCCCGATAGATTTGACATCTTTACTCAGGCGAGCTAAGCGCAACAAGACTAATTTTTCTAACAGCAATAGCGTCGCCAAAACAAAAATTAACCCCACTCCGAGCAAGGATAAAATTAGATAGCGCAGACCCACTAAACCTTGCTTGTAAATAACTCTGGGGCTGTCTACTCGCAATAGCAAAGCAGGTTTGCCGTAGATATCGCGGAGTAAGGCATAGCCCGACATGGTATCGTTATTCAGCGGACGGATAATCAACTCGTCGCTACTGAGTAAGCGGTTTGATTCAAGATGGAGCAATCTTTCTTTAGAAACCTTAAATTCAGAACGGGCTTGTTGAAAATCAGTTGGTAAGCGAGGGTTGTTAACCTTGTGGATGGTAATAGATAATTGGTTGAGCGCCTTTAAGCGATTGAGTTCAGCAGTGTTGAGGTAGCGAGCGATCGCTAAACTACCGCGACTAGGGCCAGAGCCATTTGTAGTAACAATCGGCTGTGAAGCAACAATCAGCGTGCCTTCCGGCACTAGCAGGATACCTCGATAACCGCTTCTTAAATCGGTGCTTTGCAGCTCAAAGTTAGCATCAATCAACGCTTGTGGCACCGGCATCGCTTTTTGTTGCCTTAAATTCAAGCCTCGGCTGAAAACAATTTGACCGGAAGGACGGCTAAGCAGTACTAAATTTAACCTGAAATCGAAGAACAGCGAGTCGCTGAAATTCGATTGAATAAACTTGCGTTCGCCATTCCCCATAAACTTGTAAGCATCGTCCCACGCACCCCACTGACGCGCCACAACGCTGAGTTGTGCCACATCTTCTGACAAAGAATCCAGCGCGCGTTTCAATTCCTGGCGAGTTTTTGTTACCTCCAAGTCATAAAGGTAGCCCAGCAGGATCGTAGATAAAGTAGCGTATAGCACCCCAAGTAACCCGATCAGGGTGACGCCAATCAGCAGCAATGTCTTCTGGCGTAAGGTCATAAAAATTTTGCCGTTTTGAGTTTAGTATCCCACTAAAAAGCGCTTAAACATATTTAATGGTGTTGTAGGGGCGGGTTTTACCCAAAACGAAAGAGACTAAGCGAATTGTATTTATAAACCCGCCCCGAAGAGTGCGATGCCTGGAGATTTTGGCTTTTTACGCCGACGAAAAGCATCTAGAAAAAGCGGGTAACGAACTGATATCATGTCCGGTTGCATCGGTAGCGTAAGCAAAGGAAGGGTTTATTTAACCTTTGCGCCCAAGCGCAAATATTTCTCGTAAAACCCGCCCCTACAGTAGGGGCGGGTTTTACGATATATTTCGTGGTTCCGCAAATTGGTTGGTAAAACCGGCCCCTACTTGCACTACCTTTGCTACCGAACATGATATGACAGAAGTTTCTGACTAATAATCTAGGGTGGGAATTTCCCACCCTATTCTATTATTTCAATCCTTCAAGCAATTGAGTTCGAGCCGTTTCTAAGGCTTCTTTTAACTTGCTGGAATCTCGTCCACCTGCTTGGGCTAAATTCGGGCGTCCGCCGCCACCGCCGCCGCAAATTTTGGCAATTCCTCCGACAAATTTGCCAGCTTGCAGTCCTTTTTTATTGACTTCTGGACTAAAACATGCTACCAAACTTACCTTATCGGGTTCGGGAATTGATCCCAAAACTACCGCAGCGTTACCCAATTTTTGCTGCAATCTTTCTGCGGCGGTTTTGAGAGATTCGGCGTCAACGTCTCCGAGTTGTGCAACGATAATTTTGCTGTCGCCTATGGATTCAGCTTGTGCTAGCAATTGGTCGGATTTAGCGATCGCAAGTTCTCCCTTCACCGCATCAAGCTGTTTCTGGGTGGATTTTACTTCGTTTTGCAGTTTGGTGATGCGGTCGGGAAGTTCTTCGGGTTGAACTTTAAAGCGATCGCTCAACTCTTTCACTACTTTATCCCGAACATTGAGATAATCTAATACCGCTGGTCCCGCCACAGCTTCGATTCGCCGCACGCCCGACGCGACGCCTGCTTCGGAGACGATTTTAAATACGCCGATCTCCGCAGTATTACTGACGTGAGTCCCTCCGCACAATTCCATAGATACACCGGGGAAGTCTAACACGCGCACTTCGTCTCCGTATTTTTCCCCAAACATAGCGATCGCGCCTTTCGCTTTAGCTTCTTCTATGGGCAATATAGAAATCTGGGCGCTATGTGCTTCGGCGATCCAAGTATTAACTTGTTCCTCAACTTGTTGCACTTCTTCTGATGTCAAAGGTCGAGGACAGTTAAAATCAAACCGCAAGCGATCAAAGGCGACTAAAGAACCTGCTTGAGAGATCGAATCATCGACGAGCTTTTTCAACGCCGCTTGCAATAAATGCGTCGCGGTATGATTTGCTTGAGCGCGACGACGACAAGAGCGATCGATTTGCGCGGATACTTTATCGCCTACTCTTAACGTACCGCGTTCGATGCGTCCAAAGTGGACAAAGAAATCGGATTCTTTTTTCACATCTTCGATCCGGATGAGCAGATCGTTACCGGAAATATAGCCGCGATCGCCGATTTGTCCCCCTGATTCGGCATAAAATGGCGTGCGATCCAAAACAATTTGCACGTTGGTTCCGGCGTCTGCTTCTTCTACCGATTGTCCCCCGACCAAAATTGCTTCTACAGCGCTTTGAGTTGCTGCTTCAGCATATCCCAAAAACTCGGTAACTTTAATTTGTTCGGCTAACTTATCCAGCGAACCTTGCACCGTCAAGTCGATAGTTTCGTGGGCATCTTTAGCGCGTTCAACCTGCTTTTTCATTTCCGCATCGAACCCGGCGTTATCGACGGTGAGGTGATTTTCCTCCGCAATTTCTTGGGTGAGTTCTAGAGGAAAACCGTAAGTATCGTAAAGGGTAAAAGCACTTTCCCCGCCGATTTCCGTTTTGCCTTCTTTTTGCAACTGTTCGATAATTTCAGCCAGGAGTTTTTCGCCGCGTTCCAAAGTTTTGAGGAAGCGAGATTCTTCGCGTTGCAATTCGGCTTTAATTTGCGCTTCCCGGAGGCGGACATTGGGATAGGCGGATTCAGACAGAGCGATCGCAGTCTCTGCGAC
The DNA here is from genome assembly GCA_003486305.1 of Cyanobacteria bacterium UBA11371. Lineage (GTDB taxonomy): Bacteria > Cyanobacteriota > Cyanobacteriia > Cyanobacteriales > Aerosakkonemataceae > Microseira. The sequence continues at coordinate 6,390 of DNGJ01000212.1, forward strand.
TTTAGTAGTAAACTCCCCTTCAATCCCAATTAAACGCCCGTGACGCACCACGCGACGAATCAAGCGGCGCAATACATATCCCCGTCCGATATTCGACGCGCGAATTTCATCCGCAATCATGTGAACGACGGCGCGAACGTGGTCGCCAATTACTTTGAGAGATACTTTAATTTTCTCATCAGAAGAGCTGTAATCAATTCCAGCAATTTCCGCCGCCGTTTTAATAATCGGGAAAATTAAATCTGTCTCGTAGTTATTTGGCACCTTTTGCAAAATTTGCGCCATCCGTTCCAGACCCATTCCCGTATCGATATTCTGACTTGCTAGCGGGGTTAAATTCCCATCTGCATCCCGGTTATATTGCATGAATACCAGGTTGTAGAACTCGATAAAGCGGGAATCGTCGTTTAAATCGATCTTGTCATCTCCGCGTTCCGGGTGAAAATCGTAGTATATTTCCGAACAAGGGCCGCAAGGACCAGTTGGACCAGATGCCCAAAAATTATCATCTTTACCCATGCGCTTAATTCTGGCTTCCGGGACGCCAATTTGATCGCGCCAAAGGGCAAAAGCTTCGTCATCTTCCTCAAACACGCTGACGACGAGGCGTTCAGGGGGTAGATTAAAGACTTGGGTCGAGAGTTCCCAACCCCAGGCGATCGCTTGTTCTTTAAAATAATCACCAAAGCTGAAGTTCCCCAGCATCTCGAAAAACGTGTGGTGTCTTGCCGTGCGTCCTACGTTCTCGATATCGTTAGTACGCACGCACTTTTGGGACGTAGTAGCGCGGGGGAACTGAGGCGCGCGCTGTCCCAAGAAAATAGGTTTAAACGGTAGCATCCCAGCGATCGTCAGCAGTACGGTGGGATCTTCTGGCACCAAAGAAGCGCTAGGCAGGACTTGATGTCCCCGCTGGGCGTAAAAATCAAGGAATTTTTGCCGGATTTCGCTACCGCTCTCGAACTGGGGAAAGGAAGACATGGATTTCTATAACAAACTACGAACTAGAATTTCAACGGTTTATTTATTTTTACATTTTGGTCATCGGTAATGGGTAATTGCTAATGGCTAATTGCTAATGGCGATTTTTTCACTCTGCCGCTGGTGTGCCTGCAACCTCATGCCCATTAACGCTTGAAAAATCGAACAATCGCGTTCTTGTGAGTTTAGCTGCCTTCGGCTAGGCTCGCGGTGTTTTTGGGCAAGCGTCACGCTCAACTGGCACACTCGGTTTTTTCGGATATTTTGATATTATTAAGTATTTAATCATACATTAATCCCGCAAAAACTCTTCCCTAGCCCTGCAAAATAAGCGGAGAGTTTTGCAGAGACATCCCCCGCGTCAGGAGCGTCCTATTCAAACTTATCAACCTCGCCATTAGCAATTACCCATTAGCAATTAGCCATTAGCGCTATTTATGACCGCGTATTGTGGATTTTACTTACGCAAAAAAACGGTTATTTGTGTAACCTATAAGGAATATAAATTTTGCTGATAAGTTTTTAGCTTTCCAAACAATATTTTATAAAATTTGTGTAAATTTATACTCATTAGCCGGGAAATCAATCAGACTCGTTGTAGAACCAAAAAAAACGTTAAAAAGACAATCGGTGGCTGAACTAAAGGCAGAAGATATACTGATAAAACATCGGTCGGGGTGTCTTGTTGCTCTTGTTTGGGTCACCACTTTATGTTCTACTAACCGTGAATGTTATCTCGCCTGACCAGGGTCAAATCGTATACCTTCCCACCCAGCGCCTCACGCCAATGGATGGTTCCATTCTTGTAGTTGGCGGAAATGACTTCCAAACAACAATTTTAGACCGGCTGGAGACGTTACCAGCTTGCGATGTAGATGTGGCATACACTCCGAAAGAGGCGCAGCATCTAATTCAAGCACAACAGCCTGACGTGCTGATTTTAGAAGCAAGTCTGGTAGGAAATTTGGATCTTTGTCGGCAGATCAAACAACAGACCAGTCTGGCTTGGATTTATTGTATTGTGATTGCCGATCAACCGGAAAACCAGAGCGAAGAAATCGTTCCAGGCTGGAATTGGGAGTTAGCCTATAGAACAGCCGCCCTAGAAGGGGGAGCAGATGCGTTTCTGCTGCTGTCGTTGGAGAAAACCGAAGATGTACTCTCACTAAGCGGGTGGAAGCTGCAAAATCATTTATTGCAAGCGCAAATACAAACAGGGATCAGGCGGGTGCAAATTTACCGCAGCATGATGCGTACCAACGATTTGCTTAGCGCGATCGCACTCTCAGATCCGCTGACAGAACTGAGCAATCGACGAGCGCTAGATTGGGAATTACCCCGGCAAATTCAGAACGCTCGCCACCGCGCCACACCTTTAAGCTTGCTGATCTTAGATATCGATTATTTCAAGTCGGTCAACGATACATACGGTCATTTAGCAGGCGATCGCTTGCTACAGCTGCTCTCGGCACGCCTGCGACACAACCTGCGGTTTCAAGACACCCCTTTCCGCTACGGTGGCGAAGAATTCGTTATTATACTCAGCAACACCACCCTCGAGGAAGCACAAGCAGTTGCCAATCGCCTCAACAGTCTGATCGGCAAACAACCTTTTGCGATTGACGCCAACTTAGCGCTACCAGTTACAGTCAGTATCGGCGTCGCCACCCTACAACCAACTGATGACGCCAACGGCGTCAGTTTAATCAACCGCGCCGATCAAAACCTACTCAAGGCTAAAACCTCTGGTCGCAACCAAGTCGTTGCGGGAGAATAAATCTTGAGCAGGTGAGCAGGGGGGCAGGTGTGCAGGTGAGCAAGAGGAGAATTAGCAATTAGCAATTAGCAATTAGCAATTACCCATTACCCATTAGCACTTGCCATTTGACAATACTGTTCAATTATGGTATAGCAGGACGGCACATCGTCGCCGCGTTCCATTGCTGCCACGAGGGCTTCATAGGCAGACCAGTGGGCTTGCAATAGGGTACGGGCTTGCAGGGCAAAAGCGCGTTCTTGCTGGGGATAGGCGGCAGGGTTTCGCCCGATCTGAGCTAAAACCGTGCGGAGTTTTTCTCGGTCTTGGGCGCCACCTTCAACGTTGCCGTAGACTAAATCTTCGGCAACAGCTCCCGCCATCCAAACAGTACCGTAACGGTTTAACATTTGTGCCGATAAGATACCTTTTTGGATTTGCGCGGCTAATTCCCCGTCGTCAAACGCGACGCCGCCATAGGCTGCACGACCTTGTTTGTAAGCTTCCCAAGCAGTTTTGGCGTAACCCGTAACCGGAATGGCTAACAAGTAAGCAACGAGAAAGTGACCCGCTTCGTGGCGGAGTACGCGATCGCGATGCTTTGGGTCTAAATTTGCCAGCGAATCTAAAAGCAAGGTGGCTCCCTGTCCTTGCCAGGTGAAAGAATCTAAGGTAGCCAGTCCCAAAACGGTGATGGTTGCGATCGCTACAACCGCAGGTGATAAATTAATCAACGGCCCCAGCAACACCGAAAGCGTCATCGCAAACACAGAAATGGCAATTAAATTCAGGGCAGTCTTGCTCATCTTGGCTCAAAAGTAAAAAATCGCAATTCTTTCTTAATTATGTTCCCCCTCACCCCTTGCCACCGTGCATCCCCAACCGCAAGATAGAATGAATCCAAGCAAAGGTTCTCAACATTTTATTAAGATTAACCAGGAGAACAGCAACGCATGGGCAAAGTAGTCGGCATTGACCTGGGTACAACCAACTCAGTGGTAGCCGTAATGGAGGGTGGCAAGCCGGTTGT
>DNGJ01000068.1 GCA_003486305.1 Cyanobacteria bacterium UBA11371
AGTTGTATATCTTTAACATTCACAACCTGTACGGCTCTGCCAGATGCTTTTAATTTAGCGACTTGTTGAGTTTGAACAGTAGCAGCCGTAATGGGATTGGCTTCATTTGTAACAGCCACTTTCACCCCATCAAATTTGTCAGTAAAGCTAACGTTTTTACCATCAGTTCGCCGCGCCCAACCTTCAGGAACTTCCAGTTTGTAGCCGCCCGATGCAGAACTATAAGCCACAAATGCTTGATTATCGGGTATATCCCCTGGTGGGTTTTTTTCAGGGACTACAGGTTGTTCGGTTGTCGATTTTTGAGTTTCTGGAGTTTGAATTACAGCAGGCGGTATTGAACTTTGAACAGATGCCGTTGATGTGGTGTCGTTTGTACGGGTAGCGTTGCTGTTGTTGGTGCATCCAGCGATCGCAACTGATGAAAGTCCTATTACAGCTAGAGAAAATGCAATCGTGCGTGCTATTTTCATATTGTCCTTTGAATGGTGAGATAATTGATGGCTAATTGTGTTAAATCATCACAATTAGCCATTAGCAATTAGCGACTAACGATTAGTCCGAGGAACTTGGATACTGCTGCGGGGACGAGTCCCTTCATAAGTTTCTCGGTTGGCATTATCAACGTAGAGAATTCGACCATTGCCTGCATCTACTTTGACTTCCCGTTGACCAATTCTGACGGCATAAACTAAGTTGCCGTTTTCATTTTCTAGCTGGACGCTGCTAGCTCGACCTCTTTGAGCAGTTTCAGCCGCTTGGCGTGCTTGTTGAGGCGTGATTTTAACCAAAGATTGCAGTCGGGAAGATTCTTGTTGCTCGTTTTTCTCTTCCCCTGTTTCGTTGGCATCATTTGTTTCACCATCTCCATCGCTGGCTTGAGCTACTTGGGTATTGTGGTGACGCACTTTCACGACAGCTACTTGAGAGCGGGGTGGTTCGGCAAAAGCATTTTTGACTAATCCACTCACTCCCAAAGTGCCGATAACAGAAGCGATTAGAATGATTTTCTTAGATGTTTTCATGGTTGGATTTGGCTAAAAATTGGTTTGTAGTTTCACAGTAGAAAGCAAATGTCAAGATTTAGGAAAGATTTGCTCGAACTGGAAAAAGTTTTTTTAGCGTCCTCTGCACTTACTATTTGTTAAATAGACCTCAAGAGAAAATAAATTCTCCGGCTGCTCGTGTCGCCCACCCCACAAGAGTTTTTGGAGAGGTCAAATAAAAAAACGAAACAGCAGCTTTTCTCTCGGTGAATCTTTCCAAGTTCTTAACTTTTGCTGTTTAGAGTGAAACCGCAAACTTAGATTGAGTTGCAATCCGACTATGAATACATCTGGGAAAATCGCTCTAGCCGCATTTTTGGGTAGTTTAGGTTTAGCTGGTTTAGCGCTAACTACCGATGCCGCCCCGTCTTTTAACAATATTTTAGTCGCTCAAGAGCGCGAAAGCGAAACTGACGACGATGCGGAAGATCGGCAAGAAGCCGCAAGGCTGCAACCCCTTGCCAAAATTACACCCCAGCAAGCACGCCAAGCGGCTGAAGCCACCCAAGGCGGTACAGCCAGCAGCGTCGAACTCGATAATGAGGATGGTAACTTGGTCTACGAAGTTACTATCGGTCAGACAGAAGTTATCGTGGATGCGGGTAACGGTAAAGTCCTGTGGACTGAAAATGTAAACCAAGAAGACGACGAAGCAACCGAAGCCGCGCGTCCTCGCAGCAGCATTCAAGTTCCTAAAAATGATGATGACAAATAGAGGAACTGAAAATTACTGTTTTCTGCGACCTTCCTATAGCGTTTCTAATTGATTTGTTCTCGTGGTGCGTTTGCGGAGCGAAACGCACCCTACGATTTTTCTACTAGGATACATCTCGCCCCCGGCAAAAAACCTGTTGCACTTCACTCTTGAAAGAACATTAAAGGTCACAATGAATCAAAAAGTCACAGTCAGTAAACTTCCCGCAATCACCCTTTATTTTTGGATTATGAAGATTTGTGCCACCACTCTGGGGGAAACGGCGGGCGATCTTTTTTCCATGACCCTGAATATAGGCTATGCTACCAGTTCTATTATTTTGATTGGGTTGTTTTTGATTTCTCTGGTGTCTCAACTTTGGTCGAAAAAATATAACCCGTTACTTTATTGGACTGTCATCCTTTCAACTAGCACGGCTGGTACAACGATGTCAGACTTTATGGATCGCACTTTAGGACTGGGCTACGCCAAAGGTTCTTTCATGCTACTTAGCATTTTGATAGCTATTTTAGCATTTTGGCGTTTTAGAATCGGATCTCTATCTGTTAACAATGTCAAAACATTTAAAGTTGAACTGCTTTATTGGACTGCAATTTTGGTTTCCAACACATTAGGTACTGCTCTGGGTGATTTCTTAGCCGATAGTTCCGGCCTTGGTTTTGCAGGAGGAGCGCTTCTCATTTCTGCTTTGTTGGGACTTGTAATTATCGCCAATTTTTATACCCCAATTTCTCAAGTCCTATTGTTCTGGATTGCGTTTGTCCTCACCCGTCCTCTTGGTGCGACAGTGGGTGACTTTCTGACAAAAACCCATGAAAAAGGCGGTCTTGGATTTGGCACCATCGGCTCGTCTTTGGTGCTTGCGACAATACTTGTATTTTTTATCCTGCTGACAATGAGAAAGAAATCTGTTGCCCAATCTTGACTCGATCGATTTTGAAAGCGTTCCCTATTGATTTGTCCTCGCGGTGCGTTAGCCTCGTAAGTACGCACCCTACGATTTTTCTTCAGCATCAGCGGGGCGGGTTTATCTATGTTATTTGTGGGAAGCTGATAAAGTCTTTCAAACCCGCCCCTACAATTGCTTACTCCCTCTCCCTCTCTTCAATTATTTATCTCTTCTTTACTCTGCGTTCTGGAGCGGTAACAAAAAAGAGTAAAATCTATAATACAGATACAACTAAAAATATCACTTATAAATATACGTGAAGAAAAATCGCGCACCTGGTTTAATAGCCATCGTCGTTTACAAAGCTTTTGTAGCTTTAGTTTTAGCTATTACAGCTACCATCTTACTCTTCGCTTTGGAAAACTATTCATATCTTGTGGCATTTTCTGAGTCTTACGTTTTAGAAGGCAAGTTAGAGATGATTGAATGGCTTCTAGAAAAGATTTTAAATATCAAGCGACAAACGCTACAGTTTAGCGGTATAGCCGCTGGAGTTTATGCGGCTGTAACTGCTATTGAAGCCGTTGGTTTGTGGTACGAACAACCTTGGGCAAGAATATTAGTCCTGGGGCTGGTGGGAATTAGTATCCCAGTAGAAATCTTGGAGTTAATTAAAGGAATAACGCTACTCAAGTTAGTAGTATTTTTGGTCAATGTGGCAGTGTT
>DNGJ01000069.1:0-1237 GCA_003486305.1 Cyanobacteria bacterium UBA11371
GTCGCGGATGCAAGCAGCATAGCGACGGGTGGTGTACATGTTACCACCGGGACGGGTGATGTCAGAGTACAGCAGGGACTTAGCAACAGCTTCCTTAACGATCGCAGCTGCGTTGGCGCTAATCGAGGTAGCGGCGCGTACACGCAGTTCGCCGGTGGAGAAGTAAGCTTTCAGCTTGTCGAGTGCAGAGCTGTCCAAGTACTTGCCTTGAACGTCGGAGGAGTTAATAACAGCGGTAATGGCGTCTTGCATGATTCTTGTTTCCTTATTTCACCAGTCTGAATGTCAGCTAAATTTGGGAATATTTCGTCCCAGACTATGACATAGCGCCGATCACGTAGTCGAAGTAGGAGCCAGCTTCAGCAGCGTCATCAGCAGACAGCAGCGAGGTAGCAACGCTCTTCATGGCGCGGACGCCTTCTGCAACGGCTTCGATCGGGGTACCCAGCGACTTGTACATTTCACGCACGCCGACGATACCGATTTCTTCGATGGGAGTTACGTCACCAGAAACAACTCCGTAGGTGATCAGGCGCAGGTAGTAATCCAAGTCGCGCAGGCAGGTGGCGGTCATTTCTTCGCCGTAAGCGTTTCCACCAGGAGAAACTACATCGGGGCGCTTTTGGAACAATTGGTCACCAGCTTGCTTAACGATGCGTTCCCGAGATTCGGTCAGAACTTGGGCAATGCGAACGCGGCGATCGCCAGATGTAACGAAGTTTTTGATCCGATCTAATTCACCGGGGCTGAGGTAGCGGGCTTCAGCATCGGCATTCACGATGGACTTCGTGACGATACTCATTAAAGGATTCCTCCAAAAAAATAAACCAGGATTTGTAAACTGGCTGCTTGCAAATCGATTACTGAGTCTTTCTCGTGAAGCGTTCCCACTCCCAAATCGAATCCACACTGAAGCAAAACAAACTATTATGAGTTTGCTTCAGTATTCTTCAACTTTTTGCGGAAATCAGAAGTCGCTCCCGTCTCAGACACAGCTATCTTCCGCAAATATTTTGCGGTATTACGTTCACATTTTTACTGTGTCTGTAATAGTTTGTAATAAAACGACTCAGATTGGCAAGAGGATTAACCAGAATCAGTTGGCTGTAGGGGCACCGCATGAATAAACTTTGACGGTAACTCAAAGGTTGCAGGACGCCGTGCCCCTACGAGTGTTGTTGACTTGGTATAGCAACAGAAATTGCCTTATCCCCAAACGAGGAGATAAGGCTGTAAA
>DNGJ01000069.1:1482-7090 GCA_003486305.1 Cyanobacteria bacterium UBA11371
AGATAAGGCTGTAAAGATTGTTAGTGCGATCGCCAGACCGCCAAGCGTTGCTCAAGGGGCACGGCGTGCTACAACTTCGAGTTACTGTCAAAGTTTGTTCGTGCCGTGCCCCTACTTATCCCTAAACGAGGAGATAAGGCTGTAAAGATTGTTACCGCGATCGCCAGACCCCCTCAAGGGAGAGCGAAGTCTTGCGACTGGGGTTACTATTTCACGCTGCCCAAGTAGTTACCCGTAGGTAGCGAGGGGAAGCGGTTGTAAGGCACTACATCATCACCAAAGTATTGAGCATACTCAGGGCTATCGATCATCGCGTCTACAGCCGCTTTTAGCCCATACTGGCTCAGGATCTGATTGTATTGCCGGATCTCGGTTCCAGTTGCGGGTGCGCGTCCCAGGAGATGGCGGAACAGGAATTCTACCGTTTTGGTATTGGGATAAGCCGCAAAGAAGCGCTGGGTATAGATTTCCGAACTGGCTAAAGCGCGGACAAATTCCCGCACCGAGATTTCTTCGCGCTGGAGTTGGCTTTCCAAATCAAAGCGACGGAACTCTTGGGGAATTTCGCTGCTGTAGATATCCAGCACCTGACAGTAGATTGCTGCGATCGCCTGAGAGGTTTCCACCAGATTCGCACCCGAAGTTAGCCGATAAATTCGGGCTGGCTTATTGCGTCCTGCTAAAGGCGCTTCGGCATACACTGCACTGCTGGAGGAACGACCCACATCTACCAGCGATCCATTCCCATTAGCCTTTGCTTGCATATCTGCCATTGTTTTCGCCATCATGGGCATCTTGGTGTTGTCCATGCGCGACGAAACTGGCTCGAAGCTAGGTACTACCAAGTCAGCATTCTGCTTGGTTAGCTGGTTATACAGCCTTTCACTATTCGGGAAGTTAGCAGCTGGCAGAGTTGGGAAGCGACGATAGGGAACCGTATCTTCGCCAAACATCTGAGTATACTCGACGCTATTTACCATCGCGTTGACAAAGGCGCGGATACCGCCAGAAGCCAGAATCTGGTTATACTTGCGGATTTCTGCCTGGTCTTTTGGCGCGCGACCCAAGAAGTGTTTGGTACCGAGTTCGATTACCTTGGTGTTGGGGTAGGGCGTGTAGAACTCCTTAATATAAAGATTCGATCCACCCAAAGCTTCGATGAATTCTTTCAGGTTGATTTCACCGTTCCTCAGCTTACTTTCCAGCGCTGTGAATTCGTTCTTGACGATGTATGGTTCAACATCACGCTCGAAGATTTGCCGATAAGCTGCCCGAATCAGATTTTGTACGGCTACCTTATCGCTGAGGCTGGTCAGCTTGAACACCTTGGTTTGTTCGCGCTGCTTGCTCACCCCTTGACCGATGCGGAATTGAACATCCGGTTCTGTCCGGGTTTCCGGAGGCGTACCCAGTTCGACAAAGCGCGGTGTTTCTTCCTTCTCGACCTTGGCTCCCGTGTCGGCGATGCTGCCAACGCGGAGATTACGCAGTGCCACCCCACCTGGAGTTAGATAGCGCTCGTAGGGAACGGTATCTTCCCCAAACGCCTCAGCGTATTCCACGCTGTCGATGATGGCGTCAATTAAGGCGTATAAGCCTTTCTTGGAACAGAGGTCAAAGTAGGCGTTAATTTCTTGCCGCCCGTAGGTAGGACGTCCCAACAACCGCCGGTGGATGTATTCGATCGCTTTACAAACGTACAGCGGCGTCCAGTACATTTTGCGGAAAGTTTCCGACTTCGCCAAAGCGCGGATAAATTCGCGCATGGTGATTTCGCCGTTTTCCAGCTTGATTTCTGCTACAGTGAGGCGCTGACCTTCGTAAACATCCCGCCCGAATACTTGTAGGTAAGCGGCTCGGATAATTGCTTGGGTCGAGCTTTCGCCGTATTTAACGCTGGCACCCTTGTTAGATACGGTACGTCGCGCTTGGAACAAGCCGCTTCCCTTCATTTCCATGCTGAAGCTGGGCAGCTGATCGAGTTTGAACACTTTGGGGCCGAGAGTACCGGGTGCTACGCCCCGCGCCGCCGGATTGCTAACTTGGTTGTTAATACCGGGGCCGCGCGCGATTAAAATCCGGCGCGTATCCTTGCCAAAAGGAGCGGGACTGGCGCTGGGATTGCGGGTTTCTTTCGGGAAAATCGCCCCAAATTGAATTTCCAGCGGGTCGTTGCCGGAACCGTAGGGGTGTTGGTCGGGTAGCGGGCGATCGTAAGCCGCAAATGTGGTGAGGAACTGCGGTACTTTACGGAAGGGAGCGCTGTAGTTAAACAGGTCTTGTTGCGGCCCCCAGTTGCGGCATTCTTGGGCTTCTTGACCCAGACCCCGGATGTAGGGTACGGTTTCTTCCCCAAAGTAATCCGAGTATTCTGGGGAATCGACCAGGGCATCTACCAGGGCTGCTAAACCGCCATTCGAGACGATCGAGAAGTATTTTTGGACTTCTTCACGGCTACTGGGGCCGCGTCCCAGGAAGTGACGGAAAGCCAGTTCTAGGGCGCGACTGTTAATGTATGGTTCAAAAAAGTTTTTGCGGTAAAGCGGCGATTTACCCAAGCGGCGGATAAATTCCTTCATCGAGATATCGCCGTTTTTCACCTTACTTTCTAGGTCGGAAATACCCAGACTGTAGGCGCGGGTGATATCCCGTTCAAATACTTGCCGGTAAGCTGCTTTGACGACTTCTTGCTTTTCTTTGGCGGAAAGTCCGGGTTTCATCACAAACTTAGGCCGCCGCTCTGCCGCGTTGAAGTAAATTTGGGGCAGTTCCAGACCTTGTTGGTCGCTGCTCGGACGCTGCCGCACTTTGTTCGAGGGCGTTGGGCCTTTAAATTCGGTAATCAGCAAGTCCATGTAATCGCTGACAATCGCTGCCCCTTCCGCATCTTGACGGAAATAAGACAGGGCTGCGGCTTTCATTTCTTGCAGCGCCACGATGGTCGCTTCGCCAGAGCAAGCATTTTCAATAATTTCCCGCAAACCGCGCGTGTTGACGGCGATAATGTTGGGGTCGCCTGCCACGATCGCATAGGTCGCGTAGCGCAAAAACCAGCTTAAATCCCGTAGCGATTTGGTCATGTTAGCTGGGCCGTACCGCGCTACGTTAATCGGCCTAAAACCAGCGGGTGCAGGCCCTGAGCCACCTGTCGATGCAAACAGACCTCGCAATCCTTCCAAGAAACCGCCCCGCGTATCGACGTAGGTCACGGTTCCCAGCTTCATCCCTTCTCTCGTATCCAGGGTTGTTCCCGCCATCGTCATGACGGGTTGTTCCGCTGGCTTTTCTAAGAATGCCATCGGCGACCCACCGACGAAAATCCGGTTGGCAGCACGAGATACAATGATTTCCGAATTTTTGGTCAGGGTTTCAGCGATTTGTAACCGCTTAGCCCCAGAACGGAAATAGCTTTCCAGTTCTTTCAGTTCTCCGCTTTCCAAAAAGCGGTCTTGTTGTTCAGCTTGGGAAATGGTAGCTACGGCTACAGTTTGATATAGTTGCGGGCGCGCAACAGAGCTTCCACCACTTGCCTTAACACTCATTGAATTCCTAAAGCTCCCTTATAGAATCGTTTCTGCCTTAAGCTTGAGCGGGTTATGACTGAGATGACAAACCCAAAGCGGTTCCCCACCAAGATCAGCTTGTAACAGCCAGCGATCGCGAGCCACCTTTGGGTTTATCAGCTCAGCTTATAGATTAAAACTTTTCGGGATCTTCACACTCATTTGTTAAAAAGTGTATCGAACCCTGATTGGTTCTTTACGTATGTAATCATACTGGATGGCGACTATTTACCTGAGAATCTTGATAAGTTTTGTAACTTTATGGGGTAATCGGTAATAGGTCATTGGTCATGGGGCATCCCTCTGGTCGGCAAACATCGACGATAACCCATTAGCCATGAGCCATTAGCAATCAGCCTTAATTCGCGATGAAACCCGATCCAGACATCAGTTCCGCCGTTCAGCGGCTTTACGATACCTACCCGTTTCCCCCAGAACCCCTACTCGATAGTCCGCCTCCGGGCTACAATTGGCGCTGGAATTGGCAGACGGCTTATAGTTTCTGCACCGGGCTTTCGCCCCAAAAGCAGGATATCCGCATTTTAGATGCTGGGTGCGGTACGGGTGTGGGAACTGAATACCTTGTTCACCTCAATCCCCAGGCTCAAGTTGTAGCGATCGATCTGAGTTCGGGGGCGTTGGATGTAGCCAAACAGCGCTGTCAGATGTCGGGAGCAAATCGCGTCGAGTTCCATCACCTTAGCTTGTACGACGCGGGACAGTTGCCGGGTGAGTTCGATTTAATTAACTGCGTCGGGGTGCTGCATCACCTCGCCGATCCCCAACGGGGCATTCAAGCCTTGGCGAGTAAGTTAGCGCCTGGAGGCTTGATGCATATCTTTGTCTATGGAGAGTTGGGACGCTGGGAAATTCAATTGATGCAGAAAGCGATCGCTCTGCTCCAAAACACCCAACGGGGCGATTATCGCGATGGCGTTCAAGTCGGAAGACAAATCTTTGCTACATTACCAGAAAACAATAGACTTGTCAAGCGGGAAAAAGAGCGATGGTCGTTGGAAAATCACCGGGATGAATGCTTTGCCGATATGTACGTTCATCCCCAGGAAATTGACTACAATATCGACACGCTGTTTGAATTAATCGATGCTTCGGGGTTGGATTTTGTCGGGTTTTCTAATCCGAAAAATTGGCAATTAGAGCGACTTTTGGGGAAAAATCCGGAATTAATGGCACGGGCGGCAAAGTTGAGATCGCGCGAAGTCTATCGTTTAATTGAATTATTAGACCCAGAAAGCTTCAGCCATTACGAGTTTTTCTTAAGTCGCCCACCCTTGCCTAAAGCAGACTGGTCATCGGATGAGGCACTTCTCGCCGCAATTCCCTCGCGCAATCCTTGTATGGAAGGATGGCCTAGCCAATCCTTTTTCAACCAAGATTACCAGATCGTCAAGTTATCCGAAACAGAATTTAAGTTTCTCCAAGCTTGCGATGCTAACTCGGCGCAGCGCCAGGTTAAAGAGATTTTAGCTGAGGTAGAGATAGGTGTTGACGGCGTGCGAAGTCTGCTCAATCAACAGCTAATTTTGTTAACTACAGGGTGATTCAAGTCAATAAAACAACATCTCCCTCTTGCCAAGATTTAGCCTTTATGCTTTATCTTTGGCAATGCAAAAATTTATCCCATTGCCATTCAGTGTAGGGACACGGCAGAGAAAAAATTTTGGTAAAAAGCCAAAAGATTATATAATGCCGTGTCCGTTCTGGCGCCAAAGAACTATTGATTAATGCCACTTAACAATGGCCTATACCCCTAACAGGTTTCATTATTTTTTAAGTATTGTTACTCAACCGTGATATGATTAATTCGGCACAGAAAAGCCAAGCCCTATAGCAGGACTTGTACTCTCGTCACGTGACTCAGTCATCCGAATCTCAGGAACCCACCCGTGGATCGGAGCAGGGTTCTCCAACCGATGCGCCCGAATCGCCAACTAGCCAATCGATGCAGGAATTCTATGGCCTGCAAAAAGAGTTGTTTACAGCCACACTGGCCTTGACAGGGATAATTTTTTTCTCTGTCTGGA
>DNGJ01000521.1 GCA_003486305.1 Cyanobacteria bacterium UBA11371
AGCCTTCTTTGTTTATTAATTTTGTAAATTCTTCTTCGTATTTATCCAGGCTGGTTTGATAATACTTTTTAATAATTTCTTGCTCAATAGCTTTGACATCTTCACTTTTAAGACCTAACCGATCTTTCTGATTTCTCAAGTTAGCGATAGATTCTTCTGTTAAATCATTAAAATCTTTATTCATCAATCTTTCAAAATATTCTTTATACTTATTCAGATTTTTTTCATAAAAAGATTCTATAATTGATTCCTCGACAGACATTATATCCGGATTTCTTAACCCTAGCGATTCTTGGAGTTTTTTCAGTTCAGCATTACTTATAGAGCTGAGAGGATAGCCTTCTTGATTGATACGCTGTGTAAATTCTTCTTTATATTTATTCACATTTTTTTGATAAAAAGATTTTGTAGTTATTTCTGATTTCTCTACTGCCTCAATCTCATCTTTTCCCATTTTGAGTTCTTGTTGAAACTGTTTTAACTTGTTGAGGGTACTTGAACTAAAAGGATAGTTTTCTAAATTTAAATAAAATTGAATGACCAATCTATAAGTTTCTTCTCTTCCTTTTTTTTCTGTTGTTTGTATATCATTTTCTGCTTTGAATTTTATTCTTATCTCATCTCTAATTAAAGCTGATTTCAGTTCTTGCTGATTATAATCTAAATTTTCTCTGAGGTTTATTGCTTGCTGCCTATAATCTGCATCTACTGGTATTTCTGGATCATGTCTCCGAAAAATCGCTCGACTTTGACTGAAAACCTCATGCAGAGAAATCGCTTGACTTTGTTTTAAAAAGTCAATTTTATTTTCAATTTTTTCTATTTTATTTTCAATTTCTTCTATCTTACACCTAATTTCTTCATATTCCCTTCTAAATTTCCTATCGTCTGAAATATATTCTCCATAATACCTAGCTCTTTCTAATTCTTCATATTCCCTTCTAAATTTCATATAGTCTGAAATATATTCTCCATAATACCTAGCTTTTTCTAATTGCTTCATTAATTCATTTTTTTTTGTTATCAATATTGCAATTATCACACTTATTTCTTGACGTCGATTTGATCTATATTCAATGGTTATTTTATTCAAATTGTTATTAAAATCGGTTTTTAGATTTCTTAAATCATCTTGATATTTGGTGTTTAGTTGGTATAACTCCTTCTTTCTCTGATTATTAATTTCCCTTATTTCGTTTTGATAATAGTCTTGTTTTTCTCGAATTTTAGGTTCTATAGATTCACCAAATCGAATCATGCGAACCAAAGCACGGAGGGCTTCGTCATTCCAAGTGTAGTAAGTGCGATCGCCAATGTGAATATCCTGTCCTTCACCAATATAGACATTGTACTTACCCAGTTGCGATATAACTTCGCGATCGCTAGCCGCATTGTTCAGCAATCGCAGCAGTGCGTCAATATCATCCTTAGTCTGACTTCCGTTAAGGATACGCTCAATAATGTTATTCAGATTATTACGGTCAGCCATAATTTTTATTCCACAAGAGTTTGATGAGATTTAAATATGTCAATCAGCTATGATTTAGCTTAATCGTTAACTTGGCGTTTTATCTCTTTTAGAAGCTAGCTTTTGTGATTGACATCACCGATGTGAAAATTTTGGGCATTACTAACTTTCTCAATAATGGTATTAAATTTCCCGTGTTGCTTAATATTCTGGGCAATTTGATTAATCTTGTGACTCGCTTCGGGCTTAACTTGCTCCCATCCTTTATCCGGCAACCCCTTACCTCCGCGAAGGTTGGCAATAATAAAATCGCCTGCATCCATGTCGAAGTGAGGCGTTTGCTCAGCTCCATACAACTTACGTGCAGTTTCAGGCACAGCTTTGCTCAAGTGATTCATTAAGTTAGATACCTTGACTTCCCGATCTCCGGGTTGGTTAGCCGCTCCTTGCAATGCTTCCAGAAGATGGTAAGTATAAACACTACAAGAGTCATCCTTAACCCAAGACACTTGGTCGCCTTCAGATGAGGTAAAAACCACCCGACCCTTCACCTGTTTAATGGCATCAATTACCCCTTTCGATAACGCAGTTCGCTCAAAATCCTCAAACTCTTTTAACAGTTCAGCATCTATCCGTGCAGCCGTCTCCGCATCCTTAGATGTTGCCATTCCTGCCGCATGACAGCTATCAATCACAACCAAGAGGCGATCGCACTGAATCTGACGCAAGGCATCGGTGAAAGCTTCAGCCGATAGCGCAGATGCAGCCAGTTTGGAGGGTTTGACATCGTGCTGTAGTAAATAATAGCGACCGTCAGTTTTATCTACCCAGCCATGCCCGGAATAGTAAACCAGCACGGTTGCTTCTCGGTCGGCTTGCGCCTTCTCCTTGAGCCATTTTAAACCATCTAGAATCGCGCTCCGAGTAGCCTCCTCGTTGTTCAGTACCCGAATATGCTCCTTGTCATCAGGGTAGGCACATAAATCGGGATCGATCAGAGCTGCATAAACAGCTTGGGTATCTTTAACCGTTACAGGCAGAGACAGTGGCTTATAAGCCGACTCCCCAACACCAATGAGCAAGGCATAACCTTGACTAAATCGTTTAGTCATTCTTTGATCTGATTATCTGTAGCGAGCAAATTTTTGCAGTCTATCTGTAGAGCTCCCTAAAAATTAAAATAACACAACTTCCAGAAATAGGCTTTCTGTTTATTGAGCTAAATTTTGAGGAGAAGTCCGTCCCCTTCCTCCGCGACAGCCAGCCGGTTCCCCCAATCGAGCCAAGAGGACGCGCACCTTGTCAGCATAGTTCTGAACAATTTCTAGATACGAATGCACGAATTTGGCTGAGTATAGCCATCCTGCTACTCCCAAATTCAGGAGAAAGTCGCGGCATGGTGGCGCTGTGCGCTCCAGAAGGCAACAGACTCCAACTTCTTACACAAGTAACTATGCCGCGCGATCGCAAGTAGCAGCGGCAGTAAGGCAATTTCAGAGATCTTCATTCTTCTTGGAAGCCCTTTTTGTTGGTTTTGCCGGGGTGAGGGGGTTCTGTTTGGGTTTCGCACTGTTTTCCATATTCCGCGATCGCCCTCTTGACTATCACCTTGGTTAATTGCGGGACAGTGAGAAACTCGTCTTTAGCCCACCGTTCTAGGCAGTCCATGTCGTCTTCGTCCATATATAGAGTGATGCGGGGTTTGCTAGAGGGCATACAAGTATCTATAAGGAAGTTACCTTCCTCAAAATTACCCCTGTTTCTCTGCTTTTTCATGGGTACGGTACTCATTGACAGGTAACGTACCTATTGTTACCCTAGATTCAAGACTAAAATTGCCCAAGAAATCTATAACCAAGTAGAACCAAACAGACTTGGGTAGAAGAGTTTTATGTCTAAAAACAGCTTAAAAGCTGATAAATAGCTGCTTTTGTGGATTTTTAGAGTTTTAGGAGGTAAATAAATGGTTGTAACAGCGTACAGCGAGCAGTCAGTGGCAGACTCCGAAAGCGATCGATGCCAATGCGATCGCTCTCCTGCCTATCAGAAAGCACTTAGTGACTTTGGGATCGCGGATTTAATCGACAAGTTGAGCAACTTCTGCGATCGCGAAAGTGATGCCAGAAGGATGCATCTTGAGCAACAAGAACTAGAAAACTTGGCTGCTACCCTGATCCGCCAGCTCAATACCAGTCTCAAAGGCAGTCTGATCGCTAACTACCTGAATATCTTCACAAATGCGGATTTGAAGATAGTTTCGGATCTTCCTGGATTTGAACTGGTATCGCTGCAAACACCAACTTCGCTGCCTGCCGATTTTCCGTTGCACACAGCAGCACCTTTATTCCGGGATGGAGATCTTGTCCGCTGGATACCCATACCCCTGTCTGACGAAATTGAAACCCACAAGGGTGCAGTCATCGGTCGCTTCTTTGCTTACGCCCAGCATCAGGGACAGTGGGCATGGAAGTATTTGGTTTGGCTTGGGGACTCTACGGGCCGAGTCGTCGCAGATACAGCTTGGGAGGAAGACCTTCAACTGCTGGCACAGGGGGAACAAGCCCGATGACCCATCCTCGTCCTCTTGGCGAACGAGAACTCGCCTTGATTAACCTCTACGCCCATTGCCAACTAGGACTTTCTCCCCGACGTTTTTACGCCAAATGGGATGTCACTTACGAAAATATCGCTGACATCTGTTCGCGATCGCCTGCAACAGTCCGGCGTTGGTTTGGCAGCGATCGCAATTATCGCGCTCCTAGTTCCTGCGACTTGCGTCACTTAGCACTAATGGATTTTCTTTTGGAACACCGCGAGGAAATTCCAACTGAACTTTTCAATTTACTTTGTCCAGATAGCCGAAGCGAGAAAAGTAGCAATCAAACAGACAAACCCACATAATCCAGTTTTTGTCAATCCCCAACGGTTCTACAAATGCCAACTGTCTTCAGATAGGGTGATTTATTGACGCCATAAATCGACCTGTTTTATGAATTCTGCGAGCATCCATTCTGTTAACAATCTCGCTCCGCCCTTGTGGACAATTGATCGATAAAAAAGCCAGAAATTTTGTCTGTCAGCAGTTTGCACAGCAATCATAAGGCTAGCAACATGTTTGAACAAAAATTTATTGCACCCATATGGGTTACATGTCCTCACGAGGGACTGAGGATAAGAATCGCTATCGAATCCGAATTATCGGGAACGATTAACGATGAAGAGCAACTCAAAACCCTTAGTCGATTCCAAAGATTTGGCAGTACTCCCGCCAACGGCGAATACATCGAGGGAGTTGCCGTAGTTACTTCCGCTGTGGGTTTAGCGATTGGCATTCACCGTCGGTTATATATTAACTGGATTTCCCCTGCACTTGACCCGGCGCTGAATTTTAGTCGCTATTTCGTCTCTGTCTTAGCACTGCCAATTGTGATGACCGAACCTTACCCAAAGTTGTCCAGTCAGTATCCGGCTGCTGTCAATCTTTTAGAAACACAGCGCTTTGCTACGCCATCAAACTTGGAATTATGTATCGACTCGCAAGTATAGCTTGAACGCGGTTCTGTATCTGCTTACGCACTTTTTATTTATCTAAATTCCAGAGGATTTCATGACATACAAAAATCAACTGCACCCCTGGTGTATTATCCAACCCCTGGCTAATTTAAAACGCAAAATCGTTGCGCGTTTTCGCCGTCGCAGCGATGCAGAAGCTCATTTACAAGCGATGCGTCGTTTGGTACCAGGTGCAACTTACCTGATTGTTTTCGATGTACAAATTGAGCCACAGAACTCGATGCTAGAGCAGAAATAGTCGCGGTGTCACTCTGGGCATGTTGCACAAAGAAGGGCTGCGCGATCGCCGCTTGCAATATTTCAATCTGTCGCTCGACAATTAAACGGTGGCTGGATCGCAATTCGTCTCCATTGAGCAAAATTAGGATAGCGAATCAAGATTTCTAGGCGGCATTTCCTCAGTCTCTTAGCCACTCTTATTTCCAAATGGTCAAAACCAAGTTTTATCAAAGCACTGTAGGCAGCTTCTGCCTCAGCACGAGCATTAAACCCCAGATAACAAGCCAGCACCAAACCGTCCGACTTTTGACACAGGTATCCCGCGCGGTCGCTCAATTCAACCAATCGATAATAATCTGTTTGATTCTGCACAATTGGTAGTTTATGAGTCACCGATTGACCTGATATTATTTCAGCCACTGCTAGTCTTTGAGCTTGATTAAAACACCATCGCCATACCCATAACGTACAAGTTTCCCCGTACTTGTTGACAATTTTTTTCCAGTCCGCCTTGCACTGGATCGCCAACAAAAGTTCAGCGATTTGATGCGGTTCTTTCGATCGATCTCCTGGGTAATCAGCAGGTAATGGGATGAGCGAGCCATTAGCACGACGCAGAGTGACAGCACGCGGCGTGTCCTCAATTTTAGTCTTTTGCTCCACTGATTCAGTGCTACTTTGTGAAACCAAAAGAGTTTCAGTTGGCGGCCCTGGGTATTTCATCACCTCCGGAGATAAAACTGCCTCACCCGAATTTTGGGCAGTATAAACCTGTATTGTGGGCAATTCACTATTACCAGCACTGCCGTACAAATTACTTTCTTTTGCCACATTAGTTTCCGGGTTTCTAAAACTCAATTCACACCCTGAAATGCTTGTTGCTACGTTATCTAAGGGTGAAAAAGAATTAAGTTTCAAGACAGTTTCAGCAGAAGTATTGCTACCATCGCCATCAGGACTTCCCGAACCATCACCAGGGTTATTATCAGGAGTACGATCCGGCGGCTCGGTGTCGGGGTCAATATCCGGCTCGATGTCAAACAAGTGAAGTGGAATTAACCACGCCTTCTTCATCTTTTTCTGAGGCGGGTTAGGTTGAATTAAATTACCTTCTAAATCGTACTTTGCTGTTAAAATCGCTCGCTTATAGGCCAAAACTTCATCCCGTGAGGAGTGGAAACGAACCGATTTATTGACCTGACCCCCAATTTTGAGCAGTTGCGCTTTGAGGGATTTTTGATTGTAAGTAGCTGGTTGGAAGGCTTTTTGCACTTCAGTCCAAACACTAGCTGCATGAATGGCTATCCACCGGACGCCGTTTTCATCGGTAAAAAGGCGTTTGTCCCAACTACCAATCGCATCTTTTCCTTCCAATACCTGAAGGCAACGAATAAAATCGGCTAACGAGTCACCATTATTTTCCGCATCATTTTCAATCGGAACTAAATTATCCAGCACCCATTGACGCGGCTGTTCTTCTGCTCCTACTAATTCAACAATCTTTTGGGCATAATATACTATCAAGGCTAAATTCCCAGCAATCCGCTCGTGAGCTAAAGGTTATCGCGCTAAAAATTCGCTCTCGATGGCGTTAATTTCTTGGCGATGATAGCCGATACCAATTAATCGATAAAAAGACCCGGAAGCTTGTTGCATAGCTTCTTTGAGGGAAGCGATCGCTTGTGTATTCCCTCCTACATAAAATGGGATTCTGGCAAACCTTGTAAATGCGGCATCATGTTCGCCACCGATCGTATGGTTGCTGGTAAAACCAATCGGACTGTGCGGCGTTTGCCGATTTCCTCTCACTACACGCGGTTTAGCATTGTACATTGCTTTGCAGAATTCTTCCAACTCTCTAGTAGTTTCACCCCGTGGAGGGTCATCCCAAATTACAGGCAAACTTCCGGTTTTAGATAAGTGTTCGTAGACAGCGGAAATAGTAACTTTTGAAATCATCCCCTGCGATGCCCAATTCATTCCAACCAAGGAAAGTGCTGCTTCTAGCGCAATGGTTTTTCCACTGCCTATAGAACCATAGGCATTGAGAATCGGAAACCGTCCTTCTTGACGGAGAATTGTTTGAAAATGAAGCCCAGCAATAACCCAACCGCAGCATAGTAGAAATTGATTGATATTATCTGCACCAAATACAACTCTCGCTGCTTCCACTAAACGCTTTAAACCCACAATTCCATTATCATCTGCCAGAATTGGGCAAGGTATAAAATCTTCTTGACCCAATGCTGGATCGAACACGGTTAAACTTTCGCTTTCGGTTGTCGGTTTACCTTCTGGTGTAAACTGAACATTTTCTAATACCCACAATCCATTTTCTTGTTGTCCGTAGCGGTCAATAGAACGGAATAACTTACCTTCTCGATGACGGCGGTAGGCTGCTTGTTTGGCAGCAATTAGAGCGTTAAGTTCCCATTTGGTCAGGCTGACGACGACGATAAATCCTAAAGCTTTCGAGAGGGCAGCGGTAAATTTGGCTGGAGATAATAAATCAGCAGCTTTTATTACTACTCGATACTGCTTTTGCTCCCATTCCGGTTTAAGCTGAAGTACAAAGCCACCACCCTCGGATGAGGAAAGTTCTCGCTCAATCGCAAAGTCAAAATTACACCGGGGTTGCCAAGTCACATTGCTGTCTGAATCAGATTTCCAATAACCTATGGTACTTTGATAATTTTTTGGTTCGTTCCAATCAACGGTTGAGGGTTCGTCAAATTGCTTTTCCCACTCATTGATAGAGATGCACCTGGCAATTACTTCCTGGACGAATTTTGCCGCACCGTGATTCTGAATGTAATCATCTGCTCCTTTATTGCCGTTGGGATAGTTATCGTCGCACTGCCACAATCCGGTTGCATTGTACAGCGGAACTTTAAATACTTTTAGTTGGTGAGCAAGTTTTCGCTGCGCCCAAAGGACACCCGATTTATTAGCAGCATCGGCGTCAAAGCAGAAAATGAAACCGAATCCGGCTAGTGCTAGTTTTTCCAATGTGGGTACGAGGTATCGCTTTCCTTGGAGGTCTTCTTTGCTGCTAGTTAATCCCATTTCCACGCCCAACAAGACGACGGTGGCAATTCCAGCAGCGTTCATTGCCATTCCGGTGAAGACGCCTTCTGTGATTCCTAAGCAGGGATGTCCGTCAATTTTATACGCTTTTTCTTTGAGGGTTTCTAGGTTATTCCAGTAACGGGGGTCATCCGGATGATTGAGTAAAATGGCGTCGTAATCACCCAAGGGGGAGCGATATTTGGGGGCTTTTTTTGTCTTGTCGTCTCGCCAAGGTTTATCGGGTTTGAATTGAATTTGAATGCCGATGCCTTCGAGTAGTATGCCGTCGGATTTGGCTGTGTAACCAAGGCGAAATGAGGCTTCTTTTGCACAGATAGAGCGACAATTGGCTTCTGCCCAGTTTAGAGGCAGTCCCCGCCGTTCGATTTCTTTGAGATGGCGGGGATTGAGGCGGTTTTGGGTGCCTTGAATGGGGGATTGCATATTTGTTTGTTGAGTGCTGCTAATTTGCGATCGCGGCGCTACAGGCGATCGTGCAATCGCTTGATTGACCTAATTCAAAGGTGGCGTTGTTGGTTTAGTTTGGCTTCGGCCTTTGTTTTCAGTTTGTTGAGGGTGTCGATCAGCTCTAACAATTCTGTATCGTTCCAGATCTCTGATTCTGGATCTAGGTGGCGAGCGATCGCTTTCCAAATCAGAACGATCTGCGATTGCGAAAAATACACCTGGTTGGATACAACACCTAATGTAATCTCTGTGCAAATTGTGTCATTGTATGGTTGAGTAAACGGACGATCGTCCACTTCTTCTGGGGCAGGATTTCTTTCCATATCTGGTAGTACTTGACTACCGTTCCACGATGTACCCAATAACTCTTTTTGCTTCTGGGCTAGTTCTGCGTTAACTGATGTGTATGACTTAGTTTTGGGAATCGTTTTTTCGGGGAAGGTGGAAGTGCGAAGTCTTGTATTTGATCGCTCTGGGCATTTCTGAGCTTCCCCATCATCCGAAACATCATTTTCTTCAATTTCGGTATCTGCGCGATTAGGTGCGTTTGCTGTTGGTTCTGTATCCCAAACCTGCTGGTTATTGGCATTCGTGCCAGGTTAAGAAAG
>DNGJ01000312.1:0-14099 GCA_003486305.1 Cyanobacteria bacterium UBA11371
ACTGGACGCTTGAAGACGGGAACTCCGGCGCGGGTGGATAAGCGGTCTGTAGATTACAGTAAGATGGAACCCCAACCAGGGGATGCAGAGGTGCGCTGGTTCAGTTTCGACCCCGAAGTTTGGGTGGAAAGGGAACAAATGTGTTGCTATCTCACCCGCACTACGGCAGAAACTCACCGCCTAATTCGGGAAAATTTGCACTTGTCGCCAGTATACGGCGGTTGGGTAGATGCGAAAGGGCCGCGTTATTGTCCTAGCATTGAAGATAAAATTGTCCGCTTTGCGGATAAGGAAAGCCACCAAATTTTTATCGAACCCGAAGGTCGGGATATTCCGGAATTGTATATCCAAGGGTTTTCTACCGGATTGCCAGAAAACTTGCAGTTGCAAATGCTGCGGAGTCTTCCGGGGATGGAAAACTGCGTGATGCTGCGTCCGGCTTATGCGGTTGAGTATGATTATTTACCCGCGACTGGGTGCTACCCGACGCTGATGACTAAGAAAGTTGAAGGGTTGTTTTGTGCGGGGCAAATTAACGGTACAACTGGATACGAAGAAGCGGCAGCACAGGGAATCGTAGCCGGAATCAATGCGGCGCGGTTTGTGCGCGGACAGGAAATGGTAATCTTTCCCCGTGAAGAAAGTTACATCGGGACGCTGGTAGATGATTTGTGTACCAAAGATTTGCGCGAACCTTATCGAATGCTGACTTCGAGGTCAGAGTATCGTTTATTACTGCGGTCGGATAATGCAGACCAGAGATTGACGCCCTTGGGGCGGGAAATTGGGTTAATTGATGACCGACGGTGGGAAATGTATAGCCGGAAACAGGCGAATATTGCGGCGGAGAAACAGCGGTTGCAACAGGTGCGGGTGAAAGAACATGATGAAGTGGGAGTGGCGATCGCTCTTTCCACCCAGCAAGCAATCAAAGGTTCGATTACCCTGGCAGATCTGTTACGACGCCCAGGTTTCCACTATATTGACTTGGATAGATACGGTTTGGGCAACCCCAACCTAGAACAGGCAGAAAAAGAAGGGGCAGAAATCGATATTAAATATTCTGGCTATATCCATCGCCAGCAACAGCAAATCGATTTAATTGCGCGTCAAGAGCATCGCAAACTGCCGCCAGACCTAGATTATGGGTCAATTTCCACCCTGTCGAAGGAATCCCGCGAAAAACTTGCCAAGGTAAAACCGCTAACCATTGGTCAAGCAGCCAGGATAGGAGGGGTGAACCCGGCTGATGTGAATGCATTGATTGTATATTTAGAGCTGTCTAAGCGCAGCCTCTCTGATGCAAAAGAGAAAGTGCATCAGGTTATAGCTACTCCAAACTAAACTTTGGGGTGACGGATGTAAAATTAAGACCGGGCGATCGCGATCGCATGACTTGCTGCATCAAGCTTTGGTACGTCAGCGCGATCAAAAGCACAATACAGTCAAGATAAAGGAAAATCTACAATGTTTAAGAAGTTAGCCGCAGAAACACTGGGACTTAGCGATATAGGGACAATCGTCGCACCGGCAAATTACGACAAAGTAGATGCGGATGATTATTTGTTTCACGAAGATGGCGAGAAGATATTTTTCCTCATAAAATCAAAGAAAGATGAATATTGCTTTACAAACTTGGCCTTAATTCACGTAGATGGAGATTCAGCGGTTTCCAGCAAGCGGGTGGTCAAGCGTTATGAATACGCCGATCATAAAGTGGCAAATGTAGTAATTCAAACCGCAGGCACCATCGACTTAGATGTGGAATTGAAGTTTAGCTTACAGGGAGCGGCTGAGTTTCTGATTAACGTCAATAAAAATTGCCTGGAAGGGCTGAAAGATATTTACAAAGCTTTAATTGCTATAAACAGAATTCAGAAAAAAGAAGAGATCGCCCTCAACAACGCCTACCATTCCCTGGAATTATTAAAATCGATGTATAAAATCGGTAACGTTGAGAGCGAAGAAGAAATTGTCAAGCATTTCAATGCGGCTTTCAGTAGCCTCAATGTCACGATATTAGATCGCTGCAACAAACGTAACTTTAGCGATGTGTTTGAAAAATACATTCGCGCATAAACTAAAGTTGAACCCGATCAACAAGCCTAACCTGCTGGCTAGCTTAAGTTTTGTATCAGCAGAGGCAGCGATCGCTTTTTTCAAATCAGCCCTAAATTAGATTCAGCAACTTTTACTAGCGAGGGATATATGTCTTTAGATGTGAGGAATAGCCAAGTTGCCCTCAAGCCCAGTAGCGAAGATATTAAGAGCCAGCCTTGGTCAATGGAAGCCGCTGCTGAGCGCTTAATGGATGATGTATTTGCAGAAGTTGACACGATGCTCAAAACTGGCGGCGAACTCAGAAGCGAACCAGCGCCACAAGAATATGTGACGATGCAGCAGATTGCGGTGCCTAGAATCAACATGCCACCGACGATGCAGGAGCGTCCACTAGAAGCAGCGCCCCCAACGGCTGAAAAAGCCGAAAAACAGGAAAAATCGGGTAATTCGTTTGAAAAATTGCTCTTGGTTGCGGCTTGTACTTCCTTGGGAATTACCTTGCTGTTGTGGCTGGCGAGTTCTGGTAGGTTAAATGGCTTGCTTGGGGCTAACGCGCCGTCAACATCAGTGGCGGAGAAAACGGTATCGCCCGCAGATAGCCAGTTTATGGATTATATGCAGCGATCGCTCGACAAGTTTAACCAACAATCAGCAGCGCCGCAACCAGAAGCCGCCCCCCAAGCAGCACCGCAAGTCGCTAACGCTCAAATTCCGGTTCCCTTTCCCGGAACGCTGCCAAACTTGTCCGAGCGCCCCCAAAGCGTTCTAGAGCGAGTTTACATCCCAGTGACGCCACGAGTCCAAACCGTATACGTTAATCCTACCGTTGTACAGCCATCCCCATCCCCCCAAGCCGGTTCAGCACCAAGGACTCGTCCGGCGGCTGCTGGTGCTAACGCTGCGGGGGCGCGCGTTTCTGCCCCAGTGGCTGCGGCTGGTGCTACCCTAGCACCAAGGAATCGCGTTTCGGCTTCTGCGCCATCCCCCCTAGCTACGCCAGCGCCAAAGCCACGCCCCGCCGCCCCAGCCCCCATGTCGCGACCGGAGATCAAAACCTCCCGTCCCGCCGTCCCCATCCAAGCCGCTCGACCAACGGCACTTGGGGTAAAATTAGGCCCACCATTGCCCCAGCAAATGGCTACCTCCCGTTCCCCGATTCCAGACCCCGTACCACGGTCAGCGGTAGCCTCGCGTCCCGCCCCCGCCCCATCCCCCAGACCCTCGATAGCCGCGTGGCGACCCGCCCCCGCTTCATCCCCATCGCCGCGAGCAACGGTAGCAGCGCGTCCCGCCCCTGCCCCATCGCCATCGCCGCAAGCAACGGTAGCGGCGCGTCCCGCCCCTGCCCCATCGCCATCGCCGCGACAGAGGGTAGCAACGCGGGCAGCCTTACCAGCAGCGACTTCTACCAATGCAGGGACTGCCTCATCGGTACAAACTACACCGCGAGCCGAGTCTACCCAAGCAGCTGCTCCTCAAAGTTCGATACGGCACGTTCTCAGAGGAGTGCTGAAGTCAGAGGATAGCTCTAAAGATGCGGCGCTGTTTGAAGTCAACGGCGTGACGCGGCGGGTGACCGTGGGGGAAAACATTAGTTCGAGCGGATGGACGTTAGTGGAAATCACTAACCAAGAAGCGGTTATCCGCCGCAACGGCGAAGTGCGCTCGATTTATGCCGGACAAGACTTCTAGTTGAGTGGCTAAGGCATAAAAGTGGGAAATAGTCAAGCGATTCGCGCGGTGGGAGGGAAAATCCGGCTAGGACGCGATCGCTTGACCTATGATCGAAGGGATCGCTAACGACCAGCAGGGGAGTTAAAAGCCGTGGGTTTATTTGAAGATTTCAGCCGATTTTTAGAGACACGCTTGGAAGAATTTATGCGGAAGAACCCGCATCTAGAATTACAAGCGCTAGAAGAACAGCTGCGGGAACAAGAAGAAGGCACCCTGCGACTAATTGCAGATTCACAGTTGCAAGAGAAAAAGTTACAAGATGAAATTCTCTCTACCGCTCAAGAAATCCAGCGCTGGCATATCCGGATAGAGAAAGCCAAAGCAGCAAATAGAATGGATTTGGTTAAACCTGCCGAAGAGTACGAAGCAACTTTACTGCGGAAAGGTAACCAGCTTTGGGGACAGATGCAAGGCATTAAAGCCCGAATTCAAAAAGCAAAAGAATTGCAAAATCAAATACAGCAAAGGCGACAAGAAGTACGAGTTAAAGCCGCTGAAGTTGCCGCAGCGCGAGCCAACGCTAAAACCGAGCAAAGCGGGGAAACAGCTGGTTGGAACAAGGGTAATTATAAACCTTTCACCGGGCCAGACTCTTTGGAAGACAAATTTAGCCGCTGGGAAGCCCAGGAAGAGTTAGACCAAATGAAGCGGAATATGGGGCGGTAGATGTGCAATTTTTATGCTAATGGCTAATGGCTAATGGCTAATAGTTAAACCCGCCCCTAGTCGTATGGTTAATCGTGTTTACGGTGTGGATTTTACCAGTCCCTTTTGGAAGGAAGCGAATGATGTTGATAAATCCGCCCCCCGCGCGATGCCGATACCAGAGGAGAGGATATTACCAAGAAGATAAGTCAAATAAATAATCGCTAATGGCTGCTGGAGGAGGCAATTAGCTTTTCTTGCAATTAGCAATTAGCCATTAGCCATCGATACACTACCGATACCACCGGACACGATCTAATTCCTGCCAAATTAAGCCGCTGGGGAGTTCCTCATCTTTGCCAGAAGATTGTAATCTTTTTTAAAGATGAGGATACTAATCGGTGAGGGGTCACAATGTACATCGTACAAATTGCATCTGAATGCGCTCCAGTTATTAAAGCTGGAGGCTTGGGCGATGTGGTTTTCGGACTGAGTCGCGAGTTACAGATTCGGGGACATGCGGTAGAGATTATTCTACCAAAGTACGATTGCATGAGGTACGACCATATTTGGGGACTCCACGAAGCCTATCGCGATTTAGAAGTACCTTGGTTTGACGGGGCGATTCGCTGTGATGTCTATTGCGGCTGGGTACACGGACTGTTATGCTTTTTTATCGAACCCATATCGGGCGATAATTTCTTCAATCGGGGTTGTTATTACGGTTGCTTGGACGAACACATGCGCTTTGCTTTTTTTAGCAAGGCGGCTTTAGAATTTCTCCTCAAAACGAACAAGCGTCCCGAAGTGATTCACTGTCACGACTGGCAAACTGGTTTAATTCCAGTCATGCTTTACGAGATTTATCAATATCACGGCATGGCGAATCAACGGGTATGTTACACGATTCACAACTTTAAACACCAGGGAATTGCAGGTGCAAATGTTCTCCACGCAACGGGGTTGAATAACGAGGCATACTACTACGATGAAGGCCGCCTTTTGGATAACAATGACAAAACGGCGATTAACTATATGAAAGGCGGAATTGTTTACTCGAATTTTGTCAATACGGTTTCGCCCCATCATGCGTGGGAAGCTCGTTTTTCAGAAATTGGCTGTGGCTTGCAGCCAACCTTGCACATCCACCAAAATAAGTTTGGCGGCATTCTCAACGGCATAGATTATAATGTGTGGAATCCGGAAGTTGACTCGTACATTCCCCATCCTTATGGCGCGGATGATTTGAAGGGGAAAATGCTCAACAAAAAAGCGTTAAGGGAGCGTCTCTGGTTGCGTAATAGCGATAAACCAATTATTTGCTATATCGGTCGTTTGGACGAACAAAAAGGCGTGCATCTGGTGCATCACGCTATTTATTATGCCCTTGGTAAAAAAGCGCAGTTTGTTTTGTTAGGCTCGGCTACAGAACCGGGTATTAATTCTTGGTTCCGCCATGAAAAAGATTACTTGAACGATAACCCGGACGTTCATATAGAGCTTGGCTTTAATGAAGAATTATCCCACTTAATTTATGCGGGAGCCGATATGATTATCGTCCCCAGCAATTACGAACCTTGCGGGCTAACGCAAATGATTGGTTTGAAATACGGAACCGTGCCAATTGTGCGCGGAGTTGGCGGTCTTGTGAATACGGTTTTTGACCGCGACTATGACCCTGATAAAAAGCCTAAAGAACGCAATGGTTATGTATTTTATCAGACTGATAATCAGGCGATTGAATCGGCAATGGATCGGGCAATTGGTTTGTGGTATCGCAATCCTAAAGACTTCCGGCAACTCATAAATCAGGGGATGGAGTATGATTACTCGTGGAAGAATCCGGGGCTTCAATATGTGGGAATTTACGACTATATTCGACACAAGTAAAGAGGATGGGTAATTGGTAATGGGGAATTGGTAATTGCGGCAAGAGGAGTATGGACACGGCATCATTAACGTTATCTGTTTTTGCGAGATTTCTATCGGCGCTGGTAAATAGGTAATAGGTAATGGCTAATTATCAAGCATAGACTGCCAATGATATCATGTCCGGTTGATTACCCATAATTGGTAGCCGGGACACGGCATTATTCAAGATATCTGTTTGTCCGAGATATTTATGATGCCGTGTCCCTACGCAACAACTCTGTGAGATTTTTTATTATGGGCAATTCAACGGACATCATATGAATCCCATTACCAATTACCAATTACCAATTACCAATGTCACAGCTTATAACTACCATTGCGTTATCTACTAAAATTTTTCTAATGTTTGTTTAATTTGGGGAAATTCATCGATGGCTTTGTAGAGGCGTTCGATTTCAAAGGTTTCTAATGCTGTTTGCAGGGTTTGGCAATATTCGAGTAATAAAGAACATTCGTGTTCGGTTCCCCACTCTTGCAAGCGTTGGGTAAATTTACGAATATCTCGCGTAATTAAGGACTGGCGGAGAATCTGCCATTGTGTTTCTTCTTGGCGGAGTTTTTCTAGCAGTTCTGGTAGGTTTTTTATTGTTTGTGAATTTGAGGATGGGGAGGTTGAGGGGACATTAGTTATCTTATCGTTTGATCGGGCAAAATCTTGAGGGAAAAGGTTTTTGAACTGGGAAACTAATTCATAGCGGGTGACGGGTTTGCGTAAAAATGCTTGGCATAAAGCATTTATTTGTTGGTCTGGTTCAAAGGTAGCGGTAACAATAATAATGGGAATTGACTGGGTTTGAGGATTGGTTTTAAGAGAAAGTGCGGTTTGATAACCATCTAAATTGGGCATTCGCAAGTCTAGAAGAATCAAATCAAGATGGTAATTTTGCGTTATTTCAATTGCTTCTATTCCATCTTTTGCCATCAAGAGTGCGTGTTTTGTTTCGGCAAAATACCCTTGGATTAAGTCGCGGTTAGATTCGACATCATCTACTACTAAAATGGTCATTGGCGGAAATTGATTTAGGTTGCCGTCTAATTCGGATTGGGCGGATGGATTGCAAGATAACTTCCCGCAACTTATGTCTGGGAAAATGAAGCGGAACGTGCTACCTTTACCTAATTCGCTTTGTAATTGAACGGTTCCGCCCATCATTTCTGTGAGGCGCTTGGTGATAGCGAGTCCTAATCCGGTGCCGCCGTATTTGCGATCGCTTTGTCCTTCTGCTTGAATAAAAGCATCAAAAATCCGTTCCTGTTGTTCCGGAGCAATGCCTATTCCCGTATCTTCGATTGCGAGTTCTAGTTGGATTTTGCCTCGTTCCCAGGCAGGAGCCTGGGAATGCAGATTGCCTCGGAACGAGGCTCCTGCCTGGGAATGCCGATTGGCTCGTTCCCAGGCTCCTGCCTGGGAATGGGGATGGCTTTTGAGGGTAATTGTTACATAGCCAGTTTCGGTGAATTTGAGGGCGTTACCAACAACGTTAAATAGGATTTGGCGCAGGCGAACTTCATCAAAAATGATGCTGGGGGGTAAATTGGGATCGATCTCGGTGATGATAGCCAGATTTTTTTCGGCGGCTTTTTGGGAAAAAATATACACGATTTCGTTAATTAAAACTTCCAGATTCAGCGGTTCGTAGCGCAGTTGCAGCTTTCCTGATTCGATTTTGGAGAGGTCGAGGATATCGTTAATTAGGGCAAGTAAAGTTTTACCGCTAGAAGAAATTGCATTCAAATAAAAACGCGCCTGGGGTTCTGTTACTAAGTCCTGTAACAGATGGCTAAAACCGAGAATTGCATTCATGGGGGTGCGAATTTCGTGACTCATATTTGCCAGGAATTCGCTTTTGGCACGATTTGCGGATTCGGCAGATATTAGCGCTTGTTGGAGTTCATTTTCGATGTGCTTGATATCGGTAATATCCATTTCAATGCCGTCCCAAATCACCCGACCATCATCCATCTGGCGAGGAATAGAACGAAGTTGAGACCACTGAATTCCACCATCTGGGGTTTGTTTCCGCATCTGCATTTGATAAGCAGAAAGATTGCGGAATGATTCCTCTGTCAACTTTTCATTCAGGATACGATCTTCCTCAACAATCAGGTTATGCAAAAGGCTACCATCCTGGATTATGGCTTCTGGTTCCACCCCAACTAGCCGTTTGATACCTCCACTAATGTAAGAAAAGTGATAGCGCCCGTCGGGTTCTCGCACCAGCTGATAAATCACTCCCTTGTCGAGGTTATCGCCCAGGGTACGCAGCATATTTTCTCGCTCTTGCAAGGCGAGTTCAGCCTGTTTGCGTTGGCTTATATCGCGACAGACGCAGATCAGTTCCCCTCCTTCAGTTAAGGTGAGAGAAACTTCCTCGACGAATGTAGTACCATCCTTTTTTTTAGCAGTGGCTTCTCCTTGCCAACACTTTTTTTCCATCAGAAGGGGAAAAACATCGCGCTCAAATCTACTAATTTCTTCTGGATAGTACAGTTCTGTCCAGGTTTTGCCAATTAGTTCGCTGGCGTCACTGTAGCCAAATATATTGACATGGGCTTTATTGAGATAGGTGTATTTGCTATTTTGATCGAGAATTGCAATGCCTTCTGTAGCGGCTTCGATAACTGCTAAATGCTTTTGCAGAGTTATTTGTGCTTGTTTGCGATCGCGCAGCGCGGCTTGCCGTTCGCTAATATCTAGAGTAGTACCAACCAGACGAACCATCTCCCCTCTGTCGTTGAAGACAGGTTCACCTCTCGTTTCAACGTAACGGATTGAACCATCTGGGCGGATAATGCGTATATCTGCCTCAAAAGGTTGTCCGGCAATGGCTTTCTCCTCGATCAGTTTGAGATAAGTTTCCCGATCTTCAGGATGAATATAGTTGATTGTTTCACCCACTTGAAGTGCTGTTTGACTGCGGTCAAAACCGTGAATGCGATAAAGTTCTTCACTCCAAGTCGTTGTTCTGGTAGCGGCATCAAACTCCCAACTACCGATGTGGGCAATCCTTTGGGCTTCTTGTAGTTTGGCTTCGATTTGCTTGCGATCGCTTATTTCCACCACCACAACTCCCAGATAAGACGCCTGTCCATCTGGGTCGAAAATGGGGAAATAAGACACTAACCAGTGACGTAAAATACCCGGAAGGTTTGGCAGTTCGCCGCTAATTTCTACGTTGAGAATGGGTTTACCCGTATCGAGTACCTGTTGATGTATAGGCTCTACTACAGCAGCCAAATCCGGCAGAATTTCGCCCATTGTTTTACCAATATGGCTTGCTACTGGTAGCCCGTTGATCTCTGCCATTATTTGATTGACTTGTACGTAACGCAGTTGCCGATCTTGCATCAGCATTCCGATAGGCGCAGAGGCAAAGAAAGCATTGAGTTGCGCTTGTCTCAGTGCGATTTCTCTTTCTAAAACTTTGTGCGAGCTAATGTCTTGAATTTGGGCAATAAAATATAGCGGTTGTTCTTTCTCATCCCGCACCAGGGATACAGATAAAAGCACCCAGACAACATGACCTTGTTTGTGGAAATATCGCTTTTCCATCTGGTAGGTGCGGATTTCCCCCGCCAGTATTTGCCGTCGATATTCCAAGTTTTGCTCTAAATCATCGGGATGGGTGATATCCGTAACTATCTTTGAGAGTAATTCTTCCTCGCTATAGCCCACAATCTCGCAAACTGAATTATTAACCATTAGCCAGCGTCCATCCGGGGCGACTAATGCCATGCCAATTGCCGCATCTTCAAACGAACGTCGAAATCTCTCTTCGCTTTCTTGCAGTGCTTTAGTCCGGTCAATTACCTGACGTTCTAAATCGCGTTCGTAGTTTTTCCGTAACTGTTCGATTTGCTTGCGATCGCTGATATCAGAAAATGTAGTAATCGCGTAAATAACATTACCCGATTCATCGAATACGGGTGTGCTACGCACTTCTAAAGGAATAATCTTGCCATCGTTTCGATGAATTTCGAGATCTTCTGTAAAGATAGTTTCTCCTTTTAAAGCGCGTAAGTTTGGCAATTGTTCAATGGGATAAACTTGGTCGGTGCCAGCAATGTAAACTTGGTAGTTTGTAGATAGATCTTCGCTAAATATTTCATTGATGTCTCGACCAAGGATGTCAATTCCGGCTCGATTTATCCCCTCGATGCGACCGCTGTCATTATGAATTGATATCCCTATGGGAATGCTCTCGAAAAATTTGGCTAATCTTGCTTCGCTTTTGCTGAGTGATTGAAATATGGCTTTGAGTTGATCTGCCATCTGATTAAACGATGTTGCTAACTCGCCTAATTCATCTGTCCGGTTGATATGTACGTGGTTATCCCACTCACCGATGGCAATTTCTTTCGCTGCATTGTTGAGGCGTATAATCGGTTTTGTCACCCAATTAGCGGTAATAATGCCCATAATAATTGATGCGATCGCTGCCGCAATACACAGCACAATCGTGTTGCGATTATTAGCATTAATTTGCTCCATAAAATCTGCTTCGGGAACAACCACCACAATCAGCCAATCCAAACCTAACCGATCTCGCCAAGGCGTGACCTGGATAAATTTGCGATCGCCCGCACTTTTAAAATCTAGCTTTTGTTTTTTATCAATTTTACTCAATTGGCGAAATCTTTCGTTTAAATACTGAGTAGTTGCTCTAATTAAGCTATCTTTACTATCAATTGCCTTGATTCTCTTTGCCTTGCCCTTAACAATTTTAAATGGTCGTTCCTGTGTGGAACTCGCTACGATAAACCCGTTACGTTCTAAGATAAAAATCTTTCCCGCTCGACTTATTTTTAGGCGATAAAGAAAGTTACTCATCTGAGAAAGAAGATGGTCAATGCTAAGAACGCCGCTAATTTTTTTCGTTTTATTGTAGATGGGATAGCTGGCAGAAATTGAGATTACATCTGGTCGATCTTCCCATTGATAAATTTGGCTCCAGATAGGTTTACCCGCTTTGACCGCATCAGTATACCAAGCTTCCTGGCGCGGTTCCCAGTCTTTAACTGCTAGAAGTTTAGTGCGATTTCCCTGCTTGTCTGTGGCGTAAATGTAAAGTTTACCAGGTTTAGACCGAGAAACTTCATTGATTAACAAGCTACCATTTTCTAGGCGTTCAACTCCGATAAATTCCCCTTGTGTATTCCCAAACGAAATGTAGCCAACATCAAACACCTGCATTTGTTTCCAAAAGTAGCGTCCCGTGCTTTGAAAATCAGAGGTGTTCAACATTCCTAACTCGATCGCACTCGAATTAATTTGATTAATTTGATGAGGGATGGAAAGAAAATCGTCGAGTTGGTGAGCGATGCGATCGCTTATTTCTTCGCGTAATTTTAAACTTAGTTCGTTGACGTCTTTTTGCCCATTTTTAAACGCGAGATACCCCACCAATCCCACGGTACCAATTAGTTGCAGCACAAAGGGTACAATGAATACGGTTCGCAATGGCAGTTTCTTCAAGGCTTTATTCACAAATAATTATGCTTCAGTTTGGGTGGGTTTAATTTTAGCGATCGCTTCCAATATTTTGTCATATTGAAAGTTGTCTGTGTAACTTATCAGCACCTTTGCTAACTCTCTTTCTTCGTCCTCAATTTGGGCGATCAGATGATAGATAGTTTGATCGTCCAAAGCTAAAGCGGATGCTTCTAACTGGTTCAACCAGGAATCTGGTAGGTTTTTCATAGCCGATAAATTTAGAGTGGAGTTACCCTCAGTGGATTCATCCGTTCCGCTTTGTTCGTAAAGAAAACGCAACCCTAAATATTGTATTATTTTGTCAAATATAACACTGTCTACAAAAGGTTTGTGGATGATATCATCGCACCCTGCCGACAATATATCTGGTTTTTGTTCCTCAAACGCACTAGCAGTTATGGCGATAATAACTGTGGCTTGACCTTTTAAAGTTGCTTTAATTTCTTTAGTGGCTTCGTAGCCATTCATCACCGGCATTTGCATATCCATAAAAATCAAATGCGGCTCAAAACTTTTCCAAATTTCAACCGCTTCTCGACCATTTTCTGCGACTCTAACCTCGAACCCCACTTGGGAAAGCATTTGTATCAATAGTTCGCGGTTACTCTCTTTATCGTCTACGACTAAAATTCGGTAACGGCGTTGATTTGGTGCGAGAGCGATAACGCGATTAACGAATAATTTACCTTGATTGTTTTCTGTTTCAATTTGGGTTACGGGAATTTCAAATTTAAAAGTTGTTCCCACATTTACTTGAGATTTTACACTCAGATTGCCGCCTAAAAGTTCGATGTATTTATGGCTAATTGTTAATCCTAAACCCGTCCCTTCCGCAGCGTCAATCCCTGCTTTGGTTTGCACAAATGGTTGGAAAATTTTATTGAGTTCATCGGGAGCAATTCCCACGCCTGTATCGGAAATTTCAAATTTAAGCATCTTTTGTCTGCTGTCAGAAGTCAATGATTCATTGCTACTGACTACAGACACTCTTACGATGACACTTCCCGATTTAGTAAACTTAATTGCATTGCCGATTAAGTTAATTAATACTTGACGAATTTTTAAGCGATCGCTCACAATCAACTCTGGCAGATTGGGAGACACCACTAAATCTAATTTTAACCCTTTTTCAATAGCTCTGAGTCGGAACATCTCTTCTATTTCCAGCAGCATCTTTGACAAATTGAAGTCAGTTTTATTAACCGTTATCTGTCCGGCTTCAATTTTGGATAAATTTAAAATGTCATTGATTAAATTGAGTAAGTGTTCTCCACTTCGACGGATAATATTTAAATTTTTTTGTTGTTCCGATGTCAGGTTAGAACCGTTCTGCATCAGTTGGGTAAAGCCAAAAATCGCGTTAAGTGGTGTCCGCAATTCATGGCTCATATTAGCCAAGAATGCACTTTTAGAGCGATTGGCAGTTTCGGCTGCTTCTTTTGCCTCTTGCAATTTTTCTTCCGTGCGGCGGTGCGCTTCAATTTCTGCTTGTAGTTGTTGATTTTGCTCTTCTATTTGTTTTTTCAACCTTTGGTTAGTCAGTTGAGTTTCAATTCTAATCAAAACTTCTTCCGGACGAAACGGTTTACTGATGTAATCTGATGCGCCTGTTTTAAAAGCTTCTAGCAAACTGTCTATTGCGTTGCTTGCCGTCAGAAAAATAATCGGAATCTGGCAAAAATTTGGGTCGCTTTTTAACTTTTGGCAAACTGCTAGCCCGTTCATCCCTGGCATCATCAAGTCGAGTAAAATCAGGTCGGGGCGCGCACTTTTAACTCGGTCTAAAGCTTGCTCTCCGCTAGTGGCAAAGGTCGTTTCGTACCCTGCCTGCTCCAGCATCTTGCCCATCACTTGCAGATTTTGACTCACATCGTCAACGATTAAAATTAAGCAGTCTTCAGGGTGGAAAGGTTTCATCTTGTACTTCTCTTGGGGGCATGGGTGGATTGTGCGATATGCCTGCGGCACGCTACGACAACGTAATATATCTTTCTCTATAGAAGCTAAACTGAGACTTGGAAAAGCATAATATTTATTTTCTGACATAAAACATTTATGTTCACTTTAATATGCAAACAGCCCCCTTGTATTCCCCCTACTTCAGTCGGGAGATCGGTTAATCTTAAAAGGTAGATCCTAAATGTGTAATTCTTGTGCAGGCATAAACCTTTTAATAAAAATTAATAAAACTTCTCCAGCATCGGTAGCTGCACGTCAAGGCGGGTTTATTGAT
>DNGJ01000312.1:14488-16360 GCA_003486305.1 Cyanobacteria bacterium UBA11371
TCGTAAAACCCGCCCCTACACTAAGGGGCGGGTTTATTGATCCAGTGCGCTGCGTTCAAACATCTCTCGTAAAACCCGCCCCTACACAATCAAAAACACTTGCACTACCTTTGCTTAAGGACATGATATTACTTATCATAAAAGCTTTATTTTTACAATGGGTAAGAAACCCGGTTTTTTGAAAAAACCGGGTTTCTGGCGCAAGCGTCAAGACCTAAGACGCCCAGAGCGCAGAATACTAATAATTAACCACAACCCTAAAAAACTCGCGACCCCAAACAAAGCATTGCTTAAAACAGATAGCTGACTCGTTTGCGTCGAAATAATTGCAGCCCCCATAATCAGCGAACCTACCACAATGCTAAACGAAAGTCGATTCGCCGCAACATCTATAGTTCGGCGCACAAGATCGAGGTCTTTTAGGGTTAAATTCCACTTTAAAGTTTCCGACGTAACCCGGTCTAAAAGCAATTCAATTTGGCGGGGAGATTGTAAGGAAAGACTTTTAATATCAAGCGCAGTTCTCAATAGCGCTTGCACCGGGTCGTTGCCAATTAATTGCCGTCTAAACAAATCCGTAATCAACGGTTTAACTTCATCCAAAAGGTTGATTTCCGGGTAAAAAGACCGCGCAACTCCCTCTAAATTCGCTAGAGTTTTAGCATACAATCCCAAATTTCCAGGCAAGCGAATTTTATTATTTCGGGCAACTTGCAACACCTCGTAAAATGCCTGACTGAAATTAAACTGAGAAAGACTGATATTGTAGTACTTCCTCAACATGCGATCGTAGTCATTCTCTAACCGAGACACGCTGGTAGACTTAGTAAATTCGGCGAGTTGCAGCGTTAATTGAGCGCAGCGCTGAGCATCTAAATCGACAATTGCTAATATCATCTCGGTCAAAATTCGCTGGGTGCGCGGGTCGAGGCGACCGACCATGCCGCAATCTAGCAGCGCTACGCGACCATCTTTGAGATAAAATAAATTACCCGGATGGGGGTCGGCGTGAAAGAATCCATCAATATATAACTGTTGAAAAAAGGCGCGGAATAATAGGGTGGTAATTTCTTGCCGCCTTTCGGGCGTTAAGATTGCCACCGTACCATTGCCGTTATTTTCCTCGTATATAACAGGGGCTGATAACAACGGTACTCCATCCATCCATTCCATTACGAGTAATTTTTCCGTTGTCAAATCCCAAAAAATTTCTGGCACGACTATTTGAGACGGATCGAACCAGCGACTAGAGGATAAATTGCGCCGCAATTGATCGGTAAAGCCAGCTTCTCTGCTAAAGTCTAATTCTGCCTCTAGAGCGGTGCTGAATTCTTCTGCTAAAGACCTAATATCGTAGTCTTGACCAAACTCGGTTAGGGCGACTAAATCTGCTACCCCTTTAATTAAAGAAATATCGCGGGCAACAATCGCATCAATTCCCGGACGCTGGACTTTAAGCGCGACTTCTCGACCATTGGCTAATGTGGCGCGATGAGTTTGAGCAATCGAACCTGCCGCAACTGGTTGTAAATTAATCGTCGCAAAAGTTTCTTCTAAAGGTTGTCTTAGTTGCTGCCGAATCATCACGTCAATTTCTGACCAGGGAACCGGCGGTACATCATCTTGAAGCGTGGATAATTCTTCGATATATTCCCCTGGTAACAAGTCGGGGCGAGTACTCAGTAACTGCCCTAATTTGACATAAACGGGGCCTAATTCGATCAAGATTTTGCGTAGAACCGCAGGCGGGGGTAATTGGGGTTCATCGGCTTTTGCGCCCGTCAGTAGGCGTCGCATGTAGTCCCAGCCGTTGCGTAAGACAACTTCGATAATATCTTTTTGGCGCGAAACGCTTTGGGTTAAAAACATAAT
>DNGJ01000311.1:0-2902 GCA_003486305.1 Cyanobacteria bacterium UBA11371
AACCTGCGAAGGCAGGTTTCGTTTGTGTAGGCGCGATTTTAATCGTTCATTCGGTGCCAGATGTGAAGCAAGCTAAACACCTTTTTTCTTGTCATAAACCACCTGACCATAATCGAGTTTGATCAAGCGGTCTGCGATCTGAAAATATTGGTCATCGTGGCTGATTGCCAATATCATTTTACCTCTCTCTCTGAGTTTTGGTAAAAACTCAGTGTAGAAGATTTCCTTAAAAATTGGGTCTTGATCCGCAGCCCATTCATCAAATAGATAAATCGGTCGGTCTTCCAAATACGCCGTTAACAGCGCCAGTCGTTTCCGCTGCCCTTGGGAAAGCGCGGTGGTAGAAAGTTTTCTACCTTCGACTTTGACCTTGCGTTCCAGCTGAAGTTGGTTTAAATAACCTTGGACTTGCGTATCCAGATTTGCCTCATCAAACCCTAACAAACGCTCAAATAGATAGAAGTCCGAGAAAATAACTGAAAAATGTTGGCGATACCACTCGCGATTTGCTTCGGTAATCGGTTGCCCATCAAAGATAATTTCGCCCATTTCTGGGATGTAGAGTCCGGTAATTAGCTTAGCTAAAGTGGATTTACCGCTGCCATTACCACCGACGATGAAGGCGATTTCTCCGGGAACTAGGCTCAAATTGATGGGGCCAAGGGTAAAACTAACATCTTCGCGATCGCTTGTATAAGTATGGGTCACTCCCTTCAGTTCTAAATCCTGCCAGGAACGATTTAACACAGGCGGAACCGTCGCCGCTTCGGAGCGATTCTCTAAGGATAAACCGAGCATTTCAATCTTGTGCAAGGCAATGTTGGCTTTACTGATGATCGGGAGTTTATTGACAATACTTTCCAACGGCGCGATCAAGTAAGTGAAGGTGATAATGTATCCGGCAAAAGTTTCGGGGTTAATCGCCATCAGATTGGGAAGTAAGAATAATACGACGCCAATGGCAAAGAAAAAGATTAATTTACCCCAACTCGAAGTGATGGCAAAAAAGGTCAAACCTCGAACGCTGTGACGGCGAAAGTCGGCGGCAGTTGTTTGCAAATCTTCTGTGAGGAAATCTTGACGGCGGGCATAGTTAAGCTTGAGTTCCTTAATGCCATCGGCGATGCTGCGGAAGTGTTTAAATAGAATATCCTGGTCTTCGCGGGCTTTGGCAAGCTGCTTGCCGCCGCGTTTTAACAGGATGTTAGTGCTGCCGATAGCGATCGCAAACAAAACCATCACCATCAAAAATACTTGCGGTGACAGCAACGTGACATAAATCAAGCACCCCACCACGATCGCCGCGTTGATGCAAAGAAACGGAATGCTGAAAACAGCGTTAGAGATTGCTTGCACGTCCTCAGTCAGCGTAGCCAGCAATCTGGGCGTCCCCAACTGTTCCAAATGACTCAACTGGGAAGACAGAATCTGACGCGAGAGGCGCATCTGCATTTTAAACACAGCATCCTGAGACAGACGAATCAGCACCACCTGGGAAACAATACTCGTCAGCAGCGCCACAAACGCCAATCCGACAAAACCCCAAGCCAGCAGCGTCGGTGAGGTAGCATTGTTACTGCTGATAGCATGACCGATGAGGGCGATTAATCCGGCGCTGCTACCGCCGCTTAAAAATCCGGTAGCAATTGCGATCGCCACCATCCCCCAAGAAGAACGCAGTAGAAAATAAATCAGAGTCATGACAGGAA
The DNA here is from genome assembly GCA_003486305.1 of Cyanobacteria bacterium UBA11371. Classification (GTDB taxonomy): domain Bacteria; phylum Cyanobacteriota; class Cyanobacteriia; order Cyanobacteriales; family Aerosakkonemataceae; genus Microseira. Next base: position 1,710 of record DNGJ01000311.1, read on the forward strand.
TTGAGTATTTCTGCTGTGATTTAACCACATGCTCCTGGTGGAGTTTACCCGTTGAGGTTCACTGGCGTTACCTGTCACAAGGAAGGGAAAGAAGTTGAGGACTTAGGCAAAGAAACCGGGTTTCTGTTAAAAATCGTGGCTTTAGAACTAGAGATCGCAGCAAGAAACCCGGTTTCTAGGTCGCTCATTTCATGTCGCCGTCTCCTGGTGTAGGGGCACGGCATGAAATAGGTTGTCACACCCAAGGATAATTTGATGCCGCCGTGCCCCTACCAGGATGGTTGACCCGTGATATGGTAACTGAGAACCCATTTTTCCGTAAAAACTCCAGTCAGAGGTGATGTAAAAATTACTTTATAAAATAGCTCCGACTCGCGCTTCGCCTCCTCACACAGATGGCTGATTTTACATTTGGCGTATCGTGCATTCGAGCAAAAGTAACATATGGAACAGGTACAAACACCGCTAAAGACACAGTTGCCCAGTTTTTCCCTGATCTTAGAGACGGAAAATTTAGCAAATGCCGACCTCAAGGGTTTATCTAAGTCTTTAGCAACACTGGCAAATCAAGACATTTCGCCCACTTGTGCGAATGAGGTTTTGCTGATCGATAGCGGTGACACTCCCACCCACATACTAGAGCATCTGTGCGAACAGTATCCTTGGATTAAAGTTCACCACACACAATTAGGCACTGGCTATTATCAAGCCAAGATGCTGGGTGCCGAATTAGTGACAGGGGAGATCGTAGTTTATTTTGATTCAGACTGCATTTACCAACCTAACTGGTTGAGAAGTATCCTAACTGCATTTACCGAAGGAGAGGATATCCAAATTGTTGCGGGAGAAACAATGACGTTTTCTAAAGGCGCTTACGGCACCGCGATGGCGCTGACGTATATTTTTCCCCAACCTTCCGGAAACAAAACCCTCACCCCAACTTCTCAATATTTCCTCAATAATGTAGCTTTTCGCCGCGAATTTCTCCTGAGCAATCCCATTCCTACCGATTTACCCCTTTATCGCGGTAACTGCGTCATTCATGCCCGTAACTTACAAGATCGTGGTTACACGATCTGGAAACAATCGCAAGCGAGGGCAACTCACGCCCCACCTAATGGCTTTTCTCACTTTTTCTGGCGTTTTTTGCTGATCGGACACGATTATTACTGGCAAAATCGCTTGTTAGCAAA
>DNGJ01000311.1:3181-3369 GCA_003486305.1 Cyanobacteria bacterium UBA11371
TAGAAATTTTCTCAGATCGAGTCAAGAAAATGTGGGCGGATAACCCCCGTCAATTCATTTATCTACCCCTTGCCATTCCCATCGTTATCAGCGCCTTGGCACTGATTTTTACAGGTTACGTCATAACCATTTTCCACCCCAAATACTTGCTGGAGGTTTATAACAATATCCTGGGAGATTGAGGAAAT
>DNGJ01000308.1:0-9236 GCA_003486305.1 Cyanobacteria bacterium UBA11371
TAATGGCTAATGGCTAATGTCAGGAAAATCCTATATTAGCAATCAGCAATTAGCAATCAGCAATTAGCAAGCTTGCAATCAGCAATTAGCAATTAGCAAGCTTGCAATTAGTTTATCAAAGCATTTTCTAGCACTTGATCGATGCGATCGCACAAAACCAATTCGATGTCTTTGCGGACATCTTCTGGCACATCTACCAAATCTTTGCCATTCTGCTGCGGTAATAAAACCCGCTTCATCCCCGCGCGGTGCGCTGCTAACACTTTTTCCCGCACGCCGCCGATGGGGAGGACTTCGCCGCTGAGGTTAATTTCTCCCGTCATGGCGGTATCGGTTCGCACAAGTTGGTTTGTTAATAAGGATGCGATCGCTGTAACCATTGTCACCCCTGCGGAAGCGCCATCTTTGGGAATCGCACCCGCCGGGACGTGAATGTGCAAGCCATTATCTTTAAATAAACTCAAGTCTATTCCCAACGTCACCGCACTCGACCACACGTAAGACCGGGCAATTCTGGCTGACTCTTGCATCACTTCGCCGAGTTGTCCTGTCAGGGTCAAGTCTTTACCTTGCGGTAACAACACCGCCTCGACAAATAAAACTTCCCCACCTTGCAGCGTCCAAGCAAGACCAGTAGCGACGCCCGGTTGTGTAACTTTTCGCACTTCATCCCTCAAAAAGCGCTTTGGCCCTAAGTATTCTTCCAGGTGTTCTGGATCGATGATCGCTGGATTGGTTTCGCCGTTGGCATAGCGGACGGCAACCTTGCGACAAATCGCACCGAGTTGTTGTTCTAGTTTGCGGACTCCGGCTTCCCGCGTGTAATATTCTATACTTTTTTGCATAGTTTCCTTCGGTAGTTGTACGGCATCTGGTGGCAGTCCGGCTGTTTCGATTTGACGGGGTAGCAGGTATTTTTGTGCGATCGCCAGTTTCTCTTGGTCGGAATATCCCGATAGTTCGATAATTTCTAATCGGTCTAGCAGCGGTGCGGGAATTTTGGATAAGTCATTCGCCGTGCCGATAAAGAAAATGTGCGATAAGTCAAAATCCAAATCCAGGTACAGATCCCGGAAGCAGTAATTTTGTTGCGGATCGAGGATTTCCAGCAACGCGGATGCCGGATCGCCGCGATAGTCCATGCCGATTTTATCGAGTTCATCGAGCATAATTACCGGGTTTTTCACTCCGGCGCGGTGCAGTGCTTGCACGATGCGACCGGGCATTGCACCGATATAGGTGCGGCGATGTCCTCGCAGTTCGGCTTCATCGCGCAATCCACCCAGACTAATGCGATCGCTTGGACGCCCCAAGGCGCGAGCAATCGAACGACCGAGGCTAGTTTTACCCACTCCTGGCGGCCCTGCGAAACAGAGTACCGTACCAATCCCCGCTTGAGTTCCCCCCTGAATAAGGGGGGATGGGGGGAGATTTTCCCCGTCTGCTATTTTCCGAGTTTGGGCGTCTTGTTTTAACTTAAACGTTGCCAGGTGTTCGATTATACGGTCTTTAATTTTATCGAGTCCGTGGTGGTCGGCATCTAAGACTTCCCTGGCATTTTTCAGGTCGAGGTTGTCTTGTACAGTTTTATTCCAGGGCATTTCTAACAGCCACTCGAGGTAGGTACGAATCACCCCGCCTTCTGCCGAACTGCTACCTACTCGTTCTAAGCGAGCGAGTTCGCGTTTGGCTTGCTTTTCGGCGATTTCTGGCAATTGGGTGGTGGCTAGATGCTTACGCAACTCTTCAATTTCCTGGCGTTCGGGATCTCCTTCTCCCAATTCCTCCTGAATTTTCTTCAATTGCTGGCGCAAAATGAATTCCCGCTGTTGATCGTCAATTTCCTTTTTTGTTTCTCCCAAAATTTCACCGCGCAGGCGCTGGACTTCTATTTCCTGTTGCAAAGAAGCCAGAACTTGACGCAATAGTATTTCTAGGTTGTCTTGTTCTAGCACTGCTTGCATTTGCGCCACTTCCTGTTGCAGCAGCGTGGTTGTTTCGTAAGCTAACTCTACCGGATCTTCATTGTGCAGCAACAGTGCCAAAATGTCTTCTGGAAAGTTGGGATTGATCGTCGCTGCTTCGCGCCAGAGGGATTTAATTGCACCGTTCAAGGCTTCCAGCTTCTGGGATGTGGTTCCTGCTGCTATGGCTGCTTCTGCTGTCAGTTTGGGTAAGCGCCGAAACTCGACTTCGTATGCTGGATCTTGCTTTAGCAGTTGTTCAATTTTGACTCGTTCTTGACCTTGAACTACCAGCTGAATTGGTCCGACGGGTAATCGCACCACCCGCTGTATTACACCCAGGGTGGCAACGGGGTATAGTTCGTCCAAGGTTTCTATTTCGGCATTTTCGTCGTTTTCTAGCCGCTTTTGCGCTTCTGGACGGATTGCAGCGATAATTAGATGCTTTTGCGGGTTCAGCATCGCTGCTTCTACTGCTGCCATAGAGCGCGGTCTGCCTGCGATCGCCGGTAGCGTAATTTTTGGCAACAATACCATGTTGCGTAGGGGGAGTAATAGGCAGGTTTCCAGTCCTTCCAGTTTTCTGGGGGCGAGGAAAGTAGACATGATATTCATAAAAACCTCCCGTTCCCGTTGCTCAAAGTTCTGTACCTTTTCCCCCTATGAGCGCTGCGAATAGGTAACGACTTTGAGTTGCGTACTCGGACGCTGTTTCTGATGTCTTAATTGTATTCCGTTCTTGCGCCCGAGTCGAACTAAGCTCCTTGGTTAATAATGGCCTAACTTGTCACTTTTTTACGCACTGGCAACAGATTTTTATGCGCTAGATGCTCGTGAATTTCTTTTGGCTTAAGTTTGCATAAGTCCTTCGCTAGTTCTTGCAGTTGTACGTTTTTAGGTAAAACGGGCGCAAGTGCTTCCCTTACGCATCCTAATATTTGCGGTTCGGCGACGAGGAGCAATCGCTGAGTTTGTTCTGCCTGAGTTAGATTGACGATTTCCGTTGCAATGGCTACTGCAAAGCGGCGCTCAAATTCATCTACATGGTTTTGTCGGCGATCGTCATAGGCGTGAGCTTGACCCCCCGAACCTTTATTGCGCCCTGTTTTGACATTAGACCACAGATCTTTCCCAGCAAGTTCTTTTGTCGGATTGGAGATATCTTTGCGTTCGATTAAATTCGGGCCAGATTCATACTCCGGCAATGACGCTTGCTCTAGGCATAGAAACCGCGCTCTACTGCCATCAATAACAGCAACAAGTGACTGAATCATGTGATGCTTGAAAAATTCGGAAGAACCCAATCTTAACAGCTTGGTATCCCTTTCTCACAGCTTACTGAATAAATCTTAAACTTATTTTTATTTGTAAAATATATTAAATTTTTGTAAATGCCTATTACCCCCATTTATTAATTATTGCCTTTCGCTCTGAATTCTCGATCTATCTAAAGAATTAAATCGGAAGCTCAATGATAAATTCAGTTCCTTCTCCCAGTACGGAGTTACAACTAAGCTGTCCCCCGTGTTTTTCTTCTATAATCTGACGAGAAATAGATAATCCCAAACCAGTTCCTCGCCCCACAGCCTTCGTCGTGAACAAGTGGTCGAACACCTGGGAGCGGATTGACTCGCTCATACCGCAACCATTATCTTTAATTAAAATCACCAGGTTGGATTTTTCCACAAAAGTACGAATCAAAATCAGATTCGGATTGGCTGCAATTTCTTTATAAGAACGTCCGTGATTTGATTCATCAACAGCATCAATCGCATTGCTCAGGATGTTCATAAATACCTGATTTAACTGACCGGGATAACACTTAATTTCCGGAACTTCTCCATACTCGCGCATCACGGCTATTTCCGGACGCTGTTCGTTAGCTTTGATTCTGTGTCTCAAGATCGCTAAAGTACTATCAATTCCCTCGTGGATGTTAAAGTCTACCAAAGAGTGAGAATCTAAACGAGAAAAGGTTTTTAGAGAAGTACTGATATTGCGTATGCGCTCTGTACCTTCCTGCATAGATGCAATCATTTTTGGCAAGTCTTCGCTCAAAAATTCTAAATCTATTTCATCAATAAAATCGGCAATCTTATCTGAGGCATTGGGATACTCAGCTTGATAAAGATGAATGAGTTTAAGTAAATTTTGTATATCTTGATCGGCTTGGGTGAGATTACCAGCGATGAAGCCTACAGGATTGTTAATTTCATGGGCGACTCCAGCAACTAATTGACCGAGAGTAGCCATTTTTTCATTTTGTACTAACTGAAGTTGTGATTGTTGTAAATCGCGCATAGCTTGTTTGAGTTTAGCTGTACGTTCTTCTACCAGTTTCTCCAGCAGTTCGTTTTGTTCTGATAGCTTTTTACTGAGAGCGCGCAGTTTGAGATGCACGCCGACGCGGGCTAAAACTTCTTCTTGTTGAAACGGTTTTGTGATATAATCTACCGCTCCTAAATTTAAACCTTTGACTTTATCAATTGGCTCGTCTAATGCGGTGATAAAAATCACTGGAATTTCTTGAGTTGTCGGGTTACTTTTGAGCCTCGCGCAAGTTTCAAACCCATTAATTCCTGGCATCATCACATCGAGTAAAATCAAGTCTGGAAGGGCATATTCTGCCTGCTTTAGCGCCCGTTCGCCATCCGTGGCTACTAGGATAGTCCAGCCAGACTCTGCCATTGCTCCCGACAACACTTTTAAATTAGTCGGGTTATCGTCAACTAGCAAAATTTTAGTAGTCATTGCACCTCCTCCTATTTTTATATAAACTGTTTGATAAATTCTTCTATTTTATCGAGGGCAAAACTATCCGCTAACTGCCGCAATTGAGTAGCAAATGGGGAATATTTTGCATCTTTTTGTTCTAGCTTTTTACATGCCTCTTCTATTCCTTGAAGATTGCCCATCATTGCTAGATCGTAAAAGATTAATAATTCGGCTTTTTCGGGAGCAAGGATGGTAGGAGAGAGGATATCTTGACTGGTCAAACTCGCGTCTTGTTTATTCGCGGAAGCGGACTCTTCCTCGTATATCCATTCGAGTTTCAAGTATTTTTGCAACATCATCAATAATTCGTCAACTTGCACTGGTTTTGGCAAGAATTCATTGGCTCCCGCCTCGAAACTTTTTTGTCGGTCAATCTCAAAAACGCTGGCAGAAGAAACAATAATTGCTTGCTCTTGAAGTTGGTAACCTTTGCGGATTTGTTGAATCATTTCCAATCCATCCATATCTGGCATAGCCAAATCAGTAATAATCAAATCCGGTGCAGACTTGGTTGACAGAGCGAGTCCTTCTTGACCGTTGGTAGCCTCAATTGTAGCAAAACCGATTGTTTCAAGCGCGTTGACTAAAAACGAGCGGTTTTCTTTGCGATCATCTACTATCAAAATCGTTGGTTTTTCACCTTTAATTCCAATTATTTTCCTTTGATAGTAGTTTATTTTATTTCCTACGGCTAGGGGTAGTTCTAAATCAAACCCAAAAATACTGCCTTCACCCAAACAGCTTTTGACTTCTATTTGGCTGCCCATTAAATTGACAATTTTTTGGGTAATTGCCAGTCCTAATCCCGTGCCTTCTAAGCGACGGGATTTATCTCCCACCTGCTCGAATGGTAAAAAGATATTTTTTAATTCTTCTTCGCTCATGCCGATGCCAGTATCTGCGATCGCAAATTTGATCTTGGTAATTGGTAATTGGTAATTGGTAATTGGTAATTGTTTATAATTTGTTTGATTCTCGATCGTTTCTACTTTAAAGGTTACGCTTCCTTTTTCAGTAAATTTGATCGCATTTCCTAGTAAATTGATTAAAACTTGCCGCAGCCGTTTTTCATCTGCTGTCACCCACAAGGGCAGCTTAGATAAATCTGGTGAAATAAATTGAATGCCTTTTTGGTCTGCTTTGATCCGGCAAATTTCTGCTACGCCAGTGAGAAAGTTGTGAAAGTTAAAATCCGTCGGATGCAGTTCTAATTTTCTTGCTTCTATTTTAGATAAGTCTAAGATATCATTGATTAATGTCAGCAGGTGCGAGCCGCACTGGTAAATGATATCAATTCCTTCTTTTTCCTTTATTTGAAGTGTTTTTGAGCGTTGCAGGATTTGTGCGTATCCTAAAATGCCGTTAAGGGGGGTGCGAAGTTCGTGGCTCATGTTAGCGAGAAATTCGCTTTTGGCACTATTGGCGGTATCTGCTGCCATTTTAGCGGCTTGAAGTTGGGCGGTGCGTTCTTCTACTCGCTGTTCTAGGGTCTTGGAGTAGTTTGTCAGTTCTGCGTTGGCTTGTTTCAAGCGCCAAATTTGGTAGTAGTTGGTCATAGCAATCGCAGAAACTGCCATTGCTATTAAGGGGGGAACTACCGGAATCACCCAGCCAGTCAAGAAAGCTATATAAGATATTAAAAATAGAAAAATTCCGGCAAAAATAATTCCTTCAACTACTCTGCCCAGCCCAATAATTTTGTTGTGGGATTGATTGATTTGGATCAATATCCAACTCCCCGTTGCTCCAATGGAAGACCAGAGAAAAATCCACAAATATTCGATTGAATGCGACCAGGGTTTTAATAAATGACGTCCGTCAATGGCTGCACTTAATATTTGGCTGGTTAAGTTGGCGTGAATTAAAACTCCTTCGAGGCGGGAGCCATAGGGGGTGTAAGTGAAATCGTTGAGACTTTTGGCGGTGACGCCGATAAAGACAATGCGATCGCGCATTAACTCTGCGGGTATTTTGTTTGACAACACATCCGTGACAGAGACGATTTGGAATTGCGATCGCATCCCCCGATAGTTCATTAATATTTGATACCCGCCGATGATATCTGTTTTGTAGTTTCCCTCATTACCCGTTAAGGGTTTAAACAAAGCTCGACCCAATCTCAAATGTATTTTTTCGGCATCGACCTTTTGTAACGTAATCCCTTTTTTTTCTAAATACATCAGCGCCGATCGCGCTCCCAAAGACAGTTTAGATTTTCCAGAACCATCTTCTGCTGACAATAACGCGCGGCGGATTTTCCCATCGCTATCGGGTACTAAATCGGCGATCGCTACTTGACCTTGTTGGTATAAAATCGGCGGCGGCGCTACAGCTTGCCCCAAAATTTTTTCCACCCCGATTAAATTCGGAGTATTATTCATCACCTCAACGAGTTGCCCATATCCGGGACCTACAGGTAAATCTCGATAAATATCTAAGCCAATGACCGCTGGCTGTTGCTGCCCAATTGTGTCAAGTAACTTGGCTAAGATAATATCAGGCATAGGCCATTGTCTGAGTCGCTTGATATCGGATTCCGTAATTTCAACTATAGTAATACGGGGATCGATCGGTTCAGCCGGACGCAGGCGAAAAAATCTATCCGTAGTTTCCCATTCTAAAATCTGAAATAATTCTGCTTTATCGCCCACTATGACGAGTGCCGCTACAGTTATCGCTGTTGCGATCGCTCTTGAATACCGCTTGCGCCCCTGTAAAATTTTTTCCTTTAGCGACATAAGATATTTTGGTTGTACTGTATCGCGGCGCTTGTGTAGAGGGAAAGGGAAACGGGGAGAATAAAATCTAAAGTATAGATGATTTAGTTGCGCTTTAGCATTGAATAGGGTCAGCGCAACGTTTGATTTTGAATATTACAGGGTTAGCGGTCTTTTGGCGATCGCTTGCAATCCCACCGAGGTTAAAAGTTCTTCCCAACTCTTAATCCGAGTCGAGTCTTGAGGTTGCGATCGCACGGCATCTGCCATATTTTCTAGAGCTTCGTACCAAATTCCCTCTTGAGAATAGGCAGTTGCACGCTCTAGAGATGTCTTGGCTGTTTCTAGTTTACCAGCCAAATTGGCATTGACTGATGTGCGGCGCACCCACCCCTCGGCAAATGGATTGTCCGGATCTAAATCGGCGATGCAGTGGATTTCCACTACCCACCGATAATCATTATCCATTTCTAGCGCTTTCACCGTTTCTGGCACAGTGATGCGAATCACACCTCCAGTTTCTCTTAGGGCTACTTTTGTGCGGTAAATCAGATTTCGAGAAGCATCTTGGAGACTAAAGGTAGCTTCTTTCGCTGTTGTTTGAGGCACGTAGACAAAAAAGGTAGGTCGCTCGGATACAGTTAATCCCAAACGAGTGTTAGGAACTAAGGGAGTTACTGTATCTTTGGATGCGTGAGCATTACTCAAGCAAGCACCGTTATTACGAGTTGCTCCCCCCGTCGTTTCCTGACGAGGCGCGCCTGATGCACCTTTCGGCGTGGAAAAGGTTACCGTATCTCCTGGGAGCGCAACGGACACAGACCAGCTAGTCAGGAGCAAAGTAGTTGTCAACAGAGAAAATCGTTGGTTTTTCATGTTAATATTCTCTATTCGGCTCTGATTGACTTTTTGGGATGATAATAATCCCATTACACCTTAACCACTGCTAACTTAACCAGCCCTCAGTGTTTGTTCGCAATTAACTGTTCTAAAAAGCACATAATTGTTAATGGGTAATTGGTAATGGGTAATTGGTAATGGGCGATCGGGTAGGGGAAAACCATTGGGGCTGAAAGATTCGGGTAAAAGCTAAAGATTTTCTATAGTAATGCTTCCCCCGTACTAGGTAATTTTTTCCATTAGCCATTAGCAATTAGCCATTAGCCATTAGCCATTACCCATTACCAATTCCCAAAACTCACAACCAATTCCCGACTAAAACAAAGGGTGCCCAATAAAAAGGATGGTTGTACTTTGGTTGTTTTAACAGGAATAATTGAGCTTCACGCAACGCTTCAGATTTAGCGATACCTGGTTTAGCTAACTGCTTGTAAAATTCAGCCATAAAATCAGCGGTGGATTCGTCGTTAACCGACCACAAAGTTGCCATTGTAGAACGTGCGCCGCTTTTTACTGCGAGTCCAGCTAATCCCAAAACTGCTCGATTATCCCCTTTAGCGGTTTGACAAGCGCTCAAAACTAATAGTTCTATTGGGTCAGAAATCGTTTCATTTCTGCTTCCTATAACCTCTTCCAATTCAGCTACGGTAAGCTTGCCATCCCAGGTTAAAATAAACGTGTCTTCGATTTTAGAACTAAACTGCCCGTGGGTGGCTAAATGCAAAACTGGTGTCTTTGTATCTGATAAATTTTGCTTCAAAGAATCGCTGGTAAATTTTTGATTTAGCAAAACTTCAGAAGCAACTTTTCTGGTAATTAAATCGACTTCTGATTGCACGCCTGGTAGAGCAATAAATCCTTGACGAGCTTCGCTTAAACC
>DNGJ01000308.1:9430-19214 GCA_003486305.1 Cyanobacteria bacterium UBA11371
CCTTGACGAGCTTCGCTTAAACCACCAATTAAAGTTTTAAGTTGTCTTGTAGCCAGGGGGTGGGGGTCTAGTAACTGCAAGCTGGGAGCGAAAGCGATGCCATACTTTTCGATTAAATATTGTTGACCGTCGTAGAGAGCCGCCATTGGCAGATTTCGTAAGGAACCATTGATCGCAAAGACTAAGGTTTTGACCCCTGTTTCTGCGATTTCGGTTTGGGCGGGTTTAATTAGCCAATCATAAAGCGTACCGTAAAGGCTTAAATGCTCTGGTTTGGCAGCAGATAGGCTTAAAAAACCTCTCAATTTCTTCAGGTTGCTTTCTATTTCTGCTTCGGGTAAGTAGGTTTTATAGTTGCGTAGCGGTTTTCCCGGAAGTGACAATATAACTTCGATGCGGTCTTTTAAAATCATTGGATAGATCACTGCCGCTGTGGGATCGATTTTATCGATTTGCTGCGGTTTGGCATCTAAACAAGCTTGCCGAAAGAAATTATCTAGTTCTGCAAGTTGAAGTCCTTCGATCACATCAAGAGCTTGTTTTAGATTTTTTGGCTCCACCTCCCGATTCTGGGGGGATTGTAGCAACAAATCCACGAGTTCGCGATATACTGGTTCTACGCTGTCGAGGAAAGAAAATTGCACTTCGGGGTTCATTGCTACTAAGTCGCGGCGGATAGTATTGAGAGTTTTAACGGCGTCGGTGTAGGCTGCGATCGCTCCATTATTATCCCCCCTAGATGTGAGAATTTTCCCCAATTGTGCTTGCATCTGAGCGGCGATTTCTTCGGCTGAAATGCCATTAGCAATTAATAGCGCCTGTTCGGTTAAACTTTGCGCTTCTGCTAACTGTCCTGTTAGTTGATAAACTTTCCCTAACTCCCCAAGCGCATAAGCTTCGGCTCGTTTATCGTTTAGTTGTTTAGCTTGTTGGATGGCTTTGGCTAATAACTTAGCAATTTCTTGGTAATTGGTAATTGGTAATTGGTAATTGGGGGATGCGCTTTGGGGCGGGCCCAACGAGATGTCTCGCGATTCCACAGATTGGTTGGTAAAACCCACACCGTAATTTTGGCTCAAGAGCGCTATCTTTATCCAACTTTGGGCGAAATTAACTACAGCGTAAACCGACATGCGACTGGGGGGTAAGTTTGCGATCGCTTGTTTAATTTCTGGCACTAATGCTTTCGCTGCTTCCCACTGTTCCTGTTGTACGCGCGTTCTCAATTGAGATAGTAAAGCTTCGATTTTGTCAAGGGGTGTTGTAGCTTTGGCTGCGGCTTGGCGATAATATTCAATGGCGCCATCGAAGTTGTCTTGGGCGCGGGCGGTATTGCCCAAACTAAATAAAGCGGCGCTCTTTGCCGCATCTGAGCCTAATTTTTGAGCGATCGCTAAACTTTGTTGCAAGACTGCTTGCGACTGCTCTAAGTTGCCTACGACTTGCAAAGCAACGCCCAAACTCCGCAATCCGGTTGCTTTAATTAAAGTATCGCTTTGAGATTGCAATTGTTGGTTGACTTGTTCTAAAAGTGCTTGCGCTCGACGATACAATCCCAAAGTTTGTAAAGCTTGAGATTGATTAATTATTGCTCCCAATTTGCCGACTTCATCTTCTGCCAAATCGTAGGTTTTTGCAGCCTTTTCCCAGGTTTGTAGCGCCGCTTCCGTTCGCCCCATTGCTAGTTGAATGCTGCCTTCGGTATTGAGAGCTTGCGCCAAAATCACAGTAGATCCAGGTTGGTTGGAAGCTTGTTGCAATAAAGTTTTAGATTGTTGCATCGCTTCGATTGCCTGGGAGAGTTGCCCTAACTGCAAATAAGCGAAAGATAAATAGCTTAAACTCATCGCCTCTTGCAGCTTGTTCCCCTGCTGACGATACTCAGATGCGGCTTGCTGCCAAAGTCTCGCCGCCTCACTGAAGCGCCCTGCATCGGCCCCGGCGCGCCCTTGTTGCAATAGAGAGCGGGCATCGGTACTGGTTTGAATTAGCGGCAGGTTGGGGGGACGATCGTAGCTGTGGGATGGAGAGGGGGACAGAGCGATCGCAATCCCCAACGTCAGCAAACCCAACCCAAAGTGCAGAAGTAATTTTTTTAATCGCATTTTTTTACCTCACAATTAATTAGCAACAATAGGACGGCAGTTAGGCGCATTATACCCAGGAATGCGATTGGGCTTTTGCGCCACCAACTCTACCTGACCTTGAGCGTTAATCACCCAGCCAGTTGCTTCTACAATTTCTGGCGTTGGCTCAGATGTGGTGACATTTTGTGCAGGTAGTGATGCAGTTTGATCCGGAGTGGATAAATCTCGGTTATCCCACCATATTGCACGCCCTAACAGCCCTGATGTCGGGTTTTCCGGTAAGCCACCTCTTCCGGCGATGGTAAAAGTATTTCCCTGCGTCGGGTCGCAACCAGAAGTAATTTGCCCACTGGTGTCAATCAGATTTTGCGGTAATTCAACTAAGAGACTGCGCGTTTCTACCTCTGGGTTGGTAATGGCTACTGTTCCGGAAAGACCAAATTGAGAACTGGCAGTGATGTCGCTTTCTTGTGTTTGTTCAAGACGATATTGAATGCCGAAGATGCCTTGAGTGCGAATTTGAATATTGCCCCCATTGCCTTGCACTGCGTTGGCATTGATGTCGCTATTTTCTAAGCCAACGAGGGTGGGAGAATCAATGCTGATGTTACCGCCATTGCCTGTTCCGAACGATTCGGCATCGATTTGAGAATTGTTACGTACAATCAGGCGAGATCCCGCTTTAAGATTGATGTTTCCCCCATTGCCAGAGGCAGTCGATGCGGTGATGCGACTTCGATTTTCTAGCAAAATCGAGTTGGCGTTAATCTGCAACTCTCCGGCTATTCCTGGCCCGTCATTTTTAACAGTCACAGCCCCATCGGTGATGCGTAACGACGGGGTATTAATCGTGAGAGAGCCTGCGTTTCCAGTGGGAATTGGCGGCAGTCTAAAGGCAGCTTGCGAAGCTGGATCGAGAATTTCAGCTGTGGAAACGATGCGGCTAGTTGCGCTCGAACCTGTTGCTCTTCCTATCACCTCTACGGATTGAGAAGCATCGATTGTCGCGCTACCTGCTGAACCCGTAGCGCCAGTACTAGACCCCAGAAATCCACCGTCTTGAATTACTAATCTAGAGGTGTTGACCAATAAATTATCGGCATTTCCCGATCCGACAGTCGTTGACGAAATTCCGCTCGGTACCAATGTGATGGGATTGTTGCCAACTATTTCGAGCGAGCCTTGGGTATTAATTCTTACCGTACCTGCCTTTCCAGAACCTAGAGTTGCAGAGCTAATCGCAGCACCATCCAACAATCTCAGATTGCCGCTTGAGATGGTCAGATCCCCCGCCTTACCCGCTACCCATGTGGATGTTGAAAGCGAAGATAACCTGATGGGATTGGTGGGTGCAAAGCCCTCTATATAGATCGAACCTGGAACGTCGATTGTAAGATTGCCACTGGGTGCTGGACTATACGCTGTGTTGCGAATTTGTCCGCCATCTTTGAGAGAGAATTGCGCTGCTTTGATGGTGATGTCGCCTGCTGGGCTTACCCCGAAATTATCGATTCTGAACTCGCTTCCCAAGCCGCCATCTGGTGTATTACCGCTCAAAGAAAGCGATTCTGTGGCACGGACGGTAATCCCTCCAGAGGGTTGTGTCCCGAAGTCTTGGATTAAGGCAAAAGACGCCTCGGTTAAACTAATATTCCGTCCTTGCAATCGGATCGAGCCTTGTCTCCCGCTGGCATCTAACAGGGATTGTTGCGCCAGATGGATATCGTTAAATTGCTGCACCGCTGAGTAATCCGCAATCGATCCTGCTCGAGTCAAATAGAGTCTGACCAGCCCATCGCTGACGCTGCCGACTTCCAAATGCCCGCCCCCATCAGCAGCAGCAATGCCCCCGACGAAGTTAACCCCACTGCCAATGAGGGCTAGCGCATCGCCTGCTTTGACTTGTAACCCAATCGGATTATTGCTCCGATCTAAGGGGATAAAGAGTCCCTCAGTTATGCGATGTCCGCTTCCTCGTACAGTTATTGAGCCTGAATTTTGCCCAAACTGCAAACCAATCGGAACGCTGACGGTGAGGAGGGGGGAGGCAGAAGGATTCTTGGCGCTAAACTGCGTCCCATCGGCAAAGTTAATACTGTTAGCGGTACTGCCGATAAAAGAACCGCCGATATTTAACCTGGCATTTGGGCCAAATATAATCCCGTTAGGATTTAGCAGAAATAAATTAGCCGTGCCGTTGGCACGAATTAACCCATCAATGTTAGAAATATTGCTACCCGTAATGCGGCTGAAGATATTTTGTACATCAACCGCATTGTTAAAAAATGCCTCTCCCCCAGTGGGAAGGGAAAATTCTTTAAAACTATGGAATAAATTTCCCCCGGCGCGGCTTCCCCCTTCGATGGTAAGGGTGTTGCCGTTGGGGGTGACAATTGAGTTGACGGTTAAACTATTATCTGGTATAATTTGCGATCCCACTGCATGGGAAAATAATAGAGTAGAGGTAGCGATCGCGAAGTGTGCCGTATTGCGTATCGCTATCCCCTGCCAACAGTAGGCTTTTTGCCTTAATTTCATGACTCTACCTGCAACAACCAAGAATTTAACTGCCCGTAGTTTATAAAATTCGCTACACCGATCTCATCCGCAATTGCGCTGGCGATCGCAGTTGTTATGTTAGCGGTTATTGCGTAAAAGCCGCGTATTGTAGCCAGCAGGTGATACGGGTTGTGTAAGACGGGAGCGATCGCCAAAGTCAGCAAACCCAACCCAAAGTGCAGAAGTAATTTTTTTAATCGCATTTTTTTACCTCACAATTAATTAGCAACAATAGGACGACAATTAGGCGCATTATAACTAGGAATGCGATTGGGCTTTTGCGCCACCAACTCTACCTGACCTTGAGCGTTAATCACCCAGCCAGTTGCTTCCACAATTTCCGTTGATGGTTCGGATTTGGCTACATTTTGTGCAGGTAGGGAGGCAGTTTGGCTCACGTCGGATAAATCTCGGTTATCCCACCAAACTGCACGACCTAAAAGTGCTGAACTAGGGTTTTCTGGCAAGCCACCCCGTCCCGTGACGGTGAAAGTATTTCCCTGAGTTGGATCGCAGCCACTGCTAATCTGCTGACTAGGATCGACGAGATTGTGCGGTAATTCGACTAAGAATGAGCGAGTATCTACCTCTGGGTTGGTAATAGCTACGGTGCCGGAAAGCCCAAACTGAGAACTAGCTGTAATGTCACTTTCTGGGGTTAATTGAGGACGATATGTTAAACCAAAAATGCCTCTGGTGATAATTTGAATGTTCCCGCCTCGACCTTGCACCGCGTTGGCAACGATATCGCTATTTTGCAGACCTACAATGATAGGGGACTCGATCGTGATATTGCCGCCATTGCCCGTACCGCTTGCAGTAGCAGTAATCGTGCTGTTGCTACGCATCAACAACAATTGCGATCGCAAGGAAATGTCACCTCCTTCCCCAGAGGCGGTAGAGGCGGCGATGCTTCCCTGTCTGTCTAAAAAGATCTGTCTAGCATTTATGTTTGTGCTGCCAGCATTTCCGGTTCCTTGATTTTCCGCCCCCACTCGCCCCCCATCTGAAACAATCAAGCGCGGAGTGTTAATCGTCAACGAGCCAGAATTTCCAGAAGGTATGGGCGGCAATCCTAAAAGCCTCTGAACTGCCAGATTAGCTTCCGATCCGGATGAGACGATGCTACGAAGTTGAGTTCCACCGATAGTGCCGCTAACTTCAACAGATTGAGAAGCATTGATAACCAAATTCCCACCCGTACCGCTAGCTTGTGCGCTACCACCAATCCGCCCTCCTTCTCGGACAATCAATCTGGCTGTGTCAATGGTTAAATTGCCACCGTTTCCAGAACCAAGAGAAGTTGTCGTAATAATAGTGCGCGTCGGGGTCGATCCAGTGATGGTGCGATTAAATCCCGTAACTTCGAGCGAGTCCGCCACACGCAGTGTCACATTACCACCGTTACCAGGGCCAAAAGTCGTAGAACCTAAGCTCGGTCCATCCACCATACTGAGCCGAAGAGCCGATACGGTAATATCTCCAGCCGCGCCGGTGCCAACGTTACTCGAGCGGATACCAGTTGTATACAAGGGATTGAGGGGATTGGCTCTCAACAGCTGCACCCTTTCGGCAACATTGACTACAATGTTGCCACCACGTCCGGTGCTAAAAGCATATGTCTCTATTCTTGCCCCGTCGCTTCCGATTAAACTCGGAGTCGCAACGGTAATATCCCCGCCCGTTCCGGCTGCGACTGTTTCGGTTCTCGCCCCACTTGAAACCGCAGTGCGGTTGTTAAGCGCACCCCTCAAGTCGATTAACTCGGAAGCAAACAGCGAAATAGCTCCTCCAGGCAAACTACCCTGGTTTCTCACAAATGCAACAGAACTATCGCTAATGCTGATAACCCGCCCCGCCAGTTGAATGCCACTGCCTCCATTACCGCTGGCATTGAGTAACGACGCCCTTGCCAGTTGAATATCTCCAAAGGCTTGCACTTGCGGGTAGCTCAATGTCCAACCATTTGCTGTGGGAGCAAGCGTTACTTGGGAGCGAGCAACACTGCCGATCTCAATGCGTCCGCTATCTGCTGTCAGGATGCCGCCGTTTAGAGTTACCCCGGAACCGACCAAGGCTAAAGTCTGGTTTGGTTTTACCTGCAATCCTCCAGAGGAACTACCTTGCAAAGGAGAAGTTGAACTAGGCCAAGTTAGATTGTGTCCTGCACCCTGCACCTGAATTGTCCCCGCATTCTGTCGTAGCTGTAACCCAATGGGAACGCTTACCGTCAGCAACGGCGCTGTGGATGTATCTGCGGTCGAAAAGGTGCTGCCATCGGCAAATCGCACGCTCGATGCCGTGGAGCCAAAAAACGAGCCGCCAATGTCCAATCGGGCATTGGGGCCGAATATAATCCCGTTGGGATTGATTAAAAATAAAGAAGCACCGCCGTTGGCGCGAATTAATCCATCGATGTTAGAAATATTACTACCCGTCACGCGGGTGAAAATGTTTTGCACGTCAAGTGCGTTATTGAAAAATGCCTCGACCCCTGTAGGGAGGGAAAATTCTTGAAAACTATGGAATAAATTCCCCCCGGCGCGGCTTCCGCCTTCGATGGTGAGAGTGTTGCCGTTGGGGGTGACGATGGAATTAACTCTTAGAGTTGCGTCTGGGACGATTTGCGCGGCGATTGGCATTGAAAGTAAGAGAGTGGAAGTAGCGATTACTCCCTGCCAATACAAGGCTAAATGCCTTTGGTTCATAACTCTACCTACACCCATAAACAAATATTGCGATCTAACTGAGCAGTAGTTTATTCAATTGGTTATAACAAACTCATCGGTAATTGTTCTAGCGATCGCATTCGTTATCTGAACGGCGATCGGTAAAAACCACATAGTTTAGCAGGTCTGGCAAGCTTCAGCGCCGTGTTTGACAATTGGTATGCGATCGCCATGAATTATTGTTGTTGCGATCGGCTACTAATTCTACTTGCCCTTTTTGATTAACGATCCAGCCAGTTGCTTCTACAATTTCTCGACTTGGTTCGGTTTGGGGTAACTTTTGTGCCGTTTGACTCACGTCGGATAAATCTCGGTTATCCCACCAAATTGCCCGACCTAAAAGCCCTTGGGAGGGGTTTTCTGGTAAACCACCTCTTCCGGCGACTGTTAATGAATTCCCCTGCCTTGATCCACAGCCAGTGGTAATTTGCTCGGTTGGATCGACTACATTTTGCGGTAAATCGACTAGGAATGAGCGCGTTTCTACCTCTGGGTTGGTAATAGCAACATTGCCAGAAAGGCCAAATTGGGAACTAGCAGTAATGTCACTTTCTGGGGTTTCTTGGCGACGAAACTGAGCGCCGAAGATGGCAGAGGTGTTGATAGAAATATTACCACCTGTCCCTTGCACGGCATTGGCGGTGATGTCGCTATTTTCCAAAGCGACGATGACATCCGAATTAATTGTCAAGTTGCCGCCATTCCCCGTACCACCGGCGGTGGTAGTAATAGCCCCGCCGCGTCCTAGTTGCAATGAACCGACTTGTAGGACAATGTTGCCGCCGTTACCCGATGCGGTGGAGGCGGTGATGCTACCCCGATCTGCCAAAAAAATCTCGCCAGCATTCACCTGTAGCACCCCGGCATTGCCAGTCCCATCATTCTTTACCTAGAACAGCAGAATGCCCCCACCAGAACGGTACTCCGTTTGGTGGCGGGATGAATGCGCGTGAGTGTGCGATTGCACCCGCTCGCGAGATGCGAGGCGCAGCCAGCAGGAGATGAGCGGGTGTATGAGCGCACGAACAAATTCCTTGCTTCCATATTTTATCTGAGTTTTTCTGGATAAAATCGTGTTATCATGACTCGATGATAGTTAGAGAAGCAAAGCTAAAACACGGTACAACAGAACAATATTCTGCTATCGATGAAGCCATCCGAACCGCCCAGTTCGTTCGGAACAAAGCCGTTCGCTATTGGATGGATAATCGAGGCACGACTAAAGCCGACCTGTACGCCATCTGCAAAGATTTAGCTAAAGAGTTTGGCTTTGCTAAAAAGCTTAACTCCGCCGCCAGACAAGCTAGTGCCGAACGTGCTTGGACTGCTATCTCTAGCTTCTACGATCGCTGTAAAAAAGGTGCTAAAAAGAAAGGTTTTCCCAAGTTCAAAAAACATTGTCGCTCTGTCGAATATAAGGTTTCAGGTTGGAAGCTGTCGGACGATTGTAGATCTATAACATTCACCGATGGGTTTGAAATAGGAACGTTATCGATATTTTGCAACAATGAAACTCAAGAAGATCTCCACACTTTAAAAATCAATCGCGTGCGAATCGTGCGAAAAGCAGACGGGTATTATGCCCAATTCTGTTTTGATGCAGATCGCTCATAGCAGGGGGAATATTCGGGTAATGTTGTTGGCTTGGATCTGGGGTTGAAGTTTTTCACCAAAGACCAAAACGACAATGCCGTAACCTACCCACAGTTTTTGAGAAAAGCCGAACGGCGACTTAAAAAAGCACAACGGCGATTGAGCAAGAAATTTGTGAAAGGTGCTAAACCTCAATCAAATAACTACCACAAAGCTCGAAAACGACTAGGAAGAATCCATCTCAAAGTTCAACGCCAGCGGAAAGATTGGGCGATAAAGCAAGCCCGAAACGTAGTGATGTCTAGCGATGTCGTGGTGTATGAAAATTTGCAGATTGCGAATATGGTCAAAAATCATCATTTGGCTAAGTCGATTTCGGATGCTGGTTGGTATCAGTACACTCAATGGTTGGACTACTACGGCAAGATTTTGGATAAGGTAGTCGTGGCGGTATCGCCTAACTACACCTCTCAAGATTGCTCTAATTGCGGTCATCGGGTGCAAAAGTCTCTCAGCACTAGAACGCATTCATGTCCTAGCTGTAAGGTTGAAATTTGCCGCGACACCAATGCGGCATTGAATATCTTGCATAAAGGTCTAAATATTCTAGGTATTGAGTGGAATAAAAACGGTACCTCTGGGCAAGAGGAATCCGCCGAGCAATCGGGAAAGCATGGGGAGAAGACCACCGCTGTTGTTGATAAGCAATTTGATTCAATAAGTGGACTTCGCTGAACCATGAATAAGAATCCCCCACGCTCTGCGGTACTCCGCTCAGTGGCGGGAGTATGTCAAACTGACCGAAAAAATGGGTAC
>DNGJ01000518.1:0-14552 GCA_003486305.1 Cyanobacteria bacterium UBA11371
ACCGCTTTAATGAGTTTGGGACGCAATTATAATGATGTCCCATTAGAGGAACTACTTTCGATTGAAACAGTCAGGCAAATTTTGACGCTGAATGGCGCGGCTACTTGTCCTCAAATTGCGCACAATTTGGTTACCCAGTCAACCCATCCGCCGCTATTTTTTTGCTTGATGAACGCTTGGTTAAGGGCGAGTTTAACGATATTATCTGTAAACGCGCCCCTACAGTACGAAACCTTGGGTAGCGATATGCGATCGCTTCCTGCTTTATTTGGAGTCGGTGCGATCGCAGCTATATATTATCTCAACCGCATCGCCTTTTCCAAAGCCTCTGGTCTCACCGCCGCTGCGGTAATGGCGGTTTCTCCCTTTGGCGTCTACCTCTCCCAAGAAGCACGTCACTACACCCTACCAGTATTGTTGATAACTTTATCCCTACTGACGCTAATCCAAATTCAACAAGACATTCAAAAACAACGCCTGCGATTATCAGTTTGGATCGCTTGGGTGGCTATAAACAGTATCGGTTTTTACGTCCACTACTTTTTTATCCTCGCTTATATCGCCCAACTCGTAACGTTATTCGGCCTATTCTACAATTTAAACTATCAATCATTTAATATCTTCCCCGCACACCTGCACACCCGCACACCTGCACACCTGCCTTTAATTATTACCTTTTGCCTACTACCCCTAATATTTTTCATTCCTTGGGTACCAGTCATGGTGGGAGATGTAGGAAATTCAGACACAAATTGGATTCCCCAGCCAAATCATATCGTACCCTTTTTCCAAACTTTAGTAGGTTTGCTGCTGATGGTAATTGCCTTTCCAGTAGAAAACCAACCACTTTGGATGGCAATTCCCGCCGCACTTTTCATGCTTTTGTTTGGCATATGGCTATTTTTGCAGATTTTTCAAGGATTAAAGCAACTTTGGCAAACGCCGGAAACCCATTCTAGTACTTGGACGCTTTTATGTTTCACCGCTTGCGCGTTGCTAGAATTTTTTGCCATAGTTTATTTTATAGGTAAAGATATCACAGTTGCTCCTCGCTATCACTTTGTATATTACCCAGCTATTTCTGCTTTACTAGCAGCCAGTATAGTTAGCCGCAATGAGGGGAAAATCGGGTTGATGAAGAAATTTATTTCTTCTACCACTGTTACTAGGATTGCCTCAGTTTTATTAGTAGGGATTATTAGCTGTATTTTTGTGGTTTATGGTTTGGTGTTTCAAAAGCCATATAACCCCCAGCAAGTCGCTAAAGATATGAACGTAGATCCGACTTTACCTTTGGCGGTAGTGGTAGGAAACAACGATAACCAGGATGTTGCTTTGGGGTTGAGTTTTGTCCTAGCTTTGGATAAAATTAGAGATGAGAAAACAGCGGAAACATACCTAGCATTTTACGAGCGATCGCCTAACTACCTATCAGTTTTGCAAAGCTTGTCCCAAATGTCACCACCTACAACTTCTCAGCTTAATTTATGGCTGGTAATTCCTGGTCTAACACCTAAAGATTATCCACCCCAGCTACCACTTTCAGGTGCAACAACTTGCACCATAGATCCCTCAAAACACCACCGCATCGGCATTCCCTATCAACTTTATCGCTGCGAATAAAATTGCTAATCGCTAATAGCTAATTGCTCATGGGAATATTTGAATGATCTACCATTAGCCATTAGCTATTAGCCATTACCTATTCATCAATTTGCCATAAATCTTTAGTCACTTCTTCGTCTAAAATCCGCTTTGGACGCAGCAACAGGACAACCTTTCCCAGGATGGGAATATCGGTTTCTTCTTCCAACCACTGGAAAAGCAATTGCTCGGCTTGTTCGACGATAAAATAACTATTATCATCCCATTCCCGTGCGGCGCGATCGCAAACAACTAGCAATTCTTCCCCGGTGTTAGCTGGTTGGTTGGGAAGTAGAGAGCGATCGCATAAAATACCCACAGGATCTTCCGCTCCTAAAATAACCTGCCATCCAGGTACAGCTACCCAAGCACCATTACCCGCAAACTTGACAATTCGGAAAGATCCGGTTTCGTCAATCATCGGTACAGCTTTAAATTCGCTCGCAGTTAAAGGCAGTTTACCGGCAAGGGGGACGATGCGGGGTAATTCTTCTTCTGAATCTAGGCGGTAGAGGGGTAAAATCGGTGCAGGACGCTTAGGCGTGACGGTAAAATCGGTTAGCAGTTTTTCGACTTGTTGGCGTGCCGTATCGCTGTGAGCAAATTTTAAACCACTGGCGATCAGACGCGATCGCGCTTGCAAATCCGACTGCTGTCTGGCTAATTTCCAGTACATATGCGCCATCGCATCTCCGGGATGATTGGTAAAACCGTTGGGTAAAATGCGGAAACGGGAAAACTCTTTCATCGCTTTGGCGACTTCGCGGGAATCAGTAGAATCGAGTTTGTGTGCTAAAACAAACTCTGCGGCGGCGGCTCGTTCCTGTTGCGTGAGAATGCGGAACTCGTATAGGGTATCGCTACCGATGCGCTCAAAATGCTCGCGCACCTCCTGGGATACCCCAGCACTCACCATACTGGTGTAAACTTGAGCAGCCACGATGATTTGATTTTGCTGGATTGGTTCAAACCCAGTTTCTTCAAAAATCTTTTGGGAAGCATAGCCCGCTTTTTGCAGCGTAGCGCAAGCTTGTCCCCACTCAACCCAAGTACCTTCTTTGCGTCTGAGGCGCAGCAGTAAAGATTCTAACTCGTTTGGGTTGGGAGCATCGGGAGCAAAGTCAGTCATAAAACCTCACAAACTGGCGATCGTACCGATCCGAAACTCTAGCACGCAAAGCCAAAAACCCGGTTTGGAGCGTCAATCTCGCGACTCCAAACCCACGATTTTTCTTATCACCTTTGTTTTTTTGCCTAAGTCCTGCGATCTTTTCCAACTGTACCGCGATCGCGACCTCAACAACCCTCCCAGCTGACGAGTATGACAAAAACCGAGAATACCCGATATCCAAGCGTAGCCATCTAAAGGTAGATTAGGTTATGCATTGCGTACCTTGTCCAAAGGACTTTGTTTAAGAAATCAAAAGGTTTGAACGATCTTACACAAATCGTTCGTTAGATTGATATGGATAATACTATTCCTGAGCTAGAGAGCATTCGCCGTCAGCTAATGAGCGTAGAACGACGCAAAAAAGCCAAAATGCTGGTTGTAGACGATGAGCCAGATAATTTAGATCTGCTCTACCGCACCTTCCGGCGCGATTTCAACGTCCTTAAGGCAGAAAGTGGGATTCAAGCATTAGAAGTGCTTGCTGCTGAGGGTGAAGTTGCTGTAATTATCTCGGATCAGCGGATGCCTGAGATGAAGGGAACCGAGTTTCTCAGCAAAACCGTACCCAAATTCCCCGATACGGTGCGAATTATCCTCACGGGATTCACCGATATCGAGGACTTGGTAGACGCGATCAATTCCGGACAAGTCTACAAGTACATTACCAAGCCTTGGGATCCGAACGAATTAAAGGCTGTGGTACAGCGGGCGGCGGAAACTTACGAAGTCCTCAAACAGCGCACCGAAGAACTGCGCCGCGCCCAAGCGCAAACCGCTTTGCTTTCTACAATCGTACAGGTTGCCCAATCATCGGCTAAGGTAGAAGATTGTTTAGAACCCCTTGCCAAGGCGTTTGGCGAGAATTTTGGCGCCGATGGCTGTATCTTGCAACTGGTAGAGGGGGCTACTTTAACTTCTACCTGTGGGATCTACAGTGCTGACGATGCAGTGGTAAACTGGCTGGCAGAAGATCCGTTGGTGAAGGATGCGATCGCCAACTCCCAAATGCAAGTTTCCCTCAACATACCATCCGATCCCGCTTTATCCGCCGTCGAACACTACTCTAAGACGGGAATTCAAGCGCATCTAGTCACCCCGATTGTCTATCGAGGTAAACTATTAGCGGTTCTATCCCTGCAATGGAAAAAACCCTGCCAATTGCGCGAAGATGAAATCAAGCTGATCCATCTATCCGCCCAACAGGTAGCTCTCGCCCTCACTAGCACCCGCACCGCTGCATGACTTTGGATACCCAAGCGAATTCCATTCGCGCCATTTTCGACCGCATCGCCCCAGTTTATGACTCGCTCAACGATTGGTTAAGCTTGGGGCTGCATCGCATTTGGAAGCAAATGGCGGTAAAGTGGAGCGATGCTAAACCAGGAGATACTTGTCTAGATCTATGCTGCGGTAGCGGCGATCTCGCTCAAATGCTAGCACGCCGCGTCAAACTTACAGGCAAGGTGAAGGGAGTAGATTTTTCCCCAGCACAGTTAGCCAATGCTTCTACCCGCGTCGCCGCCTGCTATCCCCCGCTTCCCATCGACTGGGTAGAAGCAGACGCCCTCAATTTACCCTTCCCCGATAATTATTTCGACGCCGCTACAATGGGTTACGGACTGAGGAACGTCACCGATATTCCCCGCGCCTTGCACGAATTGCACCGCGTCCTCAAACCCAATGCCAAAGCTGCTATCCTAGACTTCCACCGCCCCAATAATTCCACCCTCCGCAGTTTTCAGCAGTGGTATCTCGACAACTTAGTTGTCGGAGCCGCCAAACAATTCGGCCTTACAGAAGAGTACGCTTACATCAGTCCCAGCTTAGATAAATTTCCCACAGGCTCAGAACAAGTGCAAATAGCGAGGCTCGCCGGATTTGCCGCAGCTACTCATTATCCCATTGCCGGAGGCATGATGGGTGTTTTGCTAGTTACAAAATAGAATGGAAATAGGGAATGAGTAATGGGTAATGGGTAATAGCTAATAGTTCCCCCCAATTACCAATTACCCATTACCAATTACCAATTACCCGCTACTTTATAATTCTAAGTTGAATATATCTGACCTCTGGCTTTATATAAGCCCTCCGATACTAGGGGCAATTATCGGCTATTTCACCAACGATATAGCCATAAAAATGCTATTCCGTCCTTATCGAGCCATATACATCGGTAAGCGACGCCTTCCGTTTACCCCCGGTTTAATTCCTGCGAACCAAGAACGACTCGCCAAGCGAGTTTCTGATACGATCATGGGGTCGCTGCTAACTCCAGAAGAATTGCAAAAACTGGCGCGACGCTTGCTACACACCGAAAGAGTGCAAGCGGGAATTCTCTGGTTGCTGCGGCTGGCGCTAGATCAAATTCAAGGCGATAAGGAACAAAAAACTGCTAAAATATTAGCAGCTATCTTGCGAGATTTGCTAAGCGAATCTTTGCCGCGCTTGCTCAAAGTATTGGCTCGCCGCGATGATTTTTTAGAAGCGCAAATTAACCAAATCTTTGACCAAATTTTAATAGATTTCCAGCTAACAGAACAGCAATCTGGACAGCTTGCAGATTGGTTATTGCATGTAGTTTTACCGCCGGATGTGCTGCGTTTGGCTATTATTGATTTTTTAACCGACCGCAACATTCAAGTAATTGATGAAGGGTTTCGCGAGAAAACCAGCGGTACTTATTGGGTAGTAGCAAATTTATTTGGATTGAGAAATACATTAACTCGCCTGCGGACATTTTGTTTAGATGAAAAAGAAGTGTCGAATCAGCGTTTAGCCGAGTTAATGCAATCTTTAGAATTGCGCGATCGCCTAAAACGCTGGTTGCACAATCTATCATTACAAAATCTCCCCATTTCCACCGTCCGCCAGTTGCGTAAAACCATCAAAGACAGCATTCGCAGCTACATTCAAAATCGCGGAAGCGACTTACTGCAAGGGTTAAGCAGTTCAATTAACTGGGAAGACACAGCGGCTTTAATATTAAGTCGGCTGCGGAATTCTGCGGTTGTCAATTCTTCTTTAGAAGTTATGAGTAAAGAACTCGCTTTAGTTTTAGAACGATATTTAGAGCGAGATTTAGAAAAAATAGTCGCTCAAACGATTCCAGTTTTAAATATCGACCAAGTGATTATCGAGCGAGTTAGAGCCACTTCTCCCGCCGATTTAGAAGCAGCAATTGAGGGAATTGTTAAAAATGAATTACAAGCAATTGTTAATTTAGGCGGTATTTTAGGCTTTGTGGTGGGATTGATTCAAACCGCTTTGCTACTGCTGCGTTAACAAACTGGTGTTGAAATCGCCCGATTTTTTTACTTTGACTGTAAAATTATTCGTAATTATTAATAAATATTCGCTTGATTTTTGGCAAAAAATACTGTAAGAACAAAATGAAAAAGCCAAAGGATAATTTATGTCTCGCGAAACGTTGCATAGTCAGGACGATTACCTGCTTCCAGATCACTGGCTACTCCCAAAGGAAAATATTTGGAGCATCATGCACGATGCTTATGTTAAGCGTGTAGTAGAAATCGTCGTCCGCAGCGGTGCTAAAAGCGTACTAGAGGTTGGCTGCGGCGATGGCTGGAATTGCGCGCAGTTCGTCAACGCAGGTATCAAAGCCACAGGTGTAGATTTGAGTGTTAACGGGATTCAACACGCCTCGCGAATGGTTCCAAAAGCCAAGTTTTTTTGTTGCGATATCCGTGACGAACAATTTAGAAGTGCTTTTCCAGAACTGTTCGATGCTGTTGTATCTATTGAGGTGATCGAACACATTCCCCCAGATGATTGCGTCGAGGCTTTACAGAATATTGCCAGTTATGTCAAACCCGGTGGTATTTTGGTATTAACTACGCCTTCAACTAACATACCCAATAACAACCCGCTGCATTACCGTCACTTTACCGAACCAATCCTGCGAGATTTAGTATCCCAGGCGGGCAATTTGGAAGTTGAATTAATTGAAGGGTATGGTAATGCTGCTTTGGAAACGCAGTACTATCGCTGGGCGCGGTGGATTGATAACCGTTATTACACACTTTATCCCTTACGGCGGTGGATGCAAAACCGCTACAAACAGCAATGCACCAGTACACCAATACAGCAGTGTCACGGCTTTATTTTAGTGCTGAGGCGTCACCGCTTTGCTCTTGATGCGATCGCAAACGAGCTTCCCAATCAAACTACCACAACCGCTGAATCGAATACGCATCAAAAATTGAATCAGCACTCAGGATTGGTATTTTTTCGACCATCGCCTGTGCAATTATTAGCCGATCGAAAGGATCTCGATGGTGAAAAGGTAGCGTCACCACAACTTCAATATGGTCTAAATTAATGTTTAGTATATCGATCCTGTTAAAACTAACTTGTTGTTCTATAAATACCCTAAATGGTAAACCAAAACTCAACTTACCCGTGCTTTGCTTAATCGCCATTTCCCAGATACTAGCTATACTGATCAAAATTTCGTTATTCCCGTAGTTAATTAGCCCCCGTGCTGTATCGCTAAGTTTGGGATTGTCGGTGACAAACCAAATAAATGTATGAGTATCTAACAGCAACCTCATTGCAGATAGTCTTCAAAATCTGCAATTGGTTCATCAAAATCATCGGATATTGTAACCAAACCTTTAGCACTACCAGGCTGACGAGGCTGCTTAACTGGCAATAATGGCATTAGTTTAACAACAGGCTGGTTGTCTTTGATGATGATGATTTCTTCACCTTGAAGTACTAATTCAACTAAATTAGATAGTTCCTTGGATGCGGCATTAAGCTCTATTGTCTGCATAGCTTTCACCTCTTTTTATAGATCGCTATCTTGATACAATTCTTCCAATTTTTGTTGTTCGGTGCGCCGGGAAGGACGGCGATATTTTTTAGTTTCTAATCGGGGTTCGTACTGACTTTTTCCCCGTTTGGTTTTTAATTTTAGCGCTTCGTCTCGATCCGATTGTTGATTAAGTTTCTCTTGACGCGCGATCGCATCAGAGAGAAAATCCAAATAATGCTCGTAACGCTCCCACTCTCCCCGCACCGCACAGTTCGGTTCATCGCTATGCAGACAATCGCTAAACTGACAGGTATCGCTTTCTAAGCGCTGTCTGGCTTCGGGAAAATAGAACGCTAACTCTTCTGGACTACAATCTAAATCTGGTTGATTAAAACCGGGCGTATCTGCGAGTAACCCGCCCGTGGGTAATTCAAATAATTCTACGTGTCGGGTAGTGTGACGCCCCCGGCTGAGTTTCCCGGAAACTTCTCCGACTCGCAAGTTGACATTTGGAATTAAATAGTTTATAATGCTCGACTTACCCACGCCAGAAGGCCCAGCGAGGACGGTGATGCGATCGCGCAGGCTGTCTTTTAGTTGTTCTAGACCAGTCCCGGTGCGGACGCTGATGGCGATCGCTTCGTAGCCCCAGGATAGTATGCGTGAGCGCCACTGCTGGATCTGTTGTTCCGTTACCAAATCGCTTTTATTCAGACAAAGGCTGACATCTAAGCCAGTCGTCTCGGCTTTAACTAAAAATCGACTCAGCTGGTAAGGTTCCAAGGGCGGATCTGCCAGGGCAAAGACTAGCAGAATTTGGTTAGCATTGGCGATGGGCGGACGATCCAGTTCGGTTTCGCGGGGGAGAATATCTGCGATCGCACCCCTACCGCCGATCCAATCCGGTTCTTCCACGATTGCGCGATCGCCCACCATTACCTGCTGCCCGATTTTTTTCAACCGCGCCCTGCGGGTGCAAAGCAATTTTGCATTGTTAGACTCGGCGTCAAATTTTCCCGGATTTGGGGTTTCGCTGCTATTTTCCCACCCAGAATCTATTTTTACCTGATAGTAATTCGCTTGTACTGCCAGCACTGTCCCCAACAGCGGGGTCTTGCTGCGTTCCGAATTTGGCTCTGGGTGTTTTTCAGCCACTCAGCCCTCGGCGGGGTTATTGGCTTTCTGCCGCACTTTCAAGGCAAAAAAGCCAGCGCGGTCTTCAATTTGTTCTATTTTATACCCTTCCATCCTCAAACTATCGGGTACTTGCTCGATTGGCTCTCCCCCATCTAGCCACACTTCCAGTAGTTGACCGGGAGCCATTTTTTCTAAGCGCAGTTTAGTCCGCACAAAATTAATCGGGCAAGGGGTGCCCCGCAAATCCATTTGGGCATCGGGAGTCAACAGGGTTGGGTTACTCATTTGTGAAAGAAATTCCCCAAAAATCCTTCTATACCGCCTTTACCAGTCCGTTCACCCTTAATTTTAGCCAACTTTTCCAACAGTTCCCGTTCCTCAGCGGTGAGGCGATTGGGAATTTCGATGCCCACGGTAATCAGGTGGTCGCCGCGACTGACTGGATTGCCCAAACGAGGCACGCCGCGATTTTCCAGCTTCAGCACCGTATTCGGCTGAGTTCCGGGGGGAATGGTTAGCTCTTCTGGCCCATCAACCGTGTTCACTTGGATGCGACAGCCTAAAATTGCTTGGAGATAGCTGATCTGAATTTCCGACAGGATATTGATCCCATCCCGCTGAAATTCCGGATCGGCATTCACGAACAAGTACACGTATAAATCCCCTGGCGGGCCACCCCGCTGTCCGGTATCTCCTTCACTGGCGACGCGCAAGCGAGTGCCGTCATCGACTCCGGCGGGAATCGTAATTTTAAGTTTTTTGGTGACTTGCTTTTGGCCTTTACCTTCGCAGGCTTCGCACTTATCTTCGATCACTTGTCCGGTGCCGTTGCAGGTGGGACATACGGAAACTTGGGTAAAGCTGCCAAAAGGCGTGCGGGTGACGCGGCGAACTTGACCCGAACCGCTACAACTCGAGCAAGCGCGAGGCCGAGTTCCTGGTTTAGCGCCCGTTCCGCTGCACACTTCGCAGGTTTCTAGATGGCTGATGCGGATTTCTTTTTCGCCCCCAAATACAGCTTCGCGGAATTCCAGCTTTAGATCGAGCCGCAGATCGTCTCCCCGCGTCGGGCCGCTGCGTCGGCGCCCTGCGGTGGTTTGAGTTCCCATGCCGCCAAAGCCCTGAAAGAAGCTTTCAAAGATATCGGCGAAGCCGCCAATATCTCCTAAATCCTGGAACCCGCTGGCGGCTGCACCGGATACTCCTGCTTCGCCAAAGCGGTCGTAGCGCGAGCGGGTTTCTGGTTCGGAGAGGACTTCGTAAGCGCGGTTAATTTCTTTAAAGCGCTCCTCTGCGCCCGGTTCTTTATTTACGTCGGGGTGGTATTTCCGAGCGAGGCGGCGGTAGGCGCGTTTAATTTCTTCTTTATCGGCGGATCGATTAACACCGAGGATGTCATAGTAGTCGCGGGGCATAGAGCGCTCTTTGCTGGGGAATTTAAACTTTGACACTCCCCGGTCACTAGACGCGGGGTATTTTAGGACTTCACAGCCTTATATATGTTTTTAAGCTGTCACCACGGTTGTCAAAAGGGCGTAGTGATATCTTTCCCGCAGTCTACGGGTAGGTTTTTCAGCCTTGTATTGACCACTTAATTTTACACCATTTGACTGATTTCAAGCGTCAGACCTTCGCTTCACACGGTCACCCCGGCTGTTTTGGCACGGGGTTTTTCCGTTAGGTTGTATTGGGAATTGCGATCGCATTCTGCTAGTCTACGGCTTCGTAGTCGGCACTCACCGTATTGTCTTCCAGATCGAAATTGAAATCGTCTTCTTCATCGGGGGTTGATTGTATATATTCTTCTGGAGGGGGTGCTGCGACCGTTTCAGCAGAATCTGAGTACTCATCCCGACTGCGGTTTGCTTGTTGGTACACGGCGGCACCGATGACAAACAGGGTTTGTTGGAAGTTTTCGATCTGCTGCCGCATATCATCTATGCCAATTCTAGGGTTAGCGATCGCGGCTCGCAGTTCTTCTGCCTTTGTCTGTGCTTCTGCCTTCAACTGGTCGCTGATGAATTCGCCGTTTTCTTTGAGCGTAGTTTCATAGCTATAGAATAGGCTATCGGCTTGGTTTTTGAGTTCGATTACCTGCCTGCGCCTGACATCTTCCTCGGCAAATATTTCGGCTTCTTGGCGCATCCGTTCGATTTCTGCCGCCGTTAAGCCGCCCGTATTCGTAATCCGGATGCTTTGCTCTCTGCCGGTGCCTTTGTCTCTTGCTGCCACTTTGAGGATGCCATTGACATCGATCTCGAAAGCTACTTCAATTTGGGGCACGCCGCGCGGTGCTGGGGGAATGCCTGCCAGCAGGAAGCGGCCCAAACTTTTATTATCTTTTACCAGCGCCCGCTCGCCTTGCAACACGTGGATTTCTACCGAGGTTTGACCGTCGGTGGCGGTGGAAAATATTTGTGCCTTGCTGGTGGGGATGGTGGTATTGCGATCGATAATTTTGGTGAATACTTCTCCCAAAGTTTCGATCCCCAACGACAGGGGCGTCACGTCTAACAAAAGTAAATCTTTTACTTCTCCACCCAACACCCCGCCTTGAATCGCTGCTCCCAATGCTACAGCCTCGTCGGGATTGACCGATCTATCTGGGGCTTTGCCGCCAAAAAATTGACGAATCCCCTCTTGGACTGCGGGAATGCGCGTAGAACCGCCCACCAGAATAATCCGGTCGATCTCCTGCGGTTGCATATCCGCGTCTTTGAGCGCTTGCGTGACGGGTTCGATGGTACTTTCCACCAAATGCGCCACCAATTCTTCAAATTTAGCCCTTGTCAGGCTTGTTTCCAGGTGTTTTGGTCCTGTCTCGTCTGCGGTGATAAACGGCAAGTTAATCGAGGTGTTGACCATGCTCGACAGTTCGATTTTGGCTTTTTCCGCTGCTTCCCGCAGGCGCTGGATCGCCATTTTATCTGTTGATAAGTCGATGCCCTCAGATGCCTTGAAGTTTTCCATCATCCAGCGCACCAGGCAGTTATCGAAGTCGTCGCCGCCCAGGTGGTTATTGCCGGAAGTGGCTTTAACTTCAAACACGCCATCGCCCAACTGTAAGATCGAGACATCGAAGGTGCCCCCTCCCAGGTCAAACACCAGAACCGTTTGGTCTTCGTGTTGTTTATCTAGACCGTAGGATAGGGCGGCTGCGGTGGGTTCATTGATGATCCGCAGCACTTCTAATCCTGCGATCGTGCCTGCATCTTTAGTTGCTTGCCTTTGGGCATCGGTGAAGTAAGCAGGGACTGTAATCACGGCTTGATCCACGGTTTCGCCCAAAAAGTTTTCGGCATCCTGCTTGAGTTTTTGCAGGATCATCGCCGATACTTCTTGGGGCGAGTAAGTTCTGCCCCTGACTTGGACATCGACAGTATCGTCTTTGCCTTTGACACAGTTGTAGGGAACGCGCGATCGCTCGTCTACCGTATCATCCCAGCGACGACCGATAAACCGCTTGATGCTGTATACGGTATTTTCCGCATTGGTAACAGCTTGCCGCTTTGCTAGTTGACCTACCAAGCGATCGCCCGCCTTGCCAAAACCCACGATACTCGGCGTAGTTCGTCCTCCTTCCGAGTTTGGTATGACAATCGGTTGACCGCCTTCTAAAACGGCTACACAACTATTCGTCGTGCCCAGGTCAATGCCTATGACTTTTCCCATAGATCGCCGCAGTGAGTGTGGATGATTTTGTTGAGGGTTTTCGTTTGGATGCGTGGCTGTTAATCTAAAATTTGCAATCGCCTTTTCCCATCATTATTAATTATTAATGGGGTTATTCTGGCTGATTTTCCTCTGAGGTTACCACGCCCTCATTCGCCGCAGCAACTTTTACCATTGCGTGGCGCAGAACCTTTTCTCCCAGGAAATAACCAGGCATCAATTCATCTATCACGGTGCCTTCGGGATATTCGTCGGTTGCTTCTCGCATCACAGCATCGTGGAGATTGGGGTCAAATTCTTTACCCTTCGGGCGCATTGGCGACACTCCCAAACGCTTGAGGCAGTCTACCAATTGCTTGTAAACGCTTTGGTAGCTTTTATGAATTGTCATTTCCCCATCGGTTTGGGGTTTAAGCTGACCTCGCGCCCGCTCAAAATTATCTACAACTGGCAGTATTTCCAAAATTGTGGCGCTCTTTGCCTGCTGCTCTAATTCTTCCTTTTCTTTTGCCGTGCGCTTGCGGAAATTATCGAAATCTGCCGCAATTCGCATGTATTGGCTCGTGCGATCTTCTACCTGAGCTTTCAAACTTTCTACTTGCTGCTTTAATGCAGCTATGGCTAATGCCATTTCTTCTTGTGCTGCGGTTTGGTTGGTTTCTGCTTCTACCTGGGTAGAAGTCCTGGCGTCAGCCGTTGCCACTTGGGAGTCCGACTCCGGCGTCGCCAGGACTTCTACCCCATCAGAGTTTATGCTGCTTGCCATTGCCTCTGGAACGTCGGTTGTTGGGTTTTGAGTGTTATTTGTCTGGTTAGCTTCGTCAATCATCGTCTGCTTATTTCCCTCTAGAGACTGCTACCGCGCGCTACCCAAGCCGTTTGTTTGGGTTGATTTTCGGGTGGTTTTATCGTCCCTACCTGCTCCCAATCCGGTTTCCGGCGGGATAGTTATTGGTCGAGACTTTAAATCCACGGACGATGGGGTTGGTTCCCACTCCCTACCTTTTAGTCTACCCGCTTGGGCACTCGCGAAATCTCTATTCGCTTATTCACTCGTCATCATAGCGTGCTAGCTTGCCCACAGGAGAGTCAACTGGGATCGTAGTTTCCCTACTTTTGCTGGTAGAGGGTGCGATCGCTTTGATTAAGCTGAGAATTTGTTTGTAATTGACGTTCCCACACCTACGCTTCGCGGTCATCTGTGGGATTCTTGCTTTGTTGGCTCGTCATTAGACAAATGGTTTGCCCCAATCGATCAAGAGGGCAAATCTCGCTTTAGACGCGAAGCGGCTTCCCGCAGGGAAGCTTAAGTTCCGGTATTGAAACAAGTCACTAAAAACATTAGCAAACTTTATCAAATTTTAGCAAATATTTCCTGAAACAGCCACAGGAGTTGACCCCTCTCTACTCCTATGACCAGTGGCTGCCAGAATCGGTCAAGCAAACTGTAAATGACACAAGCACCAGCCCCACAATTGTAAAACTTAAATAAATTTGAGCGTGAGTGTTAGTAAAACCTGCTAAGTTGATAGGGAATATTAATCAGATTATTCCTGGCGCGCTATGCAACTGGTTGAAAGACATATTATAAAATCAACACATCCGCTATTTGCCGAAATAGATTCTTTTAGTTTTAAGTCAAAAAATCTTTATAAGGCAGCGAGCTATATACTCAGGCAGAATTATTTTTACGGCTGGGGATATCTCAATTACAATGCCATACAAAAGCTGATGCAAGCGACTCCGCAATATCAAGCATTACCAGCCAAAGTAAGTCAGCAAATTTTAATGGTGTTAGACAAGAATTGGCAGTCATTCTGGGCGGCAATAACTGAATACTTGCAGCAGCCTAAAAAGTTTTTAGGTAAACCCAAGCTGCCCAAGTATAAAGATAAACAAAAAGGCCGTAACCTGCTATTTTATACAGTTCAAGCTATCAGCAAGGTTCAACTGCGGCGCGGGATTATTAGTCTATCTATGACTAACATCCGGGTTAAAACACAAGTGCAACCCGCCGCCATTCGTCAAGTAAGCATAGTCCCAAAATGCGATTGTTACATAATTGAGGTAGTTTATGAGCAACAAAAGTCCACCGCGCCTTCTATCCAAGGTGATGGGATTGCAGCGGTTGATTTAGGAGTGAATAACTTA
>DNGJ01000518.1:14773-25963 GCA_003486305.1 Cyanobacteria bacterium UBA11371
TTGATTTAGGAGTGAATAACTTAGCAACGTTAACATCAAATCAGTTGGGTTTTGTCCCTCTACTGATTAACGGACGCCCGCTCAAGTCGATGAATTATTTTTACAACAAGCATCGCTCAAGAATACAATCAAAGCTCCGGGGTAATTGCTCTACATCTTCCAGGATTAAAAGTCTGACACGCAAGCGTAACCAAAAAGTTGATAATTACTTGCACCATGCTAGTAAACTGGTTGTCGAAACTTTGGTAGCTCATCGCATAGGTAGGCTAGTAATTGGTTTGAATCCTTTGTGGAAACAAGCAGTTGCTCTGGGAAAGGTGAATAATCAACATTTTGTTTCTATTCCCCACAAACGATTTGTCCATCTGCTTGCGTACAAGTGCCAGTTAGCTGGGATATCGGTGTTACCGATTGAGGAAAGTTATACATCGGTTGCTAGTTTTATCGATGGTGATGCGATTCCCACGATTGGAATGGAACAGGATGCGCCTATTTTCAGTGGTAAACGAATTTACCGAGGATTGTATAGAAGTAACAGTGGCGTTACTTTAAATGCGGATGTCAATGCGAGTTTGAATATTTTAGTGAAAGCATTCCCCGACGCCAAATGGATAGGGGATAAGAGCTGCGTAGTTCAGCCCAGGCGGATCTCACCGCTCAAAGTCAGAATGAAGGAGCAGGCTGCGATGCTTGCTGAGGCTCTTTAATATTTGCCTATATTCTGACTAACTATGCTCTACCGTACAGAAACCTACTCCCTTCCCACTCCAAGAATATATATGAGAGAAGGCTCTTGGAGATCTTGGCTCTCTTGAAGCTCTTGGAGAGGGAAATACATCATCTTCTGGCGCGAAGGGAGTAATTTCAAAATGTTGATCGGCGTGAATAATATACCAAGAGGGTGGCAGCTTGCCTAATCCAATTCTTTGATTTGAGGATTAAAAATCTATTAATGATGCTTCTTGGTATCAATTCAGGAAATGGCTAGAGTATGTTTTATAGTTATTCTTATTATTATAGACCGAGAGTTTGTATAGCCGCTTTCTGCGAGTCGTTAGGCTTGCACGGGGGTAATGAATAGGATTTGGTAGTAGGTGCAAGCCTATCTCAGCAAGCTGGGTTTATCCACAGGAGAGTGTCAAAAATATTAGTGCGTACAGACATTTATTTTTTAACTGACTAAAGTTAAAACAGCTAAATCCTGGGTATTTCATCCATCAGATAAATCCTGGTGGCTTTCATGCTCCCGAACTATGGCAGGTTAAATTGAGCTAGTGCCAGCAACCAAGCTCTACTTCTACCTTTTGGCATAATTAACAATATAATTTTATTACCCCATAGGCGTAAGTATCTTGGCAGAGGTGGGGAACTGAAGTCCCAACCCGATAAAATTTATTGCCATAGCCCGCTGTTACAGGGTATTACATGCTATACAGGCTATGATGCTGAAATACATCTGTCATCTGTCTGGGTTTCCCTATATTAACCGTCCTCACCTGTAGGATAAGTCTCGAAGCCTTGTCAGGTCGGCTGTAGCTGGAAGCGGTAATCGCTCCGGCAGTCATCAAAGCTTGACATACCAGCTTCCATTTCACACCAGCTCTTGCTATCCCTTGCTATTTTGCCAAAAACTTTTGGGAATACTTTAATTTAGGAGACTTTCTGTTTCAGCTATGACTCAATCCTCATCACCCCGACGCACCACGAGTCTGATTGCGCTTAATTTCTCGCCGTTTGGCAATAAGGTGGTGGCGTCTGGCTATGTTAATCCTGACCAGATGCATCAGGCTATCATTGAAAGTCGCAAATCTGGTAGACCTCTGACAGAAGTTCTGGAGTCGCTCACAGGACGACAGCTGCCGCCAGAGTTGTTGCGCCAGTATAAAAAACAGCAGCTGTTTGAACTCAAAATCCTCTACGGGGTTGAGTCGCTAGATCCAGAAATCAATCAAGTCCCTACAGAACAAGTTAACGATCTAATTGACACGCTGATTCCCGTTGATATCTGTCGGAGGTATAACTTAGTACCGCTATCAAAAAGTGAAACTCAGCCCCCAAGCGTTTTGGTGGCGATGGTCAACCCTGATAACCTGCAAGCGCTGGACGATTTGAACCGGATTCTCCGGCCTCAAGGCATCGAATTACAGCGGATGGTAATCACGATCGACGACTATCAGCAGTTGATTAATGGCTACTTAAACGACTTAGCTGAAAAAGAAAAAATAAAAGATCTCCAGGAAAAAACTAATATTACCCAAGATCTAGAAGGTCTAGATGTACCAGATCTGGGAGAGGTGTCGGATGAAGAAGGAGATTTGGCGCAAGGTGGAGAAAATGACGCTCCGATTATTAACCTGGTCAACAAAATCCTGATCAAAGCGCTGCAAGAGAAAGCTTCCGACATTCACATCGAACCGCAGGAAGAACACTTGCGCGTTCGATTCCGTAAAGATGGGGTGCTGCAACAAGCATTCGATCCCCTACCCAAGCAAATTATTCCAGCTGTGACCGCCCGGTTTAAAGTAATTTCCCAACTGGATATTGCCGAACGGCGACAAGCACAAGACGGTCGTATCCGCCGGATGTTTGAAGGGCGCAAAGTTGACTTCCGCGTCAGCACCCTACCCAGTCGCTACGGGGAAAAAGTGGTGCTGCGGATTTTGGATAACTCGGCGACGCAGTTGGGATTGGATAAGTTAATCAGCAATGAAGAATCCTTACAGTTGGTCAGAGAAATGGCCAGCCGTCCTTTCGGACTAATTTTGGTGACGGGACCAACTGGGTCTGGTAAGTCAACTACCTTGTACTCGGTGCTAGCTGAAAGAAACGATCCGGGGGTGAATATCAGCACGGCGGAAGACCCGATCGAATACACCTTGGGCGGGATTACGCAGTGTCAGGTGATTCGGGAGAAAGGATTGGATTTCGCTACAATTCTGCGGGCGTTTCTGCGACAAGACCCGGACGTGATTCTGGTGGGTGAGACGCGGGACAAAGAAACGGCGAAAACAGCAATTGAAGCCGCACTAACGGGTCACTTGGTGTTGACTACGCTGCACACCAACGATGCGGCGGGTGCGATCGCTCGTTTAGACGAAATGGGCGTAGAACCTTTCATGGTGTCCGGCGCATTGCTGGGCGTATTAGCTCAACGCTTGATGCGCCGCGTTTGTCCCGACTGTCGCATTCCCTACGCGCCCACAAGAGAAGAACTGGCAAGGTTTGGTTTAACTGCTTCGGGCGATGCTGATATCACTTTATACAAAGCAAATACCATTCCTCCAGCGGAAAGAGCGAACAACAAGAACGTATGCAAGACCTGTAACGGCGCTGGCTACAAAGGTCGCGTAGGGGTGTATGAAGTATTAAAAAATACAGAACGCCTGCAAGCTTTAATCAACGAAGGCGCTCCCACAGAACGCATCAAGGAAGTAGCCGTGGAAGAAGGCATGATAACTTTGCTAGCCTACAGCTTAAACTTGGTGCGTGAAGGTCGTACCACTCTCGAAGAAGTTGAGCGGGTCACCTTTACCGACTCTGGTTTGGAAGCCGAACTGAAAGCGAAACGCAAAACTGCCCTCACCTGTCGCACTTGCGAAGCCGGATTGCTGCAAGAATGGCTAGAGTGTCCATACTGCTTAACACCTCGCTTCCAAGAGTAAGTAAGGTAATGGGTAATGGGTAATAGGTAATAGGTAATGGGGAATTTTAGATTTTAGATTAAATATGCAATCTGCTTTTCTCAAAGAAAGCTTTTTCCCAATTACCAATTACCAATTACCAATTACCAATTACCAATTACCAACAGCTAAGTGCAATCTATAAATCAACTTGACAAGGAGACAGCTTTATGGCAATGGACATGATGATTGAAGACCTGATGGAGCAATTGATCGAGCGGGGTGGCTCGGACATGCACATCCAAGCAGGCGCTCCGGTCTACTTCCGCGTCAGCGGGAAGCTGGCTCCTGCAACTGATGAACCGCTGACGGCAGAAGAGTGTCAGCGATTAATTTTCAGCATGTTAAATAACTCCCAGCGCAAAGATTTGGAGCAAAACTGGGAGCTAGACTGCGCTTATGGGGTTAAAGGATTGGCTCGCTTCCGGGTAAACGTCTACCGGGAACGGGGCGCTTGGGCAGCTTGCTTGCGAGCGTTGGCGTCTAAAATTCCCAACTTCGACAATTTGGGTTTGCCCGATGTGGTGCGGGAAATGACTGAAAGACCTCGCGGCA
The DNA here is from genome assembly GCA_003486305.1 of Cyanobacteria bacterium UBA11371. Lineage (GTDB taxonomy): Bacteria > Cyanobacteriota > Cyanobacteriia > Cyanobacteriales > Aerosakkonemataceae > Microseira. Next base: position 19,009 of record DNGJ01000518.1, read on the forward strand.
TGGTACTGGTGACGGGACAAACCGGGTCCGGTAAAACAACCACGATGGCTGCGATGATCGACTTGATCAACCGGACGCGCGCCGAACACATTCTGACAGTAGAAGACCCGATTGAATATGTTTTTCCCAACATTAAAAGCTTGGTTCACCAACGTCAAAAAGGTGAAGATACCAAGAGTTTCGCCAATGCTCTAAGGGCGGCGTTGCGGGAAGACCCCGACGTAATTCTGGTGGGGGAAATGCGGGACTTGGAAACGATTGGTTTGGCGATTTCCGCCGCAGAAACGGGTCACTTGGTATTCGGAACTTTGCACACAAACTCAGCGGCACAAACGATTGACCGGATGCTGGATGTGTTCCCACCGATTCAACAACCCCAAATCCGAGCCATGCTTTCTAACTCGCTGTTGGCGGTATTCAGCCAAAACTTAGTACCCAAGAAAAATCCTAAACCAGGGGAATACGGTCGGGTGATGGCTCAAGAAATCATGGTGGTGACGCCAGCTATTTCCAACCTGATCCGGGAAGGTAAAACCGCTCAAATTTACTCGTCGATTCAAACTGGGGCGAATTTGGGGATGCAGACGATGGAATCGGCTCTAGCCAAGCTCTACAAAACTGGAACTATCAGTTACGAAGCGGCGATGAGCAAGTCCTCCAAACCTGATGAATTGCAACGTCTGATCGGCTCGGCTCCGGCGGGAGCCAAAGTAGGGGCGGGCGCTCACTAAGTCAGCAGCCTGTATACTGGCTGAAAGTCCCTATTTAGCGGACTTTCAGCTACAGAATTAAGTGATGCGATCGCTCTTGTTGCTGCAAATCGCTTGGCGAACCAAGGTAAAAGGAATTGGTATTATACCATAGAATTGGGCGATTTGGAAAAATTAAGCCAAAATTGGTATGAATAGCGTTGTGCAGCCCGGGGGAGCGGTTGGCGATCGCACTCTGGCAGCAATAGCCGATTAACAACAACTAACAAACAGATTTTATCTTCTGTATGAGCTATGCCTACCTTCGTTGCCCAAGTTAGAGACTCTCAAGGAAACACTAAAAAAGAAAAGGTTGTCGCAGAATCGATCAGAGAAGCGCGAAGCAAACTGCGAGAACAATATGTAAGCGTCAGCGACATCAAGGAATCTAAAGGTTTTAGCCTTGACTTTGACTTGCAGACCGCGATGGCGACCGTCACAATCAAGGATAAAGCTATTTTCTCGCGCCAATTTGCTGCGATGGTTAATGCAGGCGTGGCGTTGGTTAGAGCCTTGGGTGTATTAACCGAGCAAAACACCAATCCGAAGCTGAAAAAAGCTCTCACGGGAATTAGCGCCGATGTAAATGAGGGCATCAGCCTTGCCGAGGCAATGCGTAAACATCCTCAGTGCTTCGATCAGCTCTACACGGCGATGGTAGAAGCGGGGGAAGTCGGTGGGGTTCTCGATGAAGTCTTGAACCGGATCGCGAAATTGCTGGAGGATGCGAACCGGCTGCAAAACCAGGTCAAATCCGCAATGTCTTATCCTGTGGCAGTTGGCAGTTTGGCTGTGATCATCTTTATTGGGATGACAACGTTTTTATTGCCGATATTTGCTCAGATTTTCGAGGATATCGGCATGAAACTGCCCGCATTTACCTTGTTTATGTTGGGAATTAGCGAGTTTCTGCGCGGCCCCACCCTGCCCGCTCCAAAAACAAATTACAACATAATCATTTTTATTATTGCCATATTTGGCCTAGTCTATGCCTACAGGCAATGGTACAAAACCCCAGCGGGTCGGTTAGCGATGGACAAATTTTTCCTCAAAGCGCCGATCTTTGGGGATATTGTGGAAAAAACGGCAGTGGCTCGCTTCTGCCGCACCTTCGGTACTCTGACCCGTTCCGGGGTGCCAATCTTGACTTCTCTGGAAATTGTGCGAGATACGGCGGGTAATCAAGTAATCGCCAATGCGATTGAATCGGCTCGCAAAGAAATTCAAACCGGCGGCATGATCAGCATTGCCTTGCAAAGGGAAAAAGCTTTTCCCATCCTGGCTATTCAAATGATCAGCATTGGGGAAGAAACGGGTGAAATCGACAAAATGCTGATGAAAGTTGCCGATTTCTATGAAGATGAAGTCGAGCAAGCAGTTAAAGCGCTCACGAGCGTTCTAGAACCGCTGATGATGATCGTGATCGCGGTGATGGTGGGTGCAATTCTGCTGTCGATGTATCTTCCGTTGTTCTCGATCTTTGAAGGGTTGGGCTAATAATATTTTGGATAGGTGGATTTGGGATTTTAGATTGAATGCCAAAATCCCAAATCTAAAATCTCAAATCTCAAATTTCTCAGGGTTATGCCAATTCAACCATCCCATTACGAAGCATTACTGGCAGAGTATAGCAACCAGCAAGGGGCGCTCTTGCTGTTAAAACAGCATCGCCCGTACTTGGAGCTAATACCTAGTCTGCGCCGACCTGACGAGAGTATTATTACCATTCCCCTACCCATCGTGCGCCTGCGGCAAACTGCACCATCAACCAAGCATAGCGGTGTGGTTACTGCCGGACACGAAGCCACCAGCTTACCTTGCGATGTGGCAATCTTGATGTGCGACCCGGAATGGAAAATTAAAACAGGGGTTGAAATTTTAGTCTTTATTCATCGACCCCAAGAAGACTTTTCCGACTTGCTTAGTCGCTGGCGTCAAACGCAGGTGTGGCTAGACAGAGGTTACGAGTGGGTCATGCCCCCCCGCTACAAACATATCCTGAGTGAGGGAGCTGACCATATCCATCCGTTATTTGTCGTTTTCGATGAAACACCGGAGCGAATTAAGCGGGGACTAAAGGGAGCCTTCTTACCATTTGTGATTCAAACCCTAAACTTGGCAGTTGAGGAAGAAGTTCCAGAAATTGTGTCTATCGAAAGCCCACCGGCATAGGGCAGGTGGGATCTTGAGCAGGTGAGCAGATGACCTATTGAACAAATTGGGGCATGATTTCTGCTGCGGTAAATAAACCGTAAATGCCCCGTTGGTGCAAAGATACGCCTGCTTTGAGATAGCCAAAAGCTGGACTGCAGACGTTGGCTGCCATGCTGGTTTCATCTCCCAGGGTGAAGGTATGGGTAGAAATTTTGCCTTCAAAGGTGCGACCCGTTACCTTGACGTTGGTGCTTTTGGGTTTTTTGGGATTGCGGGTATCGACTACGCCGCCTACTGTGACGCGATCGCGCGGACAAATTCCCGCTAACTCGAGCATGATATCGTCGGCATGTTCCATATTCTCCAAGCTCAGAATACCATTGGTTTGGTCTAAGAGCGCTTCTACTTCCCCATCCGTCATCGCCCTAGCACGCTCAACGTTGTAACCTGGCATATGGGCGATATCTTCGCGGATGGTGGCTCGATAAGCCTCCCAATTGGCAATCCCGACGCCAAACTCAATCTTGACGCTGTGAATCTCAGCATAGCTTTGGGCGGCTAAAGCAGCGGCTGCCGTTAACAGTCCCGGCGTGGCACCGCACCCCGTCATGTAGGTAATCCCCGCCGCCTGTAATTCATCTTTTAATGCCAATATTTGCTCCATCGCGCTCGTGCGCTTGAGCGCATCGACCAAAACTCCTCGCCACCCCGATGCGATAAACTGACGCGCCACCTCAGCCATAAACGTATTGGGCAAGTTTGGCAATGCCAAAAAATACCCCTCCACAGATTCCGCTTTTTCGATTAAATCCTGAATGCTGCGGCTGCTCAAGGTTCCTTCTGGCTCTACATAACCCAGCGAACCTTGAAATTGGTAAGTGGCGATACAGGCGTCTGGATTTAACCCCTCACTGTTATAGGCATACCCTTTTTGATCTGCCGCCGCCACCCAAAGCATCTGTTGTTTGGGCGCGAGTACCCTGGCGGCGGCTTGTCCTAGTCCACCAAATCCCAGTACCCCGACGCGAATCGGCGTAGCAATAAGCAAACCAGTAATATTCTCTGCACTCATGGCACATCCCCATAGCTCTTGACAGACTTTTATTATCCTGCTCTAGGTGGGTGCATGGGGCATCCAAAAGGTATCGCGTAATACTAACGGCATAAATACCTTGACTGCTGGGTAAAGTTACGCGAAACTGACAAATAACTGAAGAACTAATCTCTCTTTTCATAAGCTTTGTTAAGTTTTATCTCGTGTCTAGCGATCTAGATTGAGAAAAATTAACAATAAGACAGCAGGTAACCTTGCTGCCAAACTCTACCTCAAACGGCATCTTCCATAGCACGCTTGGTGCTATTGCCAAATCAAGTACAGTCCCTAGCGTTCAGCCAACAGCATGGAAACACTAGAGTTTGTCATTTACCCGGATGGTCGGGTTCTAGAAAAAGTGACTGGCATTGTTGGTAGCTCCTGCGCCGAGGTAACTGCTGCGATTGAAGCGCAACTCGGACGAGTGATTAACCAGGAGACTACCTCCGAATACTTCGCTGCGGTGCAAAATCAAGTGCAAGCAGCGACGACCCAAGCCACTTTTAGCGAGTGGTAATTTCTGCGTTCAGTTCGATTGATTCTGTGAGATACTATGTCACACTTTAGCCAAATCAAAACTCAAATCCGTAATCTTACCTCCCTGCAAGCTGCTTTGACCGATCTAGGGATTGACTGGAAAGCAGGTCCTGAGCAAGTGCGGGGCTATCAGGGTCAAACCCGCAATGCCGAAGTTGCCATCGAGCAAGAAAATGGCTATGATATAGGGTTTAGCTGGAATGGCAGCGAGTACGAACTGGTTGCCGATTTACAATTCTGGCAGCAAGCTTGGTCGGTGGATCGGTTCCTGCAAAAGGTAACGCAGCGTTATGCTTTCCACACTGTGATGAGCGAAACTGCTAAGCAAGGCTTCCAAGTTACGGAACAAGAACAAAATCAAGATGGTTCTATCCGCCTTGTGGTGCAACGCTGGAGGGGCTAATGACCGATTTCTCTCCCTCGCAAGGGGATGACGGTGATGGTCGTTCGGGTTTTGAACCAGAATTAGGGGGTATCTGGAGAGATGCTCCGGATCGTTCGGGTTTTGAACCAGAATTGGGCGGCGCGTTGCGTCAAAAAGGGGTTTATGTTGATGAGGTGACTTGTATTGGCTGCAAGCATTGCGCTCATGTAGCCCGCAACACTTTCTACATTGAACCCGATTATGGGCGATCGCGCGTGATTCGTCAGGATGGCGACTCTGAAGATCTGATTCAAGAAGCGATCGATACCTGTCCGGTGGACTGCATCCACTGGGTAGACTATACCGAGCTGAAGAAACTAGAGGACGAGCGTCAGTATCAGGTGATACCGATCGCGGGTTTTCCGATAGATCCGGCTATGGTTGCTGCTAAACGCCGTCAAAGGCGCGCAAAACGCAAGCCAAGTTCTTAGTTGTTCTGGGTTTGTTGGTTGTAGTGAAGAAAAAAGTGGGGCTGCTGATGGCAGTCCTTTTATTTTGTGAGGACTCAGAACTTAGGCAAATCACCTTTGTTTGTATGAAAACGGTTTCTAGGATCGTCGTGGGTAAGTCTTGACCCCATCTAAAGTACGAGCAATTATCTTTGTTCGACTGCTAGGGAATCACCGTCCCTTTAGGGCGGTGAGGATGTCAATCTGCCTCTCCAATCAGAATAAATGCCGCCCAGTTTTTAGGGCTTGCATATTTTTGCATTGTTGTCAACATTGCACTTCGCAGTGCTTGAGCTTTGTCGAGTTTTAACTGGTACAAATTGCGATAAAACTCGGTCATCAAAAATGCTGTGGAATCGTCATCCACTGACCACAGGGATACGATGACGCTGGGAACACCCGCCGAAATCAGCGATCGCGATAATCCCACGACACCATCCCCAGTAATTTTACCTCTGCCCGTACTGCAAGCGCTCAGGACAACTAATTCCGCGCTGAGTTTAAGATGGAAAATTTCTTCAGCGGTCAACCAACCATTATCTCCGACTGAGGGAGCAAATGCGATCGCGCTCTCTAAAGGCGAATCTTCTTTCGCTATACCGTGGGTTGCTAGATGAATTAATCTTGCTGTTTCTAGCTGCGGTAAGATAGCTGCTTTGGTAGCACAGTCTCCTATTAAGGGCTGAGTGTTATGCATTTGTGCAATATTAAGCGCTTCCTGTTCTGAATGAGGGAGAGCAGATAATGGTTCTGGCATTGGGTTAGGATTGCCGACAACGAGGATGTTGTTCGCTGACTCTGAAACTCGCTGCTGTTGCTGGTAAGTTAATTGCAAAACCTGAATTGCTGGAGCAGTGAGAATCGTATGTTTCTCGATTAAATATTTGCCATTTTTATCTAAAATAGCTGCAAATGGAATTAAAAACAGTTCTTTTTGGGGCATAAAAATGATGCGTTCGTTTGGGTCATTTGGCAGCAGGTCGGCAATTGGTTCAATAAGTAGCTGATGCAGTTGTTTTAATCGTTTAATTGGGATGTCGCGAGATGATGCCATTTCGTTACCACGACCTTCCACACCCATGAATTTCCGCATCTTGGTAATAAGGTTTTGTAGAAAAGTATAGCGGGATTCTGGTAGAAAATCAGGTTGTGGGGGTAGATTTTGGTGGCGAAATGTAATATCACCTGTGGGTTTAATTACCCAAATATAAAGTTCTAATTCTTGGCGTTGTTTGCTTTGAAATCGAAACTCGTCATAAATAATCGAATACTCAACCAGCGTCGCGTTTTGTTCTTGGGCAATATGTTTGATTTCTGCCAGAGTGATAGTCGGTTGAATATCGGTTTTGGATGGGGAGGTTAACCTTTCAGCTAATAAATCTACAAATGCTCTGGCGCGACCTGCTTCAGCAATTTCGAGCGCTTCATCGGTTTTACCTTGGGCAATTAAAACTTGTTGTAACCCACGATAAAGACTGAGTTGTGTTTGAAAAATCGACACTTTATCCATGTCACTCAATTTCGCTCGGAGGGGTTTTAGAATTTCAAC
>DNGJ01000419.1:0-1469 GCA_003486305.1 Cyanobacteria bacterium UBA11371
ATACAAACGAAGGTGTACCTCACGCGGCTGCAATCCGCTATAGTTGAATTGTCTGAAAGTGTCAAAGGTGATTGGTAAAACCCGCCCCTACAGGCATTTCTCACCTGCTCACGGAGTCACCCGCTCACCTGCATTCTTAGAGGTATTTGCACCCCAAAGGCGACGTTCAAGATAGTCAATTAAGAATATCCACGCGGGTAGAGATGCGTTTAATCCCATCAGTCGCACGAGGTGACCTGCGGTGACGATTTCGACGTTACGGTCTAAGGCGAGGGAGACTAAAATCATTTCTGGTGCGCCTCCGGGTGCGGTGACTAAGATACAAGTCAACCAATCCCAAGAGGTTAGTTGATGAGCGATCGCAGCCGCTATCAATCCCGCTCCAATTATCAATCCGACGGGAATTAAAGCATATCCTACTGCTTTTTTGCTCAAATAAGGTTGATTTCCCCAATGTTCGCCGACGGCGACTCCCAATAACACTTGACCGATTAAATTCACCAGTTTAGGAGGTGTAAAATCTAAGTCGGTGACGAAGGGAAGGGTATTCAACATGGGATTGAATATTATCCCCACAATTAACGCGCCAAAAAAGGGCGCGGCGGGAATTTTTAGCAGCGTCGCGACTCGCACGCCTAACGATGCGATCGCTAATGCTAAAACTAATAACGGTAATCCTTGAATATCGATATTAAACAAGCTAGGAGAAATCCCCACGCTCGCACCCATGCTATCCCCTGATAATAGCCTCGCTACGAATGGAATCGTCAAAACAACGGTGGTAACGCGGAGACTTTGAACTAACGCAACTTGGGAAACATTTCTGCCATAATCAGCCGCGATACTCGACATAATTCCTACCCCACCAGGAGCGGTAGCTAGCATCGCATTAAACAAGTTTACTTTGCTAATCTGCGAGTATAAATAGCCGATGAAAGTTCCCGTTACCAGACTAAAGAATGTGAGAAATACCAGCACTGGTAATTGAGTGGTAATTGCGGCTAGATTGCTCGATGCGATCGCAAATCCTATACTCAGTCCTACAAGCGTTTGTCCGATTTGTCTGGCTTTTTTATTCGGTTTAGGAGTAATTCCGTAAAAAATTTGGTAAGATTTATAAACTAATGCCCCAGAAGCAATCCCGCCAAATAACCAAGCAACCCCACCGATACTCAATTTTGTTATTGCTATACCAAGGGGTATAGCCAGCAGCAGTTCTAAAACAACAATTGCTATGAGATGTTTTGCAGATAAGCTTTTATTCACAAGCGAATCCTCTTCCGTTGGCTGCGGAAATTAGTTTTACTTATATCAATAATTGGTTTGATTTATTGATGGTAGAAACCCACGGCAACTAGAAACACGGGTTGCCTACTATGAGCTAGTATAACAGTTGTAAAGAATTATTGCAAGTATTTTTACTCATCTTGAGTAGGGTGCGTTATGTCATGTCCGTTGAATTGCCCATA
>DNGJ01000419.1:1739-6322 GCA_003486305.1 Cyanobacteria bacterium UBA11371
CAGAGACACAGATAACGTTAATCGTGCCGTGTCCCGGCTGACGATCGTGGGTAATCTTAAGGACATGATATTAGGCACTAGCCGTAACGCACCATCAAGGATTTTGGTGCGTTACGTTGCACTAACGCACCCTACTTTATTGGGAACTGCGATCGCCAGGGTAGGATTGTAGGGTGCGTTAGGCACTAGCCGTAACGCACCATCAAGGATTTCGGTGCGTTATACCGTTTTCCCATGAATGCGCCACACTTGGGGGCGGGTTTATAGAAATTGTTTGTTTTCCCTCAACATGATTGGTAAAACCCGCCCCTACCAACATGTTTGATCTGTAGCACGCATCAAGGAAAATTGGTATTACTGGGAACGAGATATGGGTAATGCATTTTAATCCAATTACCAATTAGCAATTACCAATTACCACTACTCTTTAAACTGCTGCTCGATTTGGAGATATTTAGAAACGCCGATCAGTTCTTGAAAGTCTTTGAAACTAACTAAGTCTTTCAAATTAGCTGTTGTTCCTTGTGCTTTTAACTGACGCAAGCAAGCAGTCATTACCTGAGTTGCTGCTAGCAGGGTAGTAACGGGGAAAAAGACTATTTTGAAGCCGAGTTGCTGTAACTCCGATGCAGAAAGTTGGGGAGTTTTACCGCCTTCAATCATATTGGCGACTAAGGGCACATCTGGGAAAGCGGCGACGATGGCTTTCAATTCTTCAACTGACTGGGGCGCTTCTACAAATAGGATATCTGCCCCCGCTGCAATATAAGCGCGACCGCGATCAATTGCTTCTTGTAAACCCAGCGGCGCACGGGCATCGGTACGTGCAATTATTGCTAAATTACTTTCACCCCGCGCTTGGACTGCGGCGCGAATTTTCCCTGCATGTTCCGCCGTTGGGATGACGCGCTTGCCTTCAAAATGACCGCATTTTTTAGGCCATTCTTGGTCTTCTAAAAGTATCCCAGCTATCCCCAATTGAACGGCATCTTTTACTGTGCGAATTACGTTTAAAGCATTGCCATATCCTGTGTCCATATCGGCGATTAGGGGAAGATTAACCGCTTGAGCAATTCGCCCTACGCTGTAGAGCATTTCTGTAGCGGTGAGGAACCCGTAATCGGGCAAACCAAGGGTAGAAGCGGCTATACCAAATCCGCTAGTAGCTATTACTTCAAAACCCAATTGTTCGGCTATTTTGGCTCCCAGACAATCGTATATGCCTGGAATAACAAGAATCTCTGGACGTTCGAGCAACTGTCGCAATTTTTGGCTGGATGACATCATTTAATATGCGGGATGTTTAAATTTTAAGTATATATTGAGACGATGAAATTATCAATCGGTTTTTTTCAGATTCGCCCAATTAGTCTCTTCTAAAAATTCCCTAAAGGTCGTCAAAAGCCCAGGAAATTCCTCTTCCCTTAATTGCTTAACATCAGCTTGATAACCCCGATTGCGATACCATTGAATCAAATCAAACAGCGATTTGCGGAAGAAAAGTAAGAAAATCCAGGCGGGTACTTCTTTGTGGATAACAGGTATTCCCTGCACTTGAGAAAACACCTCTGCCATTTGTTTCGGCGTCAGTACATCGCCAGCAAGTTCGATTTCTTTGCCGATGTATTTGTCGGGATGTTTTATAACATAAGCAGCAACGCGCCCCATGTCTTTTGTTGTAATCAGATGTAAGGGTTTATTAGGTTGCACGGAGAAAGGGAAACTCCCCTTAAGAATAGAAGGTCGCGTGTATTTCTTCCAAAATTCTTCCATGAACAAGCAGGCACGTAACATAGTTGTGGGTAAGCCAGCTTGTTTTAAAATCTGCTCTATTTTATATTTCTGCTCAATATGACCAATTCCAGAATTCCTGTCTGCACCACCTGCGGAGTTATACACAAAATGCTTAATTTTGGCAAGTTTTGCAACTTGTGCAATTCGCTTTGCTCTCTCGACTTCTAAAGGGTCAGGTTTGGATGAATCGCCAGCGGTGGCGTGACAATAAACATGGGAAATTTCTGTAAAAGCTGCTACAAGAGATTCCTCATCGTCTAGATTCGCTTCCACCAATTCGACGCCTGCATCATTTATCTTGGATAGGGAAGGACGATTGAGGTCAATTTTACGGGTAATGGCGCGCAGGTTGGTGACTCCCTGTTCTAGAAATCCCTTGACTGCATTTCCACCCGTACCACCCGTGACGCCGATGAGGAGAATTTTATCCATATTTGACCCAGCGCTAAATGATTCCTTTTTGTTTTTATGAGGTTCTGGTGCGATCGCAAATCCGCCTGCGGGTGCAAAAGATCGCACCAGTACAAAGATAGATGGCGATCTTCGGTGACGCAATTAGGCTGAAATGACAGCATTTGAGGAAATATCGATGTTCTGGAGGGGGAAGCAAAAAAGTGCAGTTGTTGCGATCGCATTGGCACTAATTTTAGCAGCGATCTCTATCATCACCCCGGCGTTACTCAAACAAAACGCCACCGCCTCTATCGCCGCCGATGGCGGACTGGAAACCCGCCTTTCGAGTTTAGAGTCGCGAGTTTTGAGCTTGCAATCCGAGTTATACCGCATCGAAAGCCAAATTAATCAACTCAATTCGTCAAGCAGCATCCCCAGAGAATCTCCTCGCCGCGTAGAGGTTCCTGTCCCTGCCAGAACTCAAAGGCGAGTCACTTCAAGCGATCCGATGTTTACTCGACTTTCCACCTTATTTGTAGAACAGAAAGAACGCCTGGATCGATTAGAAGCGAGAATTGCTAGATTGGAACGAGCGAGATGAACCATTAGCCGACGGGCAATCCAGGATATAAATTTACTTCGTAGTAGTAATGGGGCATCTACTGGAAGGATAAGCGAAATAGCGATCGCTAAAGTTGAAGATCTAATTGGATAGAGTTTCCGGTCGAACTTTGTGCGATCCCTTAAATCTAACTTATAGCTCGATACCAATCTAGGAATGATTCCATGAATCTCAACAGCACCCCTAAAATTAAACTGACAATCCGCCAGTCGATTGCCAAATTCCTAGAAACATTGCTCCAACTTCTTTACAGGCGAACTATCCTGTTGCTAATTCTCTTTTTCTTTGCTGGAGTAACGGCGGCTGTTTGGAATATGTCCCGCCTATCATCGGGTTTAGTTAAATGGCAAGCCGTACAAAATACAACATTATATGCCCAAGCAATCCAAGAAGCACGCACGCTTTACAGTTCTACTGTTGTCGATCGGATCAAAGCTATTCACGAAGATTTGATCGTCACCGACACCTATCAAAACCAAGAGGGAGCCATCCCCGTGCCAGTCACGTTCTTAATCGAACTCGGTAAGCGACTGAGTGAAGAAAACCCTGGAATGTCCGTGCGACTCTATAGCGATTACCCCTTTCCTTCGCGGCGATCTGAAGGGGGTGCTAGAGATGATTTTGAACGGGAAGCCCTGACTTATTTGACACAGCATCCCGATGAAAAATTTATTCGCTTTGAAAATTTTCACGGTCGTATATGCCTGCGATATGCACAAGCGGATATCCTCAAACCTAGCTGCATCGATTGTCACAACACCCTGGCTGATAGTCCTAAAAAAGATTGGCAAGTTGGAGACGTGCGAGGAATTTTGGAAATTTCCACTCCCATCGATCGAGTCATGGAAAAAACTCACAATGGTTTGAAAGAAACTTCTATTACTTTAGCCGGGATTTCTTTATTGGGAATAATGGGCATAACGCTGGTAATTGGAAGATTGAAACACAGCGCGAAAGAATTAGAATTGCGCGTCATCGAACGCACGGCAGATTTGCAAAAGGCTAACGAAGAGCTAGCAGTAGAACAGGAAAAATCCGAGCGTTTGTTACTCAATATTTTACCCGAACCGATTGCCAATCGCCTCAAAGAGCAACACCACAGCATCGCCGATGGATTTGCTGAAGTGACGATTTTATTTGCCGATATCGTTAAGTTTACCGAGCTATCTTCACAGGTATCGCCAGAAGAATTAGTTTCGTTGCTGAATGAAATTTTCTCCGCGTTCGATCGCTTGACCGAACGATATGGTTTGGAGAAAATCAAGACGATTGGGGATGCGTATATGGTGGCGGGTGGGATTCCCAATACTCGTCCGGATCACGCCGAGGCAGTGGCAAACATGGCGCTGGATATGAGGCTGGAAATTGCTGAATTTAACAAAAGGAATAACTGCAATTGTAATATCCGCATTGGGATTAATACGGGGCCAGTTGTTGCTGGGGTAATTGGTACGAAAAAGTTTATTTATGACCTTTGGGGCGATACGGTTAATGTCGCTAGTCGGATGGAATCTCATGGTATGCCAGGGGCGATTCAGGTAACGGCTGATACTTATGAAATGTTGCGCGATCGCTTTGAGTTTGAGCCAAGAGGTAAAATTACCATCAAAGGCAAGGGCGAGATGATGACTTATCTTTTAATCGGCAGGAAATGCTAATTGCTAATGGCTAATGGCTAATTGCTAATTGCTAATTGCTAATATCGAGTCCGGTAGTATCAGACTTGTATGGTTAATGGTGGTGTAGGGGCGGGTTTTACCAGACATATTTGATC
>DNGJ01000420.1 GCA_003486305.1 Cyanobacteria bacterium UBA11371
CCTACCCGGCGTTGATGCCAGACCATAACGGACAAGGCAAGCAAACACTTTGAGCAATGGGGCAAAATTTATACCAATTTCGCTTGATAATGCTACACATTGGCAGGTGTGCAGGTGTGCAGGTGGGCAGGTGGGCAAAATATGTGTAGCGTATTCACAGGAAAAGGGTATTACCCGTGCCGTGTCCCTACCGGCGTTGATGCCAGACCATAACGGACACGGCAATCAAACACTTTGAGAAATGCGACAAAACTTACTGCTGCCGTGTCCCTACCAGGCGTTGAGAAACCGCTGTATCTTATGGATTTGCAGCACCAGGGCTAGGAGAAGAACCCGTCGCATCAGGTGACGCTTGGGGTGAAACATCGGTTTGGTTAGCGGGCGCTTGTAGGGTTGGGCTGGGGGATGGGGTTGCGGTTTGACTTTGATTTTGGGAACCCAAACCGCCTGGTACGGCGTTAGTATCCGGGCTGGTAGTTGGAGTGGGGGCAGTTTGCAAAGAAGGAGCTTCTAGAGTAGGTGCGGGAGAAGGTGGAATAGTAACGTTAACCTCTGGATTAACATTCAATGGGGATGGGGAAGCAGTTGGCGATGGTTGAATGTTAATTGTTGGCTCTGGTGTGGGAGAAGTTGTTACTGGCGGTTGGGGAATGGGAACAAATGTCGGGCTTGTTTGAATCGTTGTTTCTCTCTCAATAATCGTTCTTTCTGGTGTTGGAGTGGGAGAGAGAGTAGCAGTTGGTGAAGGTACGGGTACGGTTACGGGGACGGGTGTCGGTTCGTTATTTCTCTGGCCTAGATAATAGAGAAGACCAGCAGCAATTCCCAAAACAGAGGTGAGAATAATACCAAGCAGCAACCCACGGGTGGCGTTACCGCTATCGCGATCGCTAGCTGAGGCAATTCTACCGTGGGTATAACCATCTCGGTACTCGTCTGGCAGGTTGTTGCGAACAGTTTCAGTGTTTTGGGTTACGCGGGTATGAGTGTTTCCATTTTGGTCTTGATAAAGTTCGCGATCGCTATTGATCCGCTTGTTTTGGTCTGGCATAGTGATTGGTAAAATTCTGGTTACGGTACAGCTTTGATACTTTGAAGCCAGAATAACCGCCGCGCGATCGCTTTCGGCTCTATCTCCAGTTAGGAAGCATTTCTCAATCAAAAGATTGATTAATTGTATCGCTCAAGGCAATAAAACCCTCCAAGTGGCTGGCCCAACAATGCCATCGGGGGTAAGCCGAAATTTTTCTTGAGCCGCTTTGACAGCGATTTCGGTTGCTTCGCCAAAAATACCGTCTACCGAGCCTCGGAAAAATCCGGTGGCTTGCAGTCGCGTTTGCAACCAAAATACAGCAGGTCCCCGCGTTCCTACTCTCAAAATTGGTAAATTACTGATCGCAGGTGGTGGGGTACTTGCTGCCGCCTGGTTGCTAGTTGCCGGTGGGCTGGTAGCGGAGGAAGGTTCAGAAGCGGCATTTGCAGGCGTTGCAGCAGATGGAGAGGGTGACGGCGGCGAGGTTTGGGGGAACAGTCGCTGCCAAGTCGCAGGGCCTACTATACCATCGGCGGTGATACCCGCGGCGCGTTGAAATTGAGTCACTGCGATCGCTGTACTCTCACCATACACTCCATCAACCGTCCCCGTATAATACCCCAACAGTTTCAGCACCGCTTGCAATTCCGAAACAGCCGCTCCCCGCTCCCCCGTTCTCAGTATTGGTCTTGTGCCGCTAGTCACAGGCGCAGTCTGGGCAATACCATGAGGTAAGTAAAAAGTAAAAAGTAAAAAGGTAAAAGAAAAACTCCACTGCCACAGGCGGTTTGCTTTCTTTTGTCTGTTGTCTACGTTCTTATTTCCCAGCAGGGGCAAGAAATGCTTTTTACTTCTTAGTAAACTCAAGATACTACCTCCAATCAACAAGCATTAACTCCTCGATCAGAGTTTACCTTCTGGTTGGATTGATCTCGCACCTAGTCATATCAAATCCGGTTGCATCAAAATGATTAGCTTTGTTGGTAATTGCTAATTGCTAATTGCTAATTGCTCCTGAAGCTCCTCTGCTTACCTGCTCAGCTGGCCCGACTACAGATAGATAAGGCTCGCTAAAATAGCGACAGGCGACGGCTTGCGCTTCCTCAAGGGTAACGGCGGCGACAGCATCGGTGAATTTGTCGTCAAACTCGATTCCCAAGCCGATAATTTCGTACCAGCCTAAAACTTGGGCGATTTGGGCGTTGGTTTGCTTACCTAAAGCATATTGCCCCAACAGTTTATTTTTAGCCGCTTGCAGTTCTTCTGGACTTAAAATAGTTTGGCAGAGGCGATCGACTTCGGCGCGCAGACTAACGATCGCGATCGCGGTATTTTCCGGCGCGGTTCCCATGTACGCTACAAAGTGGGACGCATCTAAGCGCGTGGGGTAAAACGCCGACACTTCATAAGCCAAGCCGCGTTTTTCCCGCAATTCTACAAACAAACGACTCGAAAGTCCATTTCCCAAGTAAGTATTGAGCAATTTCAGCGCTGCGTAGTCGGGACTTTTTACCGCTGCGGCGAGATATCCCAACATCACAATCGATTGCTGAGTTTGCTGCTTGACGAAGCTGTTGCGGGGCGACCGAGCGATCGCTGGTAACGACAGGACGGGTAAACTCGTTGACGGGGGTTCCCACTCGCCCAGGACTTTTTCTACTAATGCGATCGCCGTCTCCGGTACAATGCGACCAACAATCGTAATTACCAGACGATCCGGGCGAAAATAGGTGTCGTGAAACCTTTGCAAATCCTCGCGACTCAGTTGCGATACCGTTGCTTCATCTCCCAAACTCGATAAAGCATAGGGATGATCTTGGTAAATAGCGTGGCGCAATTGCTCAAACGCGACAGTAAAAGGCTGCTCTTGTTGCGATCGAATCGCTTGAATTGTCAAGCGGCGTTCTAATTCTACTTCTGATTCGGGAAACACCGGATGAAGCAACAATTCTGCTGCTAATTCCAACATTTCTGGGAAATCTGCCGAAACTGTTTTCACGCTCATTAAGAAATAATCGGCGGTAGTATCTGCCCCTAAACTAGCGCCCAACGACTCGACTTTTTCGGCAATTTCCGCTGCATCCAGGGTTTCGGTTCCCTTAGTGAGAACCGATGCCAACAGGTGAGACAACCCGGCTTTTTCTCTAGACTCGCACCGGCTCCCAGCAGCGACAAAAATCCGCGCCGATATAATATCTGCGGCGGGATTTTCCACTGCAATAACCGTAATGCCATTCTTTAAAACAGTTCGCTGTAGCGTGCGGTTGAGTAAATATTTTCTCTCCTGTTGATTCACGTAATTTTCCATTTTAACTCACTAAAAATTGCAGATTGCGGATTGCAGATTGCCGATTTAAATTTTACCTAATATTTTCAATTTAAAGATGGCAAATTGCAGAGCTTAATTGAATTGCAAATCTAAAATCTGCCATCTCAAATCTGAAATTATCAAAATGGTTTTAGGACAGTTACGGCATAGCGTTCTGGGGAAATATACTGCTGAATTAGTTGCTGGATATCCGCCGCCTGAAAACTTTGTATTTGGTGGGGATAAGTGACTGAAATTTCAGCAGAGGTAATCGTGTTGTAGTAGCCGTAGAGTCCTGCGAGTTGGCAGGGGGCTTCGGTAGAGAAGGCGTAGTCATTGCACAGCAGGCGCTTGCACCGTGCTAGTTCGGCGTCGGTTACGGGTTGGTTGTGCAACTCTCTGAGGCGATCGCATATCAGCGCTTCCACTCTCTCGAGGTGTTGCGGTTCTAAATGTACACCAATGGTAAACAAACTCGAATCTTGCTGAAGCGAAAAACTGCTGCTAATCCCATGCACCAATTGCAATTCTTCCCGCAGCTGGCGCACTAAACGGGAAGTGCGTCCTTCTGCTAACAATACCGAAATTAAATCCAAACCGTAGGCATCGCGGATTTGATCGACTCCTGGACCTGCCCACCCCATCATCAGGCGGGCATGTTCTAACCTCGGTAAACAAAGTTCTTGGCGGCGGATTTCTGCGATCGGCGGTTCGGCTTCTGCCTCAAATCGGGGACAATCAGATCGGGTCGTAAAGTTCTGGAACGACCGATCCACCAGTTCTAATGCCACTGTTTGACTAATTCCCCCTACCACCACCACGGTCATGTTTTCCGGTTGGTAGTGACAAGCATGGAAGCGGCGCATGTCTTCTGGCGAGTGCTGCCAAAGTTTTTCTTCCGTTCCCAAAACTGGACGCCCGTAAGGATGACACTGGTAAACGCTCTCCAGCAGTGCTTGGAAACCCAACCAATCTGGATTATCGTAAGCCCCGCGAATTTCTTCAATTACTACATCTCTTTCCCGTTCAAATTCATCGTCGGGAATCGATGCACCCAGCAGCAATTCTGCTAGATAGGGCAGGGTATCTTCTAGGTAAGGTACTGCCGTGGTAATAAAGTAGTGGGCGTAATCGTGGCTGGTGGCGGCATTTGTCATTCCCCCTGTATTTTCTACCACTTGGTCAAATTCCCCTGGAGCCACTTTCTCAGTGCCTTTAAACACCATGTG
>DNGJ01000199.1:0-10002 GCA_003486305.1 Cyanobacteria bacterium UBA11371
GTCATCCCGTGTCCTTCCACCAAGGTGCGGGTGTCGCGGGGAATCGAAAGGATGGTTAACTTTTTGGTTTGCGGGTTAAACCGCAGCAGCAGCATTGTATCGGAAAGACCGTCAAACGAATTGACTAGCGCATCGTATCCCAATTTTGGATCTGGTGCTTCCCCCAAGTCTGAAGCTAGAACCTTGACCCCCAACACCAAGATATTCACAGGTCGGGTGAGTTCTGGCAATCGTAGATTCGTCTTGGAGATGCCGCCAGAATTAAACACGGCGGCTTCTTCAGCCGTGAGTTGGCTTTGCATTAAGGGTGTAGTAGAAAGCGACACCGCCAGCAAAGCGCCTGCTGTTGCTGACAACATCGCCACGCCTGTCAAGCCCAATCCCAGCCAGAGCCAACGTAACTGGTTTGCTTTGGAAGACTGGCTCATAAAAGGCGGGGCTAGGAACTGCCCTAGAGACGACATATCAAAAAAGTTTCGCGTTGGCACTGGCTTCCTCACACACTAAAAATTAGGAGTGTCTAAAAATACTGAGAGTTTTCCACCAGAATACTCATACCAGTATTTCCTTCCTTTTGGTACACTCATCCGGCTAATTAACTTGGGAACTGGGCATCGGGCATGGGGCATCGAGCAAGTGTAATTCTTCAGACTCCACCTGCACAAGAAGCTTTCTTGCCCACCTGCTCACCTGCCCACACAGGCGAGACGCCTGTGCTACCCTGCACCCTACTTCATGCTACCAACGGCGTTTGTTCCACAAGGTCAGGGGTTGGCGCTGGGATAAGCGAACCATCAACCAAACACTGACTATAAAGTAACCGGAGGTGAGCAAACTATTCATTACCAATAAGGGTAGTTTGAGAGATTCTTCTGCATCCGCAGAAGCTCCTAACAAAATGTAGCCTAATAGCCAGCCAAACGCCAGACTTACCGCCAATCGACTGACTGCTTTTTGGCGGCGGCTGCCATTGCGGCGGATTAGCGTCCACAGCGCAGGGAAAAAACCGATAACAGGCGTTAAATACAGATACAGCTGTAAGCGGTTGATATCTGGATTCTCAAACGGGTCTATGTCATGCATAGCGATCGCTTTTTCTCGATCCTAGCCCAGTTACGCACCCAGGAACAGACGGGACGGGGGCAGGCGGTCGTTGAAACAACGGCTTGATTGCTGGTTAACACGCTCAATTTTATTGTTCTATAAATATTTTTCCTTAGTTTTACCGATGTTGCCCGCAAAAACACAGAGCTAGGCTAGATTAGAACTGAACTTAATTCTGGCTGCCAATATTCAAGTATTAAAACTATACTGTGTAAATTGATTAAATAATTCCAAATTATAGGGTGCTGAAAAAAAGTCAATCAAATTTAAGCGCAATGGTTTTACTTGGAAAATATCACGCTTTTTGGAAAAACATCAAACCAGGCTTGATGTGGTTTGATTCCCGAAATCCACTCCAAAAGAGTCAAACGTCAACCTTGCGTCAAAAAACAGCGATCGCTATTGGCGTTGCCCTAACCAGTCTCATCGGTATTGTGTACCTTGCCACATCAACTATTTTACTCGAAGGCTACGCCAAGCTGGAAGAGCAAAACGCCCGCCAAAACGTTGAACGAGTACTCGAAGCCTATGGCAACAGCTTAAATGAACTGCACCTAACTAATTTTTATTGGTCTGCCTCGGACGACACCTACAACTTCGTTGGGCGTCCCACCCAAGAGTTTATCAATAAACACTTTTATGATGACTTGTTTTCCCAAGGTAATCTCAACGCAATTTTGTTGATTGATGCTTCTGGGAAACTTGTTCACAGCCAAGGTTATGACCTACAAAAGCAACGCGCTCATGGGATTTCAAAAAGTTTGCGAGAATACATCGGGCTGAATTATTTGGTTTTGCGGCACAAGGTGCCAAATAGCAGTCATAAGGGAGTTATTTTGTTACCTGAAGGGGCGATGATGCTTAACTCCCGCCCCATTGTCACCAGCCAAGTAAAAGCGCCAATTCGCGGTAGTCTGATTCTAGGGCGCTATTTAAACGCGAACGAGATCGAGAAATTAGCTCGGACAACTCGACTCGCTATCAGCTTGCATCGACTTGATGGCAGAGTTAAACTGCCTCCCAGACTGGGTGTTATCCGCGAAAAGCTCTCGATAGAAACACCGATTTTTGTCCAGCCCCAAAGCGAACATTTAATTTCCGGCTATACCTTGCTCAACGATCTCTCTGGAAACCCTGCAATGCTTGTGCAAGTAAATATGCCGAGAGAAATTCATCGCCAAGGTCAGACCAACTTGAAGTATCTGATTTTTGCTTTGGCAATGGTAGGCTTAGTTTTGGGCGTAACGACTCAGTTACTCGCGGAAAAATTAATTCAGATTTGGCAAGAACAGGAAGAAAGTAAAGCTCGCTACAAAGCCGTTGTTGTCCAAGCGAGGGAAGGGATTTTCTTGCTCGATGCAGATACTAAAAAGTTTCTGGAAATTAACGCGGCGTTTGAAGATTTGCTCGGTTATTCGGTGGCAGAAATTCTGCAACTTACTTTGTACGATGTGGTTTCAGAAGACAGCGAGACGATCGACCGGGATATTGAGGATATTTTAACAGGCGATCGCTACCTCACCAGCGAGCGCCGCTACCGCCGTCACAATGGCGAAATCGTCGATGTTGAGGTGAGCGCTAACTTAATCAGATACGCTGGCAGAAATGCTTTTTGCATCGTTGTCCGCGATATTACGGATCGCAAGCGGGCTGAAGCCGCACTGCGGGAGAGCGAGAAACGCTTAGCTTGGCAAGCAAGTCACGACGATTTGACCGGATTGGTGAATCGACGGGAGTTTGAGCGCCGTTTGGAGTTGGCTTTGAGCGATGCCAGAACTGACGGCACACAGCATTCCCTGTGCTATCTAGATCTAGACCAATTCAAGATCGTAAACGATACCTGCGGTCATGGGGCAGGAGATGAACTGCTGCGTCAGGTAAGTGCGTTGTTGCGAATGCATATTCGTTCCACGGATGTCCTCGCTCGTCTCGGCGGCGATGAATTTGGCCTTCTACTCAATCATTGTCCCCTCGAAAATGCATCCGCAGTTGCCAATGCCTTGCGCCAAAGTCTGTCGGATTTCCGCTTTGTCTGGCAAGACAAATCTTTTACGGTCAATGTTAGTATCGGTTTGGTGGCGATCGATGTTGATAGTAAAGATTTAGCCAGTACTTTAAGCGCTGCCGATGCTGCTTGTTTCGCTGCTAAAAATAAAGGTAGAAATCGCGTTCACATCTATCAAGCAAATGATTCCGAATTGGCACAACAACGCGGCGAAATGCAGTTGGCATCGCAGATTACTAAAGCTTTAGAAGAAAATCGTTTTTGTCTTTATTATCAACCCATTGTTCCCGTTGCTAACACCGATTCCCACGGGGAACATTACGAAGTCCTCCTGCGCCTTTACGATGAATCAGGCAAGCCAGTACCGCCCAATCTTTTTATTCCGGCGGCAGAACGATACAATCTCATGCACCTAGTCGATCGCTGGGTGATCGACACGCTGTTTTCCAGTCAAAAACAGCATTATCGCCAAGCTTGGGAGCGCTGTCAAAGGCTAGGCGATCGCTGTCTCTATGCGATTAATCTTTCGGGTTCAAGTATTAACGACGACCAATTTATTGAGTTTGTTCGCGAGCGGTTTTCCTTTTACCAAATCCCGCCCCAAGTTATTTGTTTTGAAATCACCGAAACCGTGGCAATTACCAATTTAAGCAAAGCGGTTCAATTTATTCAAGAACTAAAGCAACTCGGTTGTTATTTTTCTTTGGATGATTTTGGCAGCGGCATGTCTTCGTTTACCTATCTGAAAAATCTGCCGGTAGATTATCTTAAAATAGATGGGCAATTCGTTAAAGATATTGTTGACGATCCGACGGATTTGGCAATGACTGAAGCGATTAATCGAGTCGGACAAGTGATGGGAATTCAAACGATCGCAGAATTTGTAGAAAATGACGCTATTCTAGATAAACTGAGAATGCTTGGGGTGAATTATGCCCAAGGTTATGGCATAGCTAAACCCCGTCCTTTTAACGAGTAGGGTGCGTTAGGCGGTAGCCGTAACGCACCTTCTCCACCGGGCTGAGAATGCTTGGGGTAAATTATGCCCAAGATTATGGCATAGCTAAACCCCGTCCGTTTAGCGAGTAGGGTGCGTTAGGCGGTAGCCGTAACGCACCCGACAAAACAACAAAACCTTGGTGCTGAAATCTTTTTTCGGTGCGTTACACTGCGTTAACGCACCCTACAAAACTACTACAAAACAACAAAACCTTGGTGCTTAAACGTTTTTTCGGTGCGTTGCTGACCGTTGGGGGTGCGGAATGTGGGTTGTAGGGGCACGGCGTAGATAACTTTTGATTTCTCCCCAAAGATTGTATAATGCCGTGCCCCGGAGGCTGGACATTTATCGAGTTACATTGAGAGGCAAGAAGGATATGAAATTAAGCAAATTTTATATTCCGTTGGTGGCTGTTGGATTAGTCATGCTTGGAGGATCGATTGTCCTCAATTTTCTGCTCTACAGTCAAGCCAAGAAATATTATTTTGAGTTGAATCAGACACGGCTAGATCCTGTGGGGTTAGGCTATTATCCTGCAAATTCCCAGGGAGTGACGAATACCAATCAATTGCGTGTAGTTTTCTTCGGTGACTCTAGAGCAGCCAGTTGGATATCACCTACTCTCAATGGGTATGAATTCATCAATCGTGGAATTAACTCACAGACATCCGTCCAGATCAGGGAGAGATTTTCATCTCACGTGCGTCCTCTAAAACCCAATGTAGTCGTCATCCAATTTGGCATCAACGATCTCAAAACTATCGGCTTATTTCCGGAACGCAGAGAGCAGATCGTGTCCAATTGCAAAGCTAATATTCGGCGAATTTTAGCAGAAACCAAAAGTTTGGGTGCAGTTGCGATCTTAACTACTATTTTCCCAGCCGGGGACGTGCCACTGCAACGCAAACCTTTCTGGTCAGATGAGATAGGTAAGGCAGTTAAAGAAGTAAATGCCTACATCGCTACATTAGAGGATGATAAGACAATTGTGTTTGATACCTTTTCTCTTCTTGCCGATCGTCAAGGCGTAATGTTGTCTCAGTACAGGGTAGATGAACTGCACTTTAACGCACAGGCGTATGAGATCCTCAACAAAGAATTAGTGCAAGTAATCAATAGAGTCAGGCAAAAAAATCAGGGTTTGTAGTAGCGCTAAAGCGCTACTACAAACTCAATTAGTTGTAGGGGCGGGTTTTACGAGAGATCGCGGGTAGCAGCGCAAAGGATAAATAAACCCGCCCCGCCTCAACTACCAATGCAACCGGAGATGATGTGAGTTGTTGCCCAATTCCACATTCAACAATTATTCTCAAGGTCGGCAAGAAAGTTATCATAAATCCAAGCCAGAAACCCGGTTTCTCAAAGAAACCGGGTTTCTCACTGTCTCGATGTCAGTTTGTTTCTGTCTGCCCACTTACTTAACAGTTGGGTGATGAGAAACTGACAGGATAATAACTTACCCTATGGGGACTATTTCTGAGACAGACTCACCCCATCAAAGTTCTTCAAAAATTCATTGAAGGTGAGAGTCACAAACCCATCATTAAGATCGTCCACTGCCCCACTCCTAGTGTCCTTGCCCCAAGGGTTCCGTACTAGGATCATTTTTTGATTATTGGCTTCATAGGCATTGTGGATGCTGTAGGCATGACTACCAATCACTACACCGCCAGATCGCTGCTCGGCATCTGAGATTGTCCCAGCCATGACATAGCGGTTTTGGTCCAATGCAGTTTCAATGTCTTTAAAGATTTGATCGGGCTTTGTATCCCCATCCCTTAATTCTTTATAGTTGCCGTCCTCTTGATACTCGATCAAGGAATATGTTGGGTTGGATTGGGAAGGATTCCAGCTAATCTCTTGGATGGCTTTACCCGTGACTCGTCTGAGGGGAATTCCACCCCAATCGCCATTCCCCGTCACATCATAGCCATTGTCACCAGTTTGCTGACCCCGCCACTTCGCATAGGCTCGTTCAAAAATGGAACCCCAAATGGGTTTCCCCGACGCTTGGTCAAATGTGACGGGCTTATTGTCCCACTTCGCCCCAAACAAATTCTTATTATTTGGGAAATCTTTGATCACCACCTGGTTATCCACAGTGACATTCGCCTCTTCACCCGTTACGTAGTCGTAGAACGTAAGAGTGTAGTTGTTGTTGCCATTGTCTTCAATGGCATTTTTGAGTACTTCACTTTTCGCAGATGCAGCAGCCGTGGGATCTTCAATCTTGCCGAATGTGGCAGTTAAGGCGGCAAGAAAGGCGCAGTTGCCAAAGAGGTTCTGGTTCACGTATTTGATTTGGATTGGAGCGATATTACCACCCGTGAGGGGCTTATAGACAAACTCATGGAGCGTATCTTGTTGCAAGCCCGTATCGGCACGATCGCCTTTCTCGCGCCAAACAGGTTCTGGCAGCAGCTCCAACTGATGGTCATTACTCGTACTGGCACTGCTGAGAGAGGTCTGCGTCACCGTTCCCGTCACCGTTGCATCCAGGGTGTAGTCCCCAATACCCGGAGCATCAACACTGGAGGCATATACCACATATTGACCTCCTTGCTCTGTCGTGAAACTCACTTCAGCGTCATAGTTGCCGCTTGCGGTGTCGATGTCATCGTTTTCTGCGATCGCTTCGCCAGTAATCAGATCCACTACCCGCAGATAAGCGTCGAAATCCTCGGATTTCTGAGTCACCGTCACCGTTAACCCAGCCCCTAGTTCTGGCAACAGATAGGGATCGGCGTAGTTGTCCGGATCGATCGGATCGGAGTCATCGTTTTGACTGAGGCTGCCGGTGGTGGGGATACCGGGGAAGAGCGGGTTATAGTTTTCAATGTCAACGCGGCTGCCAAGGGAAGCAATGCCTGTAATTTTGTAGGGTGTTGGGTCACCGGGGGCGGTGACGCTGACGTAATAGGTGCCAGAGTCGATGAAATCCTGCTGCATTTCATTCGTTTCATAGGCAACGATCTCATCAACGTCCAACTGGTTGTTGCCATTGCGATCGCTCCACAGGGTCAAGTTGACAGCCGCTTCCGGGTAATCGGTGAACAGATCCAGATATCCCCCATTGAGTACCTCCAGGCGATAGGTATCCACCCCATCGGTTCCGCCAACGTAGTCATGCAATTCTACCTCCCCGTCCGGTGGCAGCGTGCGTGCCGTGCTGGGGCGATCGCCCGCCAAATCGCGGGCTACAGTCCCGGCAACCCCCGCCACACTCAGGTTGTAGTTCGTGTCCCCTTCAAATTGCTCGACCGATAGGAAATATTTTCCGCGATCGAGGGTGACGTTTTCGATAGTTTCATCGGCATTGTCCGATCGCACAGACGCGGAGATGATTTCATTTTCTCCCACTTCCCCATCGTCATCGAGATCCTGATACAGCGCCAGATCCGCATCTGCACTCAATCCAGTCAGACTGAAGTCAACAATGCTCGTTTCCGCCACCTCGAATTGGAACATATCTAAATAATCCGCATTGCCCACTTGTTCCTGAACGGTGACTTGCCCTGGTATTAAACCCAGTATCGTCGCTCCCGGTTCGGTATCGTCGAGGGTGCTACGCACGGTGCTAAAGGTTCCGGCGATCTGTGCCGCAGTCGCTCCCTGAACTTGCGCTAAAAACGCTCCCGTAGACTTCAAAGAGATAAATGTATCAGTGCCAACTGTTTCCAGGGTTACATCTGCTTCTGTCAGGGCATCATTGGCTCCATCGGTGAGGGCTAAAACATCGTCGTCTTTACTAAAGTCGGTGATGATATCGACGAGGGTGCGATCGCTCGTGCTATGGCGGATATCCAAGACAAACGCATCCGAGCCATCGTCCCCGGTGAGGGTATCTATCCCGCCATCTCCAGCCAGGAAATCATCCCCCTCTCCGCCTGACAAGCTATCGTTACCGCGTCCCCCAAAGATGACATCATTACCCCGTTCCCCTAAAAGCCAATCTGCTCCCTTGTTGCCGAAAAGCAAATCGGCTCCACGACCACCGTACAGGGTGTCTGCCCCATCTAGACCATATATAATATCGGCTCCAGTGTTGCCCAAGATAACATCCGCATTGCTTGAACCGACGATGAAATCGTTGCCGCCCAGACCGCGAATGGGCAGACCAAGGGTATTTGCAGAACTGACTGTAAATGTATCCGGTGCTGTAGTCAAATCAAAAAAATTCTCAAGCACAGATTACACTCCTGAAAATGTACCAACTTATCCTTAATGGGAGGGATGAGTTAGCAATTATGCAGTTTAATCTTAAAAAATGCTGAATTTTTTACGTCAAACAATCGAAATCAACGCTCAAGTATTTAGAAGGGAACACAAATGCATTTAACAACTTACAAAAATTACCTTTTGATTGGTCAAGTTTAACAACTGGACAAAAACTTGTTCGGATGCCAGATCTTGGGTTGTATGGACACGGGCTTTGATAACTTTTGATTTTTACCCAAAGATTGTATAATGCCGTGTCCCTACATCTGGACATTTATCGGGCTAGGACATAAGTTAACGCTTTTGGGTGCGTTAGGCGGTAGCCGTAACGCACCTTCTAAACCTTGCTGCTTAAACGTTTTTGAGGTGCGTTATACCAAATCCGCTTTCATTACCCCCGTGCAAGCCTAACGACTAAAGTCGCGGCTATACAAACAAAGACCGCCTGCGCGGTCTATAAGGATAAGGGGGGTTGTTAACCCGGATTTGGTATTACACTGCGTTAACGCACCCGAAAAAAGCTGGCTCAAAGAGATACAGTCAAATATTTAAGGTAAGAGAAAAAATATGAGCGATGCAGTGGATTATGCGTTGAGAAATGTTGTGATGAATGATTATGTTTTGGAGCCAGATGGGCAACCGATTCCCCAAAGTTCGTCTCCGACGGTTATTGCTGCTGCATTACGGCTTCTAGAGGTGCCACAAGGTGCGAGGGTTTTGGAAGTGGGGACTCACTTCGGGTTACAGTACGGCTTTGTTGGCTCACCTTGTTGGCTCTCTTGGCTTTGTTGTCTCTTTGGACGTAGACTCAAATCTGGTCAAACGCGCCAGCAGTTTATTAGCCAAGCATAATTTAGCTCATGTAAAAGCGATCGCGGCAGATGGTCGAGAAGGCTACTCAACAGAAGCACCCTTTGACCGCATCATTGTTTGGGCAACTGCTGATATACTTCCGCTAACCTGGATTGAACAATTATCTCCGGACGGGTTAATT
Organism: Cyanobacteria bacterium UBA11371; assembly: GCA_003486305.1. Taxonomy (GTDB): domain Bacteria; phylum Cyanobacteriota; class Cyanobacteriia; order Cyanobacteriales; family Aerosakkonemataceae; genus Microseira. The sequence continues at coordinate 9,322 of DNGJ01000199.1, forward strand.
GTTGTACCTGTCCGATTAAGGCGATTAGCTACTGCTGTGGCGATCGCGCGCATCCGAAAAGATCTCAATCAAAACCTGGTTGGTGAACGGGTAATTCCTGGGGCATTTGTCCCCTTAAGCGACAAACCTTTAACTTGCTGGTATGGCTATGCTCAAGACGCCGACATTAAGGCCGAAATTAAGACAGGAGACGCTGAAATGGAGACAGATGTAATCTGGGCTAGTGCTGAGTGGCTGCGGCGAGAACAACAAATTCCCCAAGCAGAGCAAATCCTGGGATTGATGCAAGTAGCCTCGCAGCAGGATAGCCCTCTCTACCCCGATGAGGATGTGGAAGCTTTGCGCGCTTACCTGTTGGCTACCTATCCAGAAGGTTTGACAACTGCATATACACAAGCTCTCGGATTGGCTATTGGCTGTAGTCAGCCTGGAAGTCTTGCTCTGCTGTCTCTGTGCGGTCTGGGTTATGCTGCGGTAGGGGAACGCGAGGCGGCTTTCAAGCTTTCAGACTGGATTTCCAGCTGGCGTGCCGCTGGACGACCGAGCTTCGAGCAGTTGCGACCAGTCTTACAGTACGCTGGGCGCGGCTATCAAGTAGGGGTAATATCATGTCCGGTCAATTACCCGTAATCAGAAGCCGGGACACGGCACGATCAACGTTATCTGTTTGTCCGAAAAATC
>DNGJ01000199.1:10219-11967 GCA_003486305.1 Cyanobacteria bacterium UBA11371
TGATGCCGTGTCCCTACGCAAGGGCGGGGTGAGGTTTTTTTAACAATGGCAATTCAACGGACATCATATAACGCTTTGATACTCTTCCATAAACCGGGTTTCTGTGAGAAACCGGGTTTATTAACTGCAAAATGTGGGTTGTAGGGGCACGGCGTCGATCAATTTTGATTTTACCCAAAGATTCTCAAATGCCGTGCCCCGGCGGCTGGAAATTTATCGCGCTGGTACTGTCCACCAAGCTAGAGCATAAGGTTGACTCGCTTCGTTGACTTGTTTCTTATACGCTACGCGGATTTTGTAATTTCCCGTTGCAGGTACTTGACAAAAAATATGTTCTGTGCTATCCACTTCGCTAATCGAAGCGCAGGTGTAGCGGGTGGTGTCGTTGCTGTTGGCGGGGATTAGATAGACGTCGAGGTTGTTTAAGCCGCGATCGCGAAAATCCTCCCCAATATCGTACACTCCATTTTTGTTGGCATCGTTGAGATCGACTACCCGATTCCAAGCCATCGTAATTGAAACAAAACTTCCTTGCTGCAAGGGTTTTTCTAGAACGTAATCTTGGGATTTGTTCAGTTCTACTTTGTTGTAATCCCAACCAATTGGTGCGACTTGTTGTCCGGGTTTCCACTGACCACCGCCGAATTGCTGCACTGCGCGATAGGCATTGAGTTGACCAGTTCCCATTTGCATGTCTTTGGAAATTTTGTCATCTTTATACGCATCGGATTCGAGCCAAGTGCGATTGCTTTTATCGGTAATGGTCTTGGTCATGCCCAAGCGCAAACCGTTGCCTTCATCTTTGATCTTGTCGGCGGAGTTGAGCAATATTACTTTGGATACTTCGTGGCGGCGGGATTCTACACTCCAGTTTGGCTTGCGCGTGGCTAGTTGGCGATCGCCGAATTCCTGAATTAAAGCCACGGTAGCAGTTACCTGGGGCGTTGCTAAACTTGTACCGCTGACTTCGGATACCCTACCATCAAGGTTAAGAACGGGTACTTCATGACCGGGGGCGACTATACCGATGGCGCGACGAGGACCAATGTTAATTTCTCGCCCTTCGAGTCGCCTTCTAATTCCTTCGGCGATATCGCCGATGTTGGCAAAGTCAATCTTAGAAAAAATACCATCGACGCGCTTGGTAAAGGCGACGTTAATACCGTTGTAGTTATCGGTGGGAATGGGAATTCCTCCCCGCCCTTGATTTCCCGCTACCAAGTGCAGCACGTCGTAAACGCGGGCAGACCAATCTAAACATTGGGTGAGCAAGGCGTTACCGTCTAAAATCGCATCGGGGCGCGGGTCGCGTTCTAAGGATTCGCCAAAGCTATAATTAATTGCTCGCAAATCGCCGCCGTTTTGCAAGGCTAAGTTTTGCGCTGCAAGGCATTCTTCGGGTTGTCCGCTTTTTTCCATCGAACCAACTGCGGCGGAATATAACCTTGCTCCCGGTGCGACGCCCGGTACTTCTTTGGCAGTGCCAATCATCATCCCCGCGACGCTGTAGGCGTGGGGGTCTACATCTGTATCGGTTTTGGCTGGGTCATCGCGCCAAAATACTCGCGTCACGGGAACTGCATCTGGATTGCGGTTTGCCGCCTTATCGACGCCAAATTGTCCGGGGCGACCGATTTCTACTTGACCGATGGCGATTTTGCGTCCTAGCAAGTTATAGGGTGCTTGACGCAGGCGCAAGGCATCGATTCCCGTTTGGTCGATTGGAGTTTCAGTCGCTTGCACGGGTG
>DNGJ01000087.1:0-6781 GCA_003486305.1 Cyanobacteria bacterium UBA11371
TATGAGAATGATGAAATCCAGGAGACTCTTGAATTAGATGAGTGGATTGGGGAATCTTTGATGTTGAAAGGGCTACAAGAAGATTTAGATACATTGAGAGGAATTGAGTTTGCTAATTGAGGATTATTTTCAGGAGGTTCGCGACATTATTGAAGCCTGTTCGGTAGTGCAATTAAGCAACGTCAACTACGACAGTCGAAGCATTTACAGAGGCTTCATGCGTGGTGAACTAAAGTTTTTGGATGGTTCTGTTCTTTACCTGCGTGAGTTTGTGGATGTTAAAACAACGATCGTCAGAGAAATGTACTCATATCATTATGAAAATGCCTCCAAAAAGCTGATTTTTCGTTATGACAATACCAGGCATCACAAAAAGTTGAACCTCCCAAATTATCCCCATCATAAACATGATGGCAGCGAAGATAATGTAATCTCTTCCAATGCGCCAATGTTGGCAGAGGTATTGAATGAAATTGCCAGATTGTTGGGATAGCGCGATATTATGTTATTCTTTGCCGTTAGTTTCTCGGCTTTGTACTTGTATGTCTTGGAATATTGTAGACTCTGAAGTAGTAGGAGTTACTATTCTGAGATTAATATCAAGTATTAATTGATTTTTTTCTATAGTTATATTGGCCTGTTTAACCAAAAGCTTCAACGATACCCCATCATTTAACTGATATTCAGAAGCTACCTGATTTTTGTATCCGGCTTCTTCCAGCCATTGTGTAATATTTCTCCAGTTATCTATCTTTTCTTCACTATTTTTGCCTACTAGATTTTTAACGTAATTGTATATTGTTTTACTAAGGTCTACTCCAACTCCCTTAATATCTTTATCCAGTTTTTCCGCAATCTCAGCCGGACTATAGCCACAAAGTAAACCGCGTAGACGTAGTTCTTCAACAGGTGTTAGGGGTTTTCCTTTAGCAGCACTAAGGTCTTTATACAGCCTTTCTAAATTCCAGTGAATTGCTGCCTCTGAAAACGGATCGCGTGCAGGTGCCATAAGGTGAGTTCCGCAGAAAAGTTCCTAACTTAATCCTATTTTATTCCTAGTGCAGGCTTGGTGACAACCCAGTTTTTTCTAGCTTAGTATAGATTTAATTTAACCCACTAAAGGAGAAAGACATGAGTCATGGTGGAGATCCCATAATTACTGTAGCTACCATCGCCGTCGGTGGTGCAGCAGTTTGGACAGGAACCTACGCCGGATCCCTAAACAAAGGTATGACACACGAGCAAGCTTGTCATAAAGCAACCCACAAGCTCACAGAAGTGATTCATCATGTAGGAGAGCATAAAGTGCAAGAGGCTCGCTTAGACGCTATGCGTAAACTGTACACATAGCTTTCCTTAGTACCTATCCAAAAACTTCCCAAAATGGTTATTGCAACTCAAAGGTACTCATGTTTTTGGATAGGTTTTTAAAACTAAATAAACACTTGCTTCTCTTTTTGTAAGTTTTGTCAATTACTTTATTTCAAACCTATTCGCAAGAAACTTATGAAACCTCAAGCTGTTCTACCTTTTATAGTGTTGGCATTTATTGTGTTCTTCATTGTTATTTTTATATATCACTTTATCACTTCTTGAGAGCATAAGTTTACATCAGAGATTGGATAATGGATAGTTCAGTATTTGCAAAAGCTCGCAAGAGATTGCCACATCAAGCAAGTTCAACTGACCCAATTCTGCTTGAGGATATGAAAGCATTAGGTTATCAAAAGCTAGATTTGATAGAGCGCGATCATCCCGCTTATGAGTCGGTCATGTCTGAAGTGTTGAAAGATACTTTCAATTCACAATCCTCAAATCACATTAGCAAAGGAGAAGTACGTGACTGGCTCAACTCCCTTCTCGATTGAAGATTCCGATAATTTTAGGCTAATTCCACCAAGTTCTGAAACCGCTCTCCAGTCGGTGTAAAAATTTCTAAGTTGCTGTCTGTCAATTGAAATCTGATTTGCAGTCGTGGACTCACCCAACCATTCATTTCCTCTATAATTTCTAAAGCTTCTCCAGAACGCAACCAGCCGATTAATTCCATTTCGTCTGGAGCATAAACATAATATTCTTCTACACCGTAGCGCTCGTAAAACTTAAGTTTTTGAATCATTTCTTGGAATCTTTTCAGACGGCTAGCGGCAGATAAAACATCAAACACAACCTGTGGCGCGATATTCTCTTCTTCCCATTGCTGATAAGAACCCCTGTCGCCTTTTGGTCTGCCAAAGACAACCATTGCATCGGGTGCGGTGCGAGTTTTGTTATCGCCTTCAACGGGATACCAGAGCAAATCTCCGGCAACAAATACATCGGGGTTATCGGCAAATAACAGTTCTAAATTCTCTTTAATTGTGACAATCGGGCGAAATTGTTTGGTGTTGTCTGCCATTGGTTGACCATCGCTGTCGGGGTAAATGATGGCGGGTGCGGTATTGGTTGGTAGTTGTTTTACCATGTTGCTGCCTCGCGATCGCTCTGAGGACTGCTTTCATTTTAGCGATCGCACTCTCCATATTATTAATGCGATCGCATTCACGCTGCTTGGCGCATCGCAAAAAAAAAGCACCCTTTTTAAGGTGCTAAATCAAAGCATGAGGATTTGAAGTTTTCCATTGAGTTTCTAATAACGCCTTTAACGCTCGGTTCTGTAAGTATTGCGATCGCGCGCTCCCACAGCAGAACCTGCCAACGACGCGACTAAACCCAGCAAAGATCCAAATACAAACGACCAACCTACTCTAGCCGCATTCCCAGCCAATTCCCGCGCTTGTTGTGCCGATACGTTGGGAGCTTGATTCGGTACGTTCACCGCGCCTCGCTGAACTTGGTCGATCGCTTCCCCAGCGTTAGATGCAAGGACTCCAAACGTGCCCGCTACTCCACTCGCTAACAGCCAAGAACCCAGTGCTAATGTTGTTGCCCACAAAATAGCACCGTTGAGCATTGCCGTATTGCGGTTCATCGGACCGCTAGCACGAGCTGCAACCCAACTACCGACGAATAAACTAATAAACAAACTGATAATTGACCAAATGCCTATACCAGTGCCAACACCCCCAGCATTGGTTCTGGGTGCGCCTGACGTGGAAAGGCCGCTCAGACCGATAGCAGCACCCAAAGCACTTAAAATTAATTGCGTTGCTAAAGCAACCAAAACACCTGCAATAATTGGCCCCCATCTGACGCGGTCGTGGTAATCCACAACGCGAGTCCCGACGACTGGCTCAGCAACGATATTGTCTCCTGGTCTATTTACGTATGTCACGGTTTTTTCCCTCCGTTACGCCTTTATACGTAACCAGTTTTTTATCCCTGGTTTTATTTACGCTTGAGCTTTACTTTAGGGTGAAAAGCCTTGGGTTAATATCTACCAGTGGAAAGAATTGCTATATCTATCCAAAGAAGGAGAGTATAAGACTTCTTTGGAAGTTGTTGCAAAAACTAATAACGCAGGTTGTTAGTTATCTCTTTCCCTGGAGCTAATGGCTAATGGCTAATGGCTAGTGTGAGTAAAAATTCTTTATTAGCAATTAGCCATTAGCAATTAGCTTTTCTTGCAACGCCCAAGTTGCGTTAATTAAATTAAATTCGTAGTAGCGCTATCTGCGGCATTTTTAGCGAAGACAGCGCTACTACGAGGCTATGTGACTGTGGGGGAACAATGCGATCGCATCGGGTAAACAAAGTTGAAATGCTCCCTTTCTCCCTCTACTCCCCCAGATCAAGAAAGCTCAAGAAAGCTCCTCAAATTTTCTTTGACGACAATGAACTAGCCCTGGGGGGGTAAGGGGGGATTGGATTGCGGCGCGCTTCCCGTGACAAGTCAACTGGCGATTCTTTGATCAAATCTTCCACGTTGCGGACAATCGTTTTGCAGATAAAATCCAGCGGCAAGTCGTTGGGATCGTGTCCGAAAGGCTCTTCAATCTCAGAGCCAATTTCATCCAGACCAAGCAGCAGAAAACTAACAAAAGCCATGTCCAGTCCAGTCCACCAATTCAACTCATGCACCATTCCCAAAGGCATAACGATGAAATAAATCACCAATAGCAACTTGAGTGTGATGGTATACACCAAAGGTACGGGGGTTTTCAAAATCCGCTCGCAGCCACCCAAGATATCTACCATCGTATTGAGCATTTGGTGCAGATCGGTCAGCTGAAAAACATTGACACGTTCGCGCTCGTACTGTCGCTGCAAATAATCTCCAATCCAAAACGCAATTTCTAACGGCGGATGATTCACTTGTTGCAGCTTGCGATACTGGAGCGATGACATCAATGGCTGTAACTCTGGATCGATTGGATCTCGTCGCAGATGCAGCTTCATCGCAACAGCAAAAGCAGCAACCAAGCGGGCAGCCGCCGCTTTGGTTTTTCGCTCCTGGGGTTCGCCTTCTTCAATGTAAATCCAAACACCGCGAGCCAGGTTACGTACCACATTAACCATTGCACCCCACAACTTACGACCTTCCCAAAATCGCTCGTGAGCCGTATTGGTACGGAAAACCAAGAGCAAACTTAAAACAATGTTGAGACTGATAATAACGTTGGGAAGGGATTTGATTTGGCTCAGGTTTGGCAGGTATCCAAAGTAATCCAGTGCGGAAATTAAGCAGCCATATCCACTGCATAGTAACACCCAGGGAAGAATCCCCGGAATCACTGACCTTTTGAGGCGTAATATGACTTGGAACCAGTGCAGTTTTTCCCCAGTATAAATTTGGAACTTCTCTCCAACGGATCTGGCGTTGACAATTTTTTGGATGAGCGATTGCCTTTGAGAACGAGAATTGGCAGATCTTTCTTGAGGCGAACTATTTTTCTCGTTAAAATTTCGCTGTGCGGCAGCAGAATTTGTCTTAGTATACCCAACCACCTCGAAACCTCCTAAAAATTTTGTGGGTGCGGATTTGTGTCAGTTTTGAACTACGGCACCGATCTGTTGCACCTAATTTTCTGGTTTTTTCAGCTAGCAAGGGTCTTGAATCTGGGATAGGCTATGTACCTCAAGTTGCTAGTTATATCCCTTGGCGCTGGTAATAACGGTTGCCAATAAATCCAATTACCAATTACCAATTACCAATTTGACAACTTATGACTAGCAACTTGCGTTATGTAGATTCTTAACTTGTCACAAATCCTTGTTGACTATTGGCAATAGCGGGTTACATCCTCACCACACACATCTGCCAGATAAGATAAAGAGCGGTAGCGAAGACCAACCAGTTGTTCGTAAAGAGGGTTGAGCTTGCATAGTGGTGGAATGTGCCATACAGTGTGGCTAAAAAGTTGGATATTCCGCTCAAAAGGACACCGAGCCGGGATGATTTTACACAAGAACTCGGCTAGGTTATGGTTGTGAATCTCTATGGCGTCAATCCAATGACGCAGCAGATCGAGTAGACTGCTTCCCAGAAAAAGCAGATTTATGGCTGACATAGGTTAAATTCCTCCTTTTGATTGCAGATACCACAAGTTTTATTGTGGTTAATCAAACTAGAAAGTTCGCTTTGATATCATGTCCGACCCAGAAACCGGGTTTCTGGCTGCTATCTTTGGTTCTCTTGCGACGATTTTTCCTGGAAGCCCGGTTTCTTTGCCTCGGTTTTGATTTGATCTCATGTCTGCACTGACTGTTGCTTGCTAGTGAGAAGCGCCTGCATTGCTTTTTCCCAATAGCCGTTAGCCTCTTTTTCCAGATAGCCGCTAGCCAACTCAACATTCACGTGTACCACTGCATGATTCAGTTGTTTTAGCGGGTAGTCGGCGGTAATCAAAGGCAAATTATCAGCAGCTTCTTGGGTTGTAATTAAAGCTCCAGCTGGAACGTAGCGTCCATCGGCAACGTTTACTCCCATTACTAAAGCTTTCGGTTCTACGACGCAGTTATTGCCGATTGTGGCTTTGAAAACCAGCGCTTGCATCCCAATAAAAGTATCGGTGCCAATTTTAGCGGGGCCGTGTACCTGGCACTGGTGCGCTAGGGATACGCGATCGCTAATATAAACCCCATAGAATTCGCCATCGACTTCGACCACCGCCTCCGGCTTCATCTCGCCGTTAACATGGGTTTCTAGCGCATGAAGCACTACACAGTCTTGAATGTTTACATCGTCCCCCACCCAAATCGGCTGACCTTCATCCCCCCGGACTGATGCAGCCGGAGCTACCATAACTCGCTTGCCGAGATGCACGTAGCCGATAACGGCTGCTAAGGGATGAATGTAAGCTGACCGATCGATATCTGGGCTGTGTTCCTCATCGTTGAAAGTGGCGCGAACGTTGGCATGGATGTGATTCAACTCGGTGAAGCTGGTCATAATATCGTCCTTTTTTGGTGGCGATTAAACACAAGAAAAGTTTTTGCTTTCTGTTCAGTAGCAATCCTTAATTAAAGGTCAAACTAAGAAAGAGGAATCAGAATTCATCAGGAAAACATATTTTAAATTTACTGATGAATTCTGATTCCTGGGTCTGGATTTGACGCTTCTCAAGGTTGACTTACTTGGAATTTGCTTTTCTTTGTCTAAGTTAAGCCAGAGATGGTGACAAAGTGGAGATAAAAAAGTATTAAAAATAGGAAAATTCGCCAAAAAATCAGGTATAGTTTATTGCTTGACGCTGAGGTTAGTTTTATCCTGAGTTGGTCACACTTTTATCTCGGATTTGTCACTTTTTAGGTTTAGAATACAAATAAGCTAGAAAAATATTTTTGGCTAATCGCTAATAGAATCAAAATCAAGTAGCAATTAGCCATTAGCCGTAGGGGA
>DNGJ01000087.1:7040-45795 GCA_003486305.1 Cyanobacteria bacterium UBA11371
GCCCTTACACGCCATTAGCCATTAGCCATATCTATATAATTTACCCTACTAAGGTAGTGGGAGAATAGGCCAGGGGTAGGCAAACCTGAAAGCTGCTGCCAACACCTAGTTGGCTTGTGACTTTAATTTCACCCTGATGTCGGTGAGCAATTGTTTGTGCGATCGCCAATCCCAATCCCAATCCATCTTTCTGTTGAGACTGTGCTTTGTCAGAGCGCCAAAAACGCTGAAAGACAAAGGGTAGATACTCTTGGGGTATGCCAATACCACTATCCTCGACACGCACAACAGCAAATCGGTTCTGCTTGTTCAGCAACAGAGATACTCTTCCTCCTTTCTCTGTGTATTTGAAGGCATTCTCCAAAAGATTGGAAAACAAACGGCTCAATTGATGAGCATCACCTTTGACGGATATACCACTGGCTAAATGCACCTGAAAATCAATTTCTCTGTTTTGAGCCTCAAGCTGGAATTGTTCTACCAAAACCTTGAGTAATTTATCTAAAGAGATAACTGACCCTGCGAACTCAACATTAGCAACTGTGGCATCGCTGCGGATGAGGAAAAGCAGATCCTCGACTAAACGCGATAGCCGATCGGTAGCGCTGCTGATGATTGCTAGCTTTTTGGCACTTGATGGATCGAGTTGTTCGGAATGGCTTTGCATCAACTCAACGGTGGTAGCGATCGCAGTTAGGGGATTGCGTAGTTCGTGGGAAGCATCGGCACTAAACTGTTTTAGCCGCACAAAACTTTGTTGAATCGACTCCAGACCTATCTGAGATAGATATACGCCACTAAAGCTGCTGACCATCAAGAATATAATTCCTCCCATTCCTAATCCAAATTGGAATTGAACCAAGATTGAATCTACTTCCTTGGTGGATTCACTCACGCGAATGTAGCCTTCTAGTTGCAGCGTTTGTTTCTTAGGGTTATTGGTGTACACAGCTACAGTCAGGGTGCGGATCTGACCTTGTTGTTCTATCACTGGCGGCCCTTGCTCCCGGTGTAATTTTTTTTGCAACGGCTCAATAGTGGGTTTGCGCCTATCATTCTCTTGGGATGGGACTGAGGAGTATACTTTTAAATCCACAGGAAAGGAGTATTTTGCTAAAGGTAACCTAGAGAAAATAGTTCCATATTTAGCCAAAAGTTTTCCCTCAGCGTTGAACCATTCTATACCTTCCTCTCGTTTAATTGCATGATGCCAAGGAAGTTTGTCGCTCCAGTGTGGCTGTAAACCTGCGGCTCCGGAAGTTTTAACTAGCTTTAAACTTGGACCCGCAGTTTGAGCTAAATTCAGCAGTTCTTTGTTCAACTGTTCGTGCAGATTGTGACTGAAAAAAGTATAGACGGCTGCGGCAGATAGCCCAAATAGGGTTGACATGACCATCAGGTAAGCCAGTAGAAAACGACCGCGCAGGGATTCAAACATGGGACTACGCATAGGGCAATGTGGTAATGATTCAGGTTAGGCAACAGAGCGATCGCAGCCTCAGCTCGGAATTCAAATACTCAGAGTAAGCTTGCTATTGTTTGGGTTGGATCTCAAAGCTTGCTGAAAAAATTCCATGACCTAGCTCCCCAAAGGCTGATAGGTCTACACCACACTCAACAAAGAAAAGGATTTTCACCATTCGGTTGAGAGTATGCCACCCCCACTGCATTTTCCTTTTAGTCACCGCCAGTCGGAGAGTCTCTATACAAGTTGCGTTCTGATAGTACTTCTGGACGATCGACAAAATACCACCACAGTTGGGCTGTTTCTTGCACAGAGAGCAGTAACCGATCTGACTCATATTTTGCACTACCAAGCCAGTATTGACCGGACTTACGCAGATTCCCACTTTAGAAGCTACCCGTATGGTTGTGGTGGACAATGCCCACCCTACTGGTAAAGATTCTGCGTTAATCCTGAATAAGTTCAACATTCCCCAGCTTGGAATTGCTTTCGGGATTCTTTTGGCGCAAAGGAAAACATTCTATTGCTTAAGCACTGGCAGCATAGGATGGGACTTTTCCTCGGCAAAGCTGCCGATCTGATGAATATTGTTTCAGATGGTAGCCCAGACCATAAGCTGTCATCACAAAATCATCAGGTGCGCCAGATGCTTTCAGCTTCTGCCTCAAACGCTTTACAAGTGCCTTGACAGCATCTTCCTCTGGAGGGTCGTAAAAAGACCAAAGGTTGTCTAAAATCTGGCTGCGGCTTAAAACGCAACTACCATGACGCAGCAACAGTTCTAGTAGACGGTACTCTTTGGGAGTCAGATGCAAAGGCCGATCTTCATAAGTTACCTGACAACTATTAGGGTCGAGTTGCAAGTTTTCCCACTCCATCACAGGCGACAAGCAGAAATTGCCCCGGCGTAACAAAGCTCGGATGCGAGCCAATAGTTCTTTCAGCTTATACGGTTTGGCAACATAGTCGTCTGCTCCCGCATCCAGCCCTGCAACTATATCATCAGCGCCATCTCGTGCGGTCAACATCAGAATCGGCACGCTCACGCCTTGTGTGCGTAGCTTCCGACAAAGGCTAATGCCGTCGAGCTTTGGTAGCGTTATATCCAGCACAAGTAAATCGTATGCAGAAGCCTTCGCTAAATCCCAGCCTTCTTGACCATCAACAGCAATATCAACAACGTAGTGCTGATCTGTCAGAGCTTCTGCGAGTGATTCAGCAATATGCTTATCGTCCTCTGCTAGCAAAATCTTCATGACGTACAGTTTCCTTGAGTTACAACATTGCCAAATCGGCAGACTGCACCTCGTTTAAGGTCTAGCATCGAGCCACTCACGACACACAAAACCTCTAACTTCTGCCCTACTGAGCTAACAGTTGCCTAATCCCTTAACAATCGTTCCCCCGTTCCAACTCAATTTATCCAAGTTGACGCCTCCTGGTCACACAAGTTTCCTTGAGTTATTTGCTTATATATTTTAACCAGCTAAGCAGAGCAAGAGAATTAAACATAAAATCTTCTACAAAGTATATCCTCGCTCGTTTCTGGCTTCAATCTGGAGTTAATTTTAAGCGTAACTCCAGTAGGCTCAAACCTATAGAAGGCAGTTGATTCATAAAGCGAGCTTTGGTTGCAGCAACTGTCGCCATCAATTTTTACATTATCTTAAGCTTTAAGCTGAATTTCCCCTTGGATTTCTGAGAGGGGTGTTGTCTCCTTAGCAGGACTGTGCCTGAAGTCCACCCAATCTAAGGCTTTGCGAAATCTTTAGCAGGGTAGGCCAATCAGCAAACAATTCCTATAATTTATTTACTAATAAATAAATTTATCTTGATGTTTTTATTTAAATCAAAAAATTAAAAATATCAAATTATATTGTGATTTTTTTTAAAAATTTAACAAATTTTAATATTTAGCCATTTTTTTCTACTTTAGTATGTTTGCTTACAAAATTTTCTGTTCTCCACTTTGTCACTTTGTTGTCCTATATTTGTCACTTGGCCTCGTCTAGACTTACGGAAGTAGCACGAGGGACGCTAATTGCCCAAAAAGTTCACTGTACTAAAGAGGACATCAATTTCTACGCACTGGAGTTTTGCCATGACTTCTATATTTGACAGCGAACAACGAGACTTATTTGGAAAGGTAAAAGGGTACGTGCATGGAATCGGCGATCGCATCTTGAGAACGCCAGAGCGATCGCTAGACGAAGCGTATCGAGCTGCGCTGGCGATCGCATCGATTGAAAGCGAACACTTTAATGGGGGAAAAATCCCAAATGAAGCAGCCAGTTGTAATGGCTATGTAAATGCTGTTTTCAGGGTAGATTTTGAAAGAAACCTGGCTATTGCCAAAATTAGGCTGACAGAATTCAAAGCAAGTACCTTTGTCCTTGGATCGCTCAGTCCTCACCACTTAACAAAGTTAAAATTCGCCGATGAAGTACTCGCTAAATATAGTACTTCTACGCCACAGAATTCCTCATCAGCATTAGTGCCAATTTCTAAAACGGCAAAAGAACCTTTAGGAAGTACCAACCGCGATTTTGAAGAGTCTGCAACAGTCAAAAATGGATTGCTCCCGCGCTCGCTTGGGAGAACATTCCACAAAATCAAAGACGATCTCAATCCCAACTCAGAACAAGAACTGATCAGGAAATTTCGCCGATCTAGAAATCAAACAATAATAGCAGTTAGATTCATTTCCCTGCTAATTATTATTCCCTTGTTGACTCAGCATATTTCCAAGTCTTTCATCGTCAGCCCTATAGTGGAGCGTATGGTAGGCCAAAATCAAGCTCAGATTTTTCTCAACCCGGAAATGAAAGAGGAAGCGTTCAAAGAACTTAAAAGCTTTGAGGAAAGTCTCAAATTTGAAAGCCTAACCACTTCTAGCCCCGCGCTTTCAGAAGAAGTGAGGGAAAACCTGGTAAAACGCAAGGCTGCTGAACTTGCTGAAGCATATCGCCAAAAAAGTAAGGACGCGATTAGCAATGTTTTCGCTGACTTGATTGCGGTGGGAGCGTTTAGTTTGACGCTGTTAATGAGTCAGAAAGAAATAGCTGTCTTAAAGTCGTTTATGGACAGCCTGGTCTATGGTCTGAGCGACAGCGCCAAGGCTTTTATCATCATTTTGATTAGCGACATATTCGTGGGGTTCCACTCACCACATGGATGGGAAGTTTTGCTGGAAGGATTATCTAGCCATCTAGGGATTGCAGCCAATCACAGCATGATATCTGTCTTCATTGCCACAGTTCCAGTTGTATTAGACACTATGTTTAAGTACTGGATTTTCCGCTCTCTCAGTCGGATGTCTCCTTCGACAGTGGCAACTCTCAAAGAAATGAATGAGTAGCAGGCTTTTTGCGATTGCAGCAGACGGGGGTTTAATATCATTTTCCCGTCTTGATGCTACAGATCAGATCCCCCTAACCCCCCAATGCATCGGGTGATTTAGGGGGATCTCTTATAGGTTGAAGGGAAAACAGTGGAATACAAACACCTTGTAGGGGCACGGCGTTAAAAGCCTTGTGGTGAGCAATAAATGTTATCTATGCCGTGCCCCTACTGGTACAAACCCCTCGTAAGGACACGGCGTCGCGTACATGTTAATTGGTACTGCGATCGCTCGTCTACCTTAGTCTGACAGCAGTACCAATGGCAGTGATGAGCAATAAGCAACCGTTTTGATCGACATTGATCGTCCCGGTATCGATTTCAACACCAACGACGGCATTAGCACCGAGACGTTGGGCGCGTCGTTCTAGTTCGGCGATCGCTTCCCGCTGACCTTTCTGGAAAACTTCTTCGTAGCTGCCGGTACGCCCGCCGATAACATCTCGAATACCTGCAAAGAAATCGCGAAACACGTTGGTGCCATAGACCACCTCAGCGGTCACCAGACCCAAGTAGGATTGAATTTCCGCGCCTTGAATCACATCAGTTGTTGTGACAATCATTACTATTCCTCTCAGCTGTTTAAGCACCGATTAAACTTTGTTGGCAACAACCAGTTCCCAAATTGAGCAATCCCTGATTAAATAACCAAGGCATAGAAACAATCTAGGAATAGCTCCAAACACAAGGGATATAGACCATGCAAAAGCGGATCTTGTTCGCAGTCAGTTGGCTGCTATTGGGAGGGATGGCGTTAAGTTGTCCGCAACTATCCTTTGCAAATGAACCGTTTATAGACAGCGATAGCATCGCGGAACCCGAAGAACCCTCTGACCCCGAAGAATTTTTGCAGCCACAGCGTCGATTGCTTAATCCGACTCCGCAACAACCTACCTCCGAACTCGATCGCTTATTGCAGCAAGGGCGTCAGCTTACAGAAGCTGGTAACTTCGCCCCAGCTTTAGCGGTATATCAACAGGCTGCTAACTTAGAGCGTAACAATGCCCGCATCTTTTCCGCTATAGGATTTATACAAGCGCGTCAGGGCAAATTCCAGGAAGCTGCTAACGCATATCGACAAGCGATCGCTATAGAACCCAACAACGACGTGTTTCACTATGCCTTGGGATATAGCCTCGCTCATTTAGGCGACAACGCCGGTGCTGCTAATGCTTATCGCCGCGCTACAGAACTCGATCGCAACAATATTCAAGCTTTTTTGGGACTCGGCGCGGTACTATTTCGCCAGAAAGATTATCAAGGTGCTTTAAGAAGCTACGAACGCGCTATTCGCCTTCAGCCTAGAAGTGTCGATATCCGCGAGTCTATCGTTGCCGCATTGATGGAACTCAAGCGATATGATGACGCCATCGAAGTGTTAGAACGAGCGGTCAGCATCGCTCCTAATAACAGCCGCTTACGCCTACAACTTGCTTATGCTTTAATCGCAAAAGGCAACCAACGCGGGGCATTATCGGCTTTAGAACGCGCTGCTAGACTCGAACCCCGCAACGCTCAAATTCATTTGCAAATGGGTAAGATTCTACGCCAGCAAAATAATTTTCCCAGAGCCTTAGCTGCTTATCAGCGAGCCGTACAATTAGATGACAAATTAATTGAAGCACAGGCAGGGGTGGGGGAAGTTTTGCTGCTTCAGCAAAATTTTTCCCAAGCCGTAACAGCTTATCGTCGCCTGATTGAAATCGCTCCTCGCGAAGCAGCCGCGCACTATAATTTGGGATTTGCTTTGGCGAAAGCCGGATTTACCGGCGAAGCGATCGCATCCTTCAAAAAAGCCCGCGATTTATTTCAAAGTCAAGGCCAAAACGAGGGCGTTAAACAAGCGGAAAACGCCCTGCGCCAACTACAACAAGGCAGTTCGGTTGGCAGTTAGAAACTAACAAGGTTACTCAAATACCACCGTGCGATCGCCGTAAACCAAGACTCGATTTTGCAAATGCGATCGCACGGCTCTTGATAGCACCATTCGTTCTAAATCTTTGCCTTTCCGAATCAAATCTGCCACTTCATCTCGATGACTTACCCGCACTACTTCTTGTTCAATAATTGGCCCTTGGTCTAAGTTGGCAGTGACATAGTGAGCCGTTGCCCCAATAATTTTAACTCCCCGTTTATACGCTTGTTGGTAAGGATTTGCTCCCACAAATGCAGGTAGAAATGAATGGTGAATGTTGATCGCGTTGGGAAATTGATCGATAAAACTAGGGCTGAGAATCTGCATATATTTAGCCAGAACAACCAAATCTATGTTATAATGGCGCAGCAATTCTAACTGTTTAGCTTCCTGCTCAAGTTTGTTTTCTTTGGTAATCGGAATGTGGTGATAGTCGATGTTGAATTGTTCTGCGATCGCGCGCAGATCGGGATGATTGCTAATAATCAGATTAATTTCCGCCGGTAGCTCGCCCGCTCGCTGTCTCCAGATCAAATCTAACAAACAATGTTCCTGAAGACTTACCCAAATAGCAATTCGGCGCACCGTGTCAGAGAAATGAAGTTGCCAGGTTGCTTGCAAGGGTTGAGCAATAGCATCGAAAGCAGGGCCGATCAATTCCCGGGACAGACCAAACCCGTCTAACTGCCATTCCAGGCGCGTCAAAAACAGTCCGGCAGCAAAGTCGGTATGCTGATCGGCATGAACGATGTTGCCCCCATAGGTATAGATGAAATTGGCAAATTTTGCTACCAATCCTCGTTGGTCGGGGCAAGAAATGAGTAGGGTTGCTGTAGGAGAAGTCATAATAAATCCGGCAGAAATAATACCAATTTTCCTGGATAATGCTGCACATCAACATGTACCGATTTACGGTGTGGGTTTTACCAACCATGTTGGAGAAAAACAAAAAATTTAACTAAACCCGCCCCAACCCAAGTGTGTTTCCCATTGACAGGAAAAAGGTATAATATCATGTCCACTTGTATCGGCATCGCGCTCTGCGGGTTTATCAACATAATTCGCTCTTGCTCAAAGGAAACTTGTAAAACCCGCCCCTACAGCACCATTAACCGTAGAAGTCCGATACTACCGGACTCGATATAACCTGCAATCAAACCCGAAAAGCGATCGCCAAAATGTTTGGCATCTACACTTTTAGTTGACGTACTCACCGGCCTGAAGGCAAGGTGATTCTAACCATCACTGGCTAGATTTTCTCTTTCGCTGAGTTCCCTTACTTGAGGATGTTTCCATACTCAAGCAGAGGGGAATCTCTCCAGAGACTTGAAATTCGGTGCGCCCCACCGTATTGGCCCATTGTTTTAAGGCTAATTTTAAAATGTTTAACGCTGCGTTTTCGTCCCGATCTGCAATAAATCCACAATGTGGACATTTATGGGTTCTAGTACTTAGCGTCTTAAGTACTATCTGCCCACAGTGCGAGCATTTTTGACTGGTATAACTCGGATTAACGGCTATCACAGGGACGCCATAAACAACACCAAAATACTCTAACCATTCTCTAAACCTATACCACGCAGCATCAGATATTGATTTGGCTAAACAATGGTTTTTCACCATATTACGCACTTTTAGGTTTTCAATCGCTACCAAATCGTTAGATTGGATGACGCGCTGGGCTAACTTACAAACCCAATCGTTACGCCTGCGTGATACCACCAGATGCGCGAACCCTAGTTTATTTCTAGCTTTGGCTCGGTTTTTACTTTTTGGTTGCGTTTTTGATAAACGACGCTGTAGACGTTTAATTTTCTGCTCGTCTTTTCTCAAAAATCTAGGATTGTCTACTTGTTCGCCAAAGCTATCAGTATAGAAATGGTTTAAACCTACATCTAAGCCAATTTGTCTACCTGTTAGCTCTTTACTTTCCTCCCTGTTGTGGTCGATTAAAAATTGTGCGTAATAGCCGTCATACCTTCTAACCACCCTGACTCGCTTGATCAATTCAATTTGGTAGAAGTGTAAATCCCTAGTTCCCCAAAGCTTAAAAATACCTGCTTTAAATCCATCGGTGAATTCTATGTAGCGTCTATCTTGTGACAGCTTCCAGCCGCTAACCTTGTATTCTACCGAGGCTCTAACCTGAGATTTTTTAAACTTAGGGAACCCTTTTTTTCCCTTAACCTGCGCTCTGCAATTGCGATAAAATCTCTCAATGCTAGCCCATGCTCTTTCAGCATGGGCTTGTCTAGCCTGAGAATTTAACAGACGCGCCCAAGGAAATTCAGGATTTTCTGCTAATATTTTGCAGTATTTGTAGGCTTCATTACGACTTTTGACTTGCCCATCTAGCCAAGCACGAATGATGGAATTACGCACAAAACGACCAGTACGAATAGCATCGTCTAGCCTAGAGTATTGGTCTATTGTTCCTTCTAGCTTGGCTTCATAGAGCAGCATCTTATCGCTCAAAACTACGATAAAATTGTAGCACAGAATCAAAAAAAGCCGTCCTGCAAGGACGGGGCTTTAAACCCAATTTTCTGGTAAACCGGAAACCTGGTCGGGACAAGGGACGATCCCAGGACTTACGCGCACCCATCCGGGTTTCTATGAAAAATCCTTGGGAAAGGAAACCAAAGATCTACGAAGAAACTAAGGTGATGACCTCGGAAGTTTGATCGCCAATGTTTTATATCATGTCCTTAAGATTACCCATAATCGGCAGCAGGGACACGGCACGATCAAAGTTATCTGTTTATCCGAGATATCTCTGATGCCGTGTCCCTACGCAACGACAGAGTGAAGTTTTTATTATCGGCTATTCAACGGACATCATATTACATGCCGTGTCCCTACTGGCGTTGGCGAAGGATAAATTCTGCGATCGCTAAATCCACGGGCGTCGTAATCTTTAAATTTGTCTCTTCCCCTTCTACAATTCGCACCGGCAGACCGCATTTTTCAAACAAAGCCGCATCGTCGGTGACTTCCCACCCCGCCTCGCGTCCTTGGGCGTGACATTGTTTTAATTGTTCCACATCAAACGCTTGCGGCGTCTGCGCTGCCCACAGAAAGCTTCTATCCGGCGTATCCTCAATCAAACCAGAACCATTGACGATTTTAATCGTATCCTTCACCGGCACGGCGGCAATTAAACCCGGACAGGAAAGAATCGCTTCGGCGCAGCGATCGAGTAAATCTGGCGTCGCCAAACACCTAGCACCGTCGTGAATTAGCACTTGTTGCGCTTGGGCGGGTAGCGCTTGTAACCCGTTATATACCGACTCCTGACGGGTAGCGCCGCCGGAGATTAGCTGTACTGGCTTAGTTAGGGATAGCCCCGCCAGAATTGCCTTTAAATCTGCCCAGTCGTCTGGCTGGGAAACAATGCCAATCCAACCGATGCGGCGCGAAGCTTCTGCCGCCAGAAGCGTCCAGGCAATTAGGGGTTTACCCAACAGACTCAACAAAAGCTTGTTGCGATCGCTACCCATGCGACGCCCCATCCCGGCTGCTGGAATTAATAAATACACAGTCTTTTCTAACAATGGTTGAACTAGAGATATCTTCCTCTAAAATGAGGAGCGGAAAAGCCTGTCTGGAGAATTATGCGAGTAGTAGCCCTAGTTCCTGGCGGGATTGGCGATCAAATCCTGTTCTTTCCGACGCTGGACGACTTAAAGCGGTCTTACCCCGACGCCGATATCGATGTGGTGGTCGAACCTCGATCTGCGGGTGCATATAGAGTTTGCAAATCGGTCAACGATGTGTTGCTGTACGATTTCAAGGATCGCAACAGTCCGGCAGATTGGGGTAATTTATTGGGGAGATTGCGCGATCGCGAGTACGATGTTGCCCTTTCTTTGGGTCAAACTTGGCTAGTCGGTCTACTGCTGTGGTTAACTGGCATTAACAAGCGAGTTGGCTATGCGGGCGGTGGTTCGCCGTTTCTGACTAACCCGGTTCCCCTGAACAAAGACCAGTACGCCGCAGCAATGTACCACGATCTGCTACAAGGGATGGGCATTACTAGCCCCTGTCCCCAGTTAGCCATCAACCTGCCCAAACAAGATATTCTCTGGGCGGAAGCCGAACAGAAACGGCTCGGTATTACCGAAAGCGGCTACGTTTTGATCCACGGCGGTTCTAGTAAGCTAGCCCAAGCCAAAGGCATCGATAAAATCTATCCCGTCGAAAATTGGATCAAAATTATTCAAGATTTCCAACAACGACAGCCGGATCTTTCCCTCGTAGCGATCGCAGGCCCAGAAGATACCGAGTTGGTTAACAAGCTGCTTTTGACATTCCCCAACCTGAAATACACCGCTCCAGAGGATATCGGCAAATTAGCCGCCATCATCGGCGGTGCGAGTTTGATGCTGTGTACCGATAGCGCACCGATGCATCTAGCAGTCGCAGTGCAAACTTATACCATCGCCCTGTTTGGTCCCACCGACCCAGAAAAATTGTTGCCCAAGAGCGATCGCGCGATCGCCATCAAATCCCCCACCGGGAAAATGGCAGACATCTCGCCCGAAACCATCTTAGAAAAAGTTTGGGGCGGAGCCTGAAGTTTAAATTTGACAATGGGTAATGGGTAATGGGTAATGGGTAATGGGTAATAGAAACAACAATTTGGGTAATCGGTAATAGAAACAACGATCGCCAATTACCAATCGCCAATTACCAATTACCAATTACCAATCACCAATTACCAATTACCAATTACCAATGACCAAACCAGCTGTATTCCTCGACCGCGATGGCGTCCTCAATATCGAAGCCGGTTACATTCACCGCGTTGAAGACCTGCATCTCATACCGGGTGTCGCCAAAGCCGTGCGAAAGTTAAACGACCAACAAATATTTTGCTGTCTGGTATCTAACCAATCCGGACCCGCGCGGGGTTACTACGGAGATAGCCACGTACAAGCCCTGCATCGGCGTTTGTGCGATTTGCTACACGCAGAAGCCGGTGCAAAGTTAGACGCTTTGTATTACTGTCCATACCTCAGTCCACCCGAAGGCGGAACAGATCCAGAATTTACCCGTTGGAGTACTTGGCGCAAACCCAATACTGGAATGCTGGTAGCAGCAGCTTGGGAACACGACCTAGACTTGCGCCAAAGTTTTATGGTTGGTGATAAAGCAACCGATGTGGATATGGCTCACAACGCAGGCTGTGTGGGAATTTTAGTTCAAACTGGGTACGGATCTCGCGTACTATCTGGCGCATATCAGCACCACACCCGCCCCGATTATATTGCTCCAGATTTAGCCGTCGCCGTTGATTGGATTTTTCAGCAAATGGGTACGTTATAAATAGAACCACCCGAATGCAAAAATTGAAATGCTCGCACTAGCAAACCTCCCCCAAGTGAAAACAAGCCCAGCAGGAACGTGGACGATCGCATCAGCCAAAACTATCGGCGGTACACCCTACTCAGGTACGGTGCAAATCGATCCAATGGGCAACATTTACACTGTGTCATGGTTGACCACTATCGGCGATTACACGGGTCTGGCATTTTTCGAGGATGGTTATCTTTTCGCTGGCTGTGGCTTTAACGAGAGCTACGGCGTTACGGTGTATAAAATTAACCCTGATGGCACTCTAGATGGCAAGTGGGTTTCCCCTTTTAATAAAGGTGTTGTTGACTTTGAGAAAGCGATCGACGGAACCCCTGGACAACTTGAAGGGACTTACAAAATCAGCGGTAGCAGTTTAAAAATTGGCAATTATCAAGGCGATTTGGAGATCCGTAAGTTAAACGAAATTTATCACGTTTCCTGGTCAGTGGGTGTTGAATATGGCGGCGTTGGATTGCGTACCAACGATTGGTTGGTTGTTGCTTGGGGATCTGGTAAACCGTTCTGTCTCACTTACGAAATTCAGGGCTATAAAGCACGCGGTCGCTGGGCGGTTCCCCATAAGTTAGCCGTGGGAGAGGAAACCCTAGAAAGAATTTGTTGAAGTTGGTAATGGGTAATTGGTAATGGGTAATTGGTAATATTCCCTCCGAATCTGTAGGGTGCGTTAGCGATCGCATAACGCACCATTATACCATATTTAGTGTCCCGTTGCATCAAAATTACGACCTGTAGGGGCAAGCTTGCAATTAGCAATTAGCAATTAGCAATTAGCAATTAGCAAGAAAGCTCATCATTCCGATGCAACCAAAGCCAAAATTACCCGTTACCAATCAAATCAAACAAAACATCGTCGAAATCGTAACCCAGCATCTGCGCCATCGCCTTGAGGCGAGATTTGCTTTCAATTCCCTGCTGTTGCATCCAATTCATTAAGACAAAAAGCTTTTGCATCACGAAAATTTCTAAAG
Source organism: Cyanobacteria bacterium UBA11371 (assembly GCA_003486305.1). Classification (GTDB taxonomy): domain Bacteria; phylum Cyanobacteriota; class Cyanobacteriia; order Cyanobacteriales; family Aerosakkonemataceae; genus Microseira. Next base: position 20,167 of record DNGJ01000087.1, read on the forward strand.
CTTCCAGATTGTACTGGATGCCTTCTTTTCTACTGAATTGATGGGGTACTAGCATCGCAGCATAGCGGGCGAGTTCCCCTGCTTTCCAATCGAGTAAAAACGGTAACCAGGGATATTTAGCATCGAGACGAATAAACCACAGGCGCACTTCTGGAATTTCTGAGAGTTCTCGCGGATCTTGCGGATCGCGGGGATAGTCGATATCAAAGCATACTTGCTGTTCGGAAGATGCGATCGCACCCTCCTTAAGCAGTTTTTCTACTACCGTCACCGCCGGGGACAGATCCAAATTGTTCAGCTGGTCGGAATTGAGAGCGATCGTGATAGTCATCGCAACAGATCAGAGTTTGAAGCCAATTCCTCATTGTCTCACTTCGATCGTCACCTCAAACCGCTCCACTATCGAACTATCCCCTTGCCAAGAACGCCATTTTTTCAGCAAAAGAAGGACATTTCCGGGTTTTTTGGCGCGAAATCTGACTATTCGCACTCCCCCACCGCCGATTCCGGTTTCTGACCCAGGGGAAAAAACTGACTCTAAGTGTTGTATAATTTCCGGGTTGGTTTGGTCGATTGCCCATTGATAGCCAGTTGTGGGGTTTTCTAGAAGGCGAATAGCGATCGCATCCCCAACACCTACCGCAAACGACTTGCCATTATCTGTTTGTGCGATCGTTAATTCTGACACCCTACGTCTCCCGATCAGATGCATTGAATTTACCGATTCAGCAAACCCCAGATGCTCTGCAAAAATATACATCGCATTGGTTAATACTAGAGTAACTATTAAAATAATCGATAACAATATTGGCAGCATAAGAAAGTGCAGATAATAAAACTGAAAATCGTTATGCTTGAGAATCCCGGTTGCTTGAAGAAACCGGGATTCTCTAGTATCTTCCCATCTTCCAGATAACTGGTTGGGTAACACTCGCGTTCAACCCAACCTACAATGCAAACGGGTGATTCGATGTATATTTTATCTGCTGTAGGGGCGGGTTTTACCAACTAATCTGTCGAACCACGAGATATTAATTTAAACCCGCCCCGCTTTACAGCCCAAACATTCCGGTATCGATCCATTTAGACTCAATCAGCGACCACCAATCTTCAGCTAACCCTTTCAAAACGTAGTCATAAGGGAGATAACCATAACCTTTATCGCCCCATGCGGTTCCCCAAGAATTTCTGATGATGAACGCTCCTGTGGTTTCCTTACCTCCACCACTGCTATTTTTAATCTTCATGTTGTCGTCGTAACCAACGGCAACAATGGCATGACCGCCAGTAATTTTTTCACCCATCGTTGGGTATGGAATCTTACCCGTTGTTGCAGCTTGGGAAATGGAACTGTAAACAGTGAATCCAAACATTGAAGGCAATCCTGCTGCCAAATTAGTTTTGATTCGGTTCAAAAGTTCATCTTTTAAAGTTCCTGGCGGATCGAGACGGTAATACTTAATTGCTTGATAATTCTGACCAAAGGCATAGCAAAATGCGGGTGGTTCTTTTTCAAAATCAGCAATTTTATAAGGCCAGTATTCTTCCGGAGGAACGCCAAACATTGCCAGAGCGCACATCGTTGTCCGCAGGAAAGCTCCCGTATCTCCCGTCCATTTTAATAAGTTGCGCGTGGTTTTATAGAGGAAAAGTCTGGAAGCATCGATATGTTTTCCAAACGCCCGCCGCTGAAAATATTCTACTAGCGCAACGCCAGCATTAGCAGTACAGGAACCGAGACTGCTTTGATCTTCAATTGGAGAAAACCAAGATCTTAGATCGATAGAAGTTGGCAGGGCTACTTTTTCCGGTTCAGCCGCGTTTGCTTGGGCAAGTAAAGGCTGAATATTCGCATGTTCGGGCGTGTAGTCCCTCATATCGGGATAGTCTGGTAACCACCCCATTCCTTTGACTTCAATACAGTCTTGAGCGATAATTTCTTCGTTCAACATAGACTTAATTTACAAGTTTTAAATCCAAGAGATTCATACTAAAAAGATAACCAAGCTTAAAACAAAACCAACAGTCGCTTTTTTGAGCGAAGCTTATTTGAGGTAGCTTAAATGAGTGACAAAGGGGTTGCTAATAGCTAATGGTTAATAGCTAATGGTAAATATGTAAAATATTCCCACAAGCAATTAGCAAGCTTGCAATTAGCAACCAAAGTATTAGCTTATAACTAGCAACTTGGGTTACATCGTCTGAGGAATTGAGTCATAATTAGATAGATTTAGAACAAAATCTAACTTTTGGCGATCCTTCGATCGTGGTTGCAGCAAATTGAGCCGAAGTGAATTTTTCTGGACAACTTAACCCTTGTTGGAGCTTTTTAGCCATTTCTTTGATATCAATCACTCCTAGCTCTGCATTTCGCAAGGGAACATTTATTTTTCTCTCTGGTGTTATTTGAGTACCGTCCAATCCTCGCAATCCTTTGGTAATCTGATCTCCTTTCTTAAACGGATCTACGCCACAATTGACGGATGAACCCTTGAGAGAAAGATCGACTGTTTTTACTTCTCGCTGAAACAAGCAGAGTAAGATACTATCTGATAGTCGCTCTTTTCGGAGGATAGTTAGTTTCTTGTTAGATCCGGCAAATTCAGCATTTTTGACGATCTCGCTGTAACCTTCTACTTCTAAACCAGGCCAGCCAGATACGACTTCTGAATGTAACAAAAAACCAGTGATTATTTGATCTTCTGTCTCGCTCTTATCGATAGTTCGAGTTTGAGCATCTGTTGTTAAGTCTGTTGGGGTGACTCGCCCGATGCTAAAAGCACCATCTTGCAAGCAATCAACCCAATAAGAATCTACCCAAAAGAAGCGGAGAGATTCGGGCGGGAGCAATTGTGCGTCAGGAACGAGATAGTTGAAGGGAATGTGTTTGAGGAGTTCTAAATCCCTAAACCAATTAGCGATCGCAGTTGGGACTTGATTGTCATGACTGATTTCCTCTTGGAAAGGCAGGTGGAGTACCTGTTGCTGCACCTGATTTAGAGATTGAGCCTGCGATCGCTTCCAGTTGAACAGCTCGACGGCAATCGGTTGATTTTGCAGGGTGAGCATCCGCCCTAATTGCCAAGCAGCGGCATAAGAAACATCAAACAAACCGTTATGAGAATCGTAACGCACTAAGGCATCAGCCGTGGGAACTGGATTGGATAGGCGATCTGGGCTTTTACCCGAACTCAGGGGGCTGTGATACCAAGAAACTGTTTTATCTCCCTGTCGGAAGGCGTGAGGGAGAGGCACATAGCCCCAATCTAGATATCGATCGACATCGCTATTTTCTCGGCTGGGAAGTCTGAGGGTATCAGGATTGCGATTGATGTTTTCTAGCAAAGTGCCGAAATTGTGCTTGCTATTAACGCAAGCAAAGCTCCAACTGGTGAGACTGACTAAGCGGATTAAATCGTCCTCTTTTGCTCCTTGATAGTCAAACACTCCATTTGTTTCGCCTTTATAGCGATTTTCCAGCGCAACTAAATGAACCGTACTAACTTCGCCCGGTTTAGGTAAGCGATTGCATAAAATGGTTGCTAAAGGCTCGCTGAGAGACTTGTTATCAGCATCAGTCAGTTGGTTAACGTGAGCCAGGAGAGCCACATCTTCTTGGCTAGGAAGAATCTGTTCTAAAAGTTTTTTGGGTACGTCGATAACGGTAAGTTCATCCTCTGGCGTTTGCCCTGCTTCGTCGTCGATATTGAGAGCGGTAAACTTGATTTTGGGGGGGATTTTTTCGCGTTTTATCTCTTCTAATTTGATGATTTGCGGCGTCGGTTTTTCTGATTCCCGAAATAGGAGAAGAGCTAACCAAGGCAGGTCGGAATCTGCTGCATTGATTGTGCGCTCCCAAGGTAAGGTGCCACGCTTGAGGGTAATATGCGGTAGGGCATTGGAATGTTCGCCCAAGTTTCCCGCCGGAGGAAATACTGCATAAATCGCATCAGGGTTTAGGCGAGCAAAACGATGTCCGCTAACAAAAAAACTCAGAGTGTTCTGGAATTTCTCCTCGGTAATTTTCTGAGACTTCTTAGTTTTAATGGTTTGCTCAACCTTGACCTTATAGGTGCCACTATCTAGGGGTGGTTGGCGATACTCGATGAATTGAACTTTAACTTTACTAATGGGCGCAGACATGAAATTAATCCTCTTTTACTTAACTTGCGGGGCAACGACAAAAGCATCAGCTACAGGCTCTTTAGTATTATTTATGCTCGCATCTGTTGCCGGATTGAAGCCGAGAGCTTGTAAGAGTTTGTTGCGATTATTCGCGGTAGTGGGACTAACAATCGTGTTGTTAATTCTAGTAGTTCTACCAGGTTCATCCTGAGCTAAACTCGCCGCAAAAGCCGGAATTTTTTGCCAAGCGTAGACATCACTTATGGGGTGTGTATCGTGTTGCAAAAGGGCGACATCGATACTATTAGTGCTACAGATATCTTTCTTTTCACGGGGTACGATCCGGAAACCCGAGAGAGTTTCTTTCAAAAACTGTTGTTCGTTGGGTTCTGGCGGTAGAAGTCTCTCCGTTGAACGACTCATTGTGACGCGAGCATCGCCCCAAAGTCCGGTTGGGATGTCTTGAGTGGCAGGTATAAAATCCAATTCTGACTTATCTACTTTTGTGCCGTTGCGGGTAATCTCAATTTTGTAAGTCGTCTCTAAGTCGTCATCTTTAATACCCATAGAACGAGCGCCAAAATGGGTATTTGCGCCTGTGCTGGGCAGAGACTCCCGATCGTAAAATGCTTGCTTGGTGGGAATGACAGAATTAAGAGCTAGCTCAAACTCCTTGGGATTGACGATAAATAAAGGAGTTCCATCTGCTTGCGAAAGTTGTCTGGTGATGCCTTGATTGATGACAATGGTACAAATTTCTGCATCGCCCGGTAAGAAGGAAGTTTTGAAGGTTGCCCAGTCAATCGGAGTCGGTAAGCGAGAAGATTGGTCGCCGAATTCAATAGTAACTTTGACGAACACAATCTTAAATCTAGCTGTACCGCCAAATTCTGGCCCCCAAAGGTGCAGTTTGACCCCCAGACAAACAGGACCAAGCCATCCCAAGCCAGCTTCGATCCGCACCTCAATCAGGATATCGTAGTAGTAGGGCTTCCACGAGATCAGGAAGTGGGCTTGCGCCACGAAGTTTGCCCAAAGACTACCGAGACGGAAATTGGCTTCTAATTTGCCGCCTGCCATGATGGCATGAGCGCACAGGGCAAAGTACATTTCGCCTTTGAGGGATAGGCGATCGCCCACTTGCCAGTTAAATCCAAGGCGAGGGACTGTAGGATAGTGGTCGGGTTTTTTGAACAGGGGATGGTAGCCGCCCAAAGTAATCACAAAGTCGCCTGCGTGGGGGCCATCAAACCAGAAATAGAAGGCAAAGCCACCCGTTAAGCGGCAAGCTTTGGATAAGATGTAGGAATCCGCAGTGAGTTGGGCTTCAACAGAAATTACTCCTTCATCTAGGGAAAATCTGGCTCTGAGGAGCATCGTGATTTCAGCGACGGGGCAGATATTTTTCGAGTCTTCTCCTACGGGGGGAATTTTCATGTTGGCAATTCCCAGGAGGTTGACCTCGAAGCCTTCCCCGAAAGCGATCGTCAGCAAGGCAAAACAGTCTACCATCTTGAAACAGGTAAACTTGAGTCCGATCGCTACAAAACCCGACCCCGGAGATAGAGTAATGTATTCATCGAGTTGGCTGAGTTGGTCGGTAATCAGTTCGCTGCTGTCAGAAAGCTCGTTATTGCTGACATCTCCCATTGCTTGGGCAACGAGGGGAAATTCGGTAAGATTCTCGATCGAGGGAACTTGTAGGTAGCGATTGTAGCCGAAGCCGAGGGCGAATCCGGTGACGAAGAAGAAAGGCGGCCCCCCCAGAGGAAATTCGAGGACGACGTACAAAAAGAGCGCGGGTTCGCCGTCGTAGTAGGTATAGGAACCAATGGCGCTGACGCCTAAAGTTTTACCCGCCTTGCCACCCTTACCCGATAGCTTTAATTTAATGATGGCAGTTCCTATATATTCCTCATAGGAGATGCCGTCTTTTTCTTTTTGGGTACGCAGCAGCGCGCCAGCTACTTGTAGGTTATCGCTCTTGTACTCTATCCCCACACCGGGTAAGCTGAAACTCGGTTTGAGTGTGCCATCCAAGGGAAGTTTGATGGTTAGATCGTCGCAGGCGAGGGTAAAATCAGATACCTTGATCCCGGCATCAAACAGGATCGCCAGTTCTCCTTTGTTGTCTGTTTCTGCGTACTGGAAGCCGACTTGTTTGAGGAAAAACGGGCCGAAGGATTTTTCAATATTGAACCAAATGGCTCGGTTGCTAGCAGTGGCGGCGCTATCATCATCGCTAACAGGAGCTTCTGGGGTGCTTTCCCCTTCGTTTTCTGGACTGACGGGCAAACTCAAAATGTAGGGGGCATCGGGAAGTCCCAACGTGCCCGACAAGCTAAAGCCTTTGCGGATAGCGATGTCAGTATCCTTGCCTTTTTCTTCACCGGGATCGGGCAGTTTGTCAATCTCGTCGGGGATTTTTTCGTTGAAATCGCGAATTTCTTTGAGAGTAAAAGCTTTGGAGGTGGCGACAATTCGCAGGGATGGAACTATGGTTGTTTGAGCGATCGCATCAGGCAGTGCATTACCCACCAAGGGTAGGCTGCCCAAGCTGAGTTCGTCGCCAAAAGCCAGATCTAGCGCGAACAGCCATTTTGCTGTCTTGTTAGTTTTATTTTTGCTGTAAATCACCATCAGATTATTGAAGCTGATGGGCTGACTTCGCAGTTTCTCTGGCAGCAACTTGGCGATATCTGTAGAGAGTGTTTCGATTAAGCTTCCTATTTCTAGGTTAAATTCATTTTCTGCCGTGTAAGCGATAACATCCTTGCTGGTTTTATCGGATTTTGTTTCGTAATTGAAAGCGATTTCTGTATCGCCAACTTCAATTTTTATCTCACCATTCGATTCTTGAGTTTGGTCGGCTGCGTTCTCTAGCTGTTGTTCTAATTGCGGTTTGGTGGGGGGCATAGGCTTTGATTGGGTTGCTGTTCTGAGTTTTTGAGGGTGAGAGGAGCGATCGCCTGCCCAAGAATAAGTTGCAAAACCGGGTGCGATCGGCTTTTACATAGAGAAAATCATCCCTTATATCGTGTCCGTTAGCATCGTAATTCTATAGTTAATTATGTTGTAGGGGCGGGTTTTACCTGCCAATTAAGTGGAGGTCACGAGATATCTTTTTAAACCCGCCCCAAGGAGTGCAATGCCGATGCAACCAAACTTGATATTATTGGTAGCCTCAATATTTGATGATGTAGTTAACCGTTATGTAAGGTTGTAAGTTATTGTGAGCTTGACCACCACCTGTATATTGGATGGATATTCCAGTATTTGCCCTTTCAGTCCAGGTAGCCGATCTCCCGCCGCCACTAGCATCATCACACCGACCCTGACCGCCACTATCACCAGGATTTATTTGGTGATTATGCCCCGGATCGTTAACTCCGTGATTGTGAGAGGGCATTTCGTTAACTGTTAGAGTGTGTGTTTTATTTCCCCCTGTTTTGCCTAGCGAATTAAATTCCCCTTCATTAGAAAATCCCACTGGTACTCGTCCCTGAAGATTCGGAAGTTTAAATTTATTTCCACTACCATTCTGGGTATAGCGATGTGCAATTACGTCGAACAAATCCTTGTATTTGTTATTCTCCTGAGTCTTGTCAAGCTCTTGACCTTGACATAGTAGCCATCCCTCTGGAGCGGTTGCACCAGCATAGGGGAGGATAGTACCTACTGGCATCACCCATCCAGTCTTATCTTTGATACGTCCATTAACGTGCAGTGTAGCTGATGGAGTATTCGTCCCGATACCGACATAGCCATTCTGTGGCATTAAAGCAATATGATCGTCTGCATCATTAGAAATACCAATCTCTAAAGTGCAGGCTTCCCCACTCCGTGCATAGTAACGTATCCACGCAGCATCATCCCCACCACCGCCTGGATCTTTAGGGAACATAATGCCAAAATTTTCATTGTTTCCAGCACTAGGTTTTATTGCGCCAGTAGCCTTGATATTGCCTGATACTTCTAATTTGTCATTCGGAGTCTTAGTGCCGATGCCAACATCGCCATTTCTTTTTAGGGTGATTCCTTGCTCCCACACCCAATTTCCCTGTGAGTTATCAGAAGTAATTTGCAGAAAATCATTATTCTCAGTATTACCTGTGCGGGAGTGAAAAATAAATTTTTTGTTGGCATCATTCTTCCCTAAAACTAAATCGCCAACAACATGCAGTTGTTTGGCTGGCGTTGTCGTGCCGATGCCAACCTGCCCCGCACGATACAAAAGCGGCGTTTTTTCAATCGGTACAACTAACTGCCCATCTGGATAGTTCGGAATATTTTTGTAGCGGACATACAGATAGCCAGCACCGGAAGAATGGCTCGTCACCAGATTGGTAATATTTAGTTTGATTGCCTCGTTTGAAGCTAATTGATTAGTTCCCTGCTTTGGCTTAACTGTCCATTCTGTTGAATTCGCAACGTGCTGCACATCCCACTTGTTGGATTGACTGGTAATGGCGATCGCTTTAACTTGTGTGTCGGTTGCTACTGATCCTTCTTTGTCACCCATCTCGAAGCTAATGACAAACTGAGAATCTTGACTTATGGACAGGTTATTCTGAGGCCAGTTTTTGTTAGCAATTAATAAGTCCAAACTATTTGTTGCAGTGCCATCGTTGAGAACAGCATTGCCTGTTGCGAAATCAACTTGCAGTGGTAAAGTTTTCTTACCCCCACGATTATTCGTAATGAAAATCGTATTTCCGTAGGAAGAATATTGACCGTAATCATCCTGAAATACCTTGTTATTTTGATCTGTGAGCAAAGCGCCGTATGTCAACTCGGCGCGGAGGGTGCGAGTTCCACCCTCTGGAGCTGCCCTGAATTTTTTCAGGGTCAGCACGATTTTGTTATTTGATCCTAAATTGCATCCTTCTTTTTTGAGAAAATAGAAATTGGATCCGGTATAAGATTTGCTTTGTTCAACAGCTATGTCCCATCCATCTGGCGCTTTTTCTAAGATAAATATTCCTTCCAAAGTCAAGTAAAAATGGCAGTTATTGGCGCTGGCAGATGAAACATTAGGCTGATTGAACTTGACAATTTTTTGGGTAGACTGATTGAACAGTTCGACAGACAGGTCAACGAGAGGACTCCCATCATCTAGGTAAACGGTATTGATAACTTCATAATCGCCGTAAAACAGCAGGAAGTTTAAAGGATGTCTTTCAAGAAAATTTTCTACGTCAATGGCTCTGGATTCCATCGGATTTTATCCTTTGTAAATAAAAATCAACTACTCGCTGACAGTTTTGGTTTCTGGGTGAATTGAATGGGAATTCGCGGGCGGCTGCAATTGGTCTTCCGCTTGCCTCTGAATTTTGCCAATCAGTTGATAGACTTGGCGGTAAGAGAGGTTGCCCAAAGCATCTAATATTTGGTTAACTTCCCCTACACTTAAGGTGATTTTAATTTCCTGATTATCGTTCATGTATTTGGCGTTTTTCGAGTTAACTTCAGCCAGCCTTCATAAATTTTTTGCGGGCCGGATAAGGTAGCCCCGGAATTAAATTGCTTGAGTTCTGCGGCTGACCAATTATTTCCTTCTTTCCCTAACCAAGACCAAGCATAGCCGGGGACTTCGGGAAGCGAAAGGTTAATTTGGTTGATGTCGCTAAGCAGGGGGGCTGACAGGAATGTAACCTCTATCGCTTGTAAAGCGGGGACATACTGTTCGGGGGGAATTGAAATTGTCTTGGCGGGAAGTACGCCGCAACTCGCGTGTACCTGACCGCGCGGATCTATTAACATAACTAAGGTTTGTGCGGTGTTTGCTTCTAAGGTTTGTTCTAAATTCACTGGCGTGTCGGGGGTGCGATCGCTCGCATTGTCAAACAGTGTCTTCACCTGCGGATGTGGCACAAAGCAACTCTGAGGAGCATAAAAAGTGTTGTCTTTGTAAGTACCTTCGGCTGTTTCCACCCAATATCCCACTAAACAGTCATTCAACTGCTGGTATTCGCCTATGCGGATGGGAAATTTGATTTTGGGGAAAGCATGGTTTGTGCGGTAACGGTTATCTAAAACATCTGCCCTCATATCAGCGGAATTCTGGCTAATGGCAGGCAGTGCTTGCAGTTCTAAATTAACTTGCGATCGCACTAATGCTAAAGGTCGCGCTACTAGCAAAGATATCGCTTGATTTTGAGCGAAGCTTTCCGGGTCAATTGTTTCTAAAGCTTTGTTGACAGCGGTGAGAAAATCTCTGAAAAAGTCTTCTCCCCGAGCAACCAAATATTGTACCTGTTGGCGCAGGTATTTGTTAGCAATCGAGGAGATAGCGATCGCGCGATCGCTGCCAGGAATTGCTTGCCAAATTCCCCGGCGATTAATAATACCCAGCGGACTCCCCTGACTGTCGTAAACTGTCAAGCTGCTGTCTAAATTGTTGGGTAAAATCCAACCGCAAATGGGCGTTGTTGTCGGATGGTCGTTCATTTCCTGCTGTCCCTGAGTCGCAGACAGCCAGCGGAAATTCAGGCGGGCAGCTTGTGCGAGGCGCGGCGGTAGGTAAATCGGATGCGGGCAGTTTGGCGGCGGCGTTACGGGTTGACTTGTGACAACTTCTGTGATGAGGGGATTTTTAATGTCAACCACGACTTTGACGCGCCCAAAGGTATCGACAATCCGCAAGCCGCTAATTTTTAGCGCCCCGGCGCGGAGGGGATTGAAGTCGTTGAGCAAATAAGGCGATCGCAGCAGGCTACCCGGAACCACACTATTAGCTATATTTTCCCGCACCTGTCGCAAAAAGGTCGCTCCCGTACCCGTTTGAGTTCTCAGCCGCGTATCTTCAATCCCCAACTGCATCGTGCGCTGGTAAGTCAGCAGGGCGTCGTTAAAGCCGCCGATGCTCTGAGCAAGGCATTTGAGAGATTGGAGTTGTTCGTAAGCTTTCAGCGCCGTGTAGACGGGATCGTTGATTGACGACTCCGCAGGTTTGTACCAGATCTTCACTTGATTAAAATTCTGGCCCAGAAAGTCTTCTGTTTGCTGTTCTTGAGGCGTTTTCTGCGCTTCGTAATACTTTGGCAGCAGGTGCTGGTTTAAGTAAGAAATCAGATTTTCTTTCAGCAGCGTACTGGCAGAGGGAGTGAGGAAACACGCACCGCTGTAAAGATTAGCTGTGCCGCCGAAATAATTGCTCCCGGCTGTGCTTTTAGGTAAGAGATCGACCGCATTTACTAGCAGTTCGTAATTTTCTTTAAGCGTATTGGCGTCGTAGTTGTTACTGTTATTTTGGCGGCTGTGCTGTAATGGGAAAAATTGTACTGCCCACTCCAGCAGAAAGGGATTCCAAGGCTGATTTGTCCAGTTGTAGAAGCCGATTTTTTCTCCAGGCAGTTTGGCAATCTCGTCCAGTTTTCCCTTGAGAATTTCCAAAGTGTTGTTTTGCAGTTTCTGCAAGTCAATCGTATTGGTGAGTAACTCACATTCCAACAAATCATCTTCGCGCCCGCTACTGTCTTCACCCAGGTTACGGGTAGGCGTCACCGCATCGCCCGTCATTAAAATTACTGGCTCGCTGGGCTGCCAGTAGCGCGGGCCAGGAACCACTTTCAAAACGTAAGATGGTCTGAATAAACCGATTTTTTCGCCGTAACTCTGCTGAATTTCTTCAGGCGATAACGGCTGCTGGTGGAAGCAAACGCTGGCGATGTCGCCCGGTAAGTTTTCAGATTTATTGTGTCTGGACATCAAGTGGATCGCCCCACTGAAGGAACTCTTAGCCTGCAAATAAAGGAAAATCCACTGATTCTTAGGAATTCTCGCCCAATCGATCGCTTGTTCTTTTCCATCGACGTACATTTTTTCCCAATTGCCACCAATTCCACCGCTCGGCTGGGCAGTAAACCAACTGTCTGCGAGGTCATTTCTGGCATCCAAAAGATAACGCCACCCCCTCGCTACGTCGGGGATTTTTACCCACATTGAGATTGCCCGGACATTGTTCAATCCAGACACTTTGAAATAATTTCGCTCGCCATCAAACCGCAAACATTTACCCGCGACAGGCTCTTCAACTAGCGCACAACTGCCTTCGAGGGCGATCTGGTTGCTATTAGGGGTAACTAGGAAGCGCGATTCTTTGTTAAATCGATCGATATCGGCGATTAGGTTATTAATCGACTGGGCAAGTCGGGCGGCGATGGAGTTGGCTTCAGAATCGATCGCCTCGATGTTGTCAATTTCACCGTTGTTGTCTGCTGTTAAACTCAAAGTTCCAGTAGCTTTTATCTCCTCTTGCAAAGCGGGTAAGCCGCATTCATTGAACGCTTTGCTTTGTTCGTTTCTGCCCGTTCTGATAAATTCTCGAATTGTCTCAGCATCGGGCAATGTTTTCTTATCGGAGATGTTTGAAGATCGCACGTACTTGTAGTAGAAGTCACTATAACCTTTTTCTCGCAAGTATAAAGCCATCATGTACTTGTACCAGTCAGCATAAACTTGTTCTCGAATAAAACCAATCGTTGCTAACTTTCGGTCGTATTGGTGCTGCAAATCGTTGACGGTATTGAGTTGATCTCCGATGGCGATTGGCAGAGTCACTTGCATCTGAGCTTCTCCTCGCGCAGCACTGGCAGAAACTGACTCGTTGCCTTCTGGCACTACGCGCCAGAGATTATCTGTAGCTACGGCTGCAAAGCCGCTTTCGTGCAACACTTCTCGAAACTTTGGCCCGAAATCTAGCTTTTGCTGTTGCAAGCGATCGCTCATTTGCAAAGCTTCTAATTGTTCTTCAATAATTTTTCGGTTCTCTTTGCCAGTATCAAGCTGACAAGCTAAATAAGCTGCGATCGCTTCTTCTTGCGTGTTACCAACTGCGATCGTCGGATTGGGAAGAGTCGCTGCTGGATCGCTTAAAGAACTACCTGGTCTAAATATTAATTGCGAGTAACACAAAATCCGAGCGGGGAAGCTTTGATTATTCAGCTTTACCGTCCAACCAAATTTTTCTTGCAGGGCTTCCAATAGAGTTTGAGCGCTGTTCGCTGAATGATCTTTAATAAATTGGGCAAGGCAATCTTTTTCGCTGTTGCTATACCAGCCAATAACATCGTATTTCAAACCTGCTGGCGGCAAAGAAGTTGCGCCTGTAAACTCCGGATCGTGGAATCCAAAGACGCTGCGACAGTTGGGATAAAAACCAGCAAAGGCGGCTTTTTCGTTATCTAAATTATCGACTTTTGCAAACGGGCCAATCGCTGTCAATGCCTCAACATATTGGGCATTTTCTGGAGCAGAACGCCATTGCTCTAACTCCCATTTGCGTCCTAGAAAGCGAAAAGGTTGGTATTCTTTTTTCTTGCTGTCAGGGTGATGAAGAATATTAATAGGTTCTGTTAACCTATCTACGCCATCGGGGTAGAGATAATCGCTTTCGACGACCCATTGTTTTTCCCCTTTATTGCCTCCACGCCGCACAATCAACCAACGATTGGGAACGAGGGGAAATGTAATCCCATCGGCTTTGGCAATCCCGTTAGTTAGGGCATCAGGCAATGACCAGTGGAGGTGAATGCCTGCTTTCAGCTTCAAGTTGAGATTTTCAAATGGCGGAGACAATACGCTACTGCTGATATACGCTTTGTCAGAATTTTTTAGGATGTTTGCTTTATCAAAATAGGGGAGGTTTCTGTAGTCGGTCATTTCCTCCAGCACCGACGTATCGGCGGGGAGGTAAAGCGCATCCAGGTGAATGGGAACCAGCAGAGCATTGGTCATAACAGCATCCTAATAGTATGTGAATGGATCTCCAAATACGTGATAGAAGCAAACCCGATCGATTTATCCTAATTTTTCCTCTAACAGCTTCATTATGTACTTTTCAGTTTTTTATAGCAACCAAAAATAAATAACTTTGTTATATTTGTGTATCGTTTTATCTTTAATTGTAAAAAAACATAATTAGTCACTTTTGTCAATAGTCTAAAGCGATCAATTAATTCCCTAAATAAAAGCTCAGCTTGGTTGCAAGAGGCGCGATCGCGAATGACAGATACTCGCGTCAGCTACCTCAAATGAGTGTCACTCAAATAAGCGACTGTTCAATTGCTCCCAAATGTGTTAATCGCTCTTGACTTGACGCTTGCCCCAAATAACTCATTTGAGTGATTTTCCCGCTGAAGCAGCGGTCTATACTGAGCGAGTAGTAAAGCGATCGCCATGTTATGCGATCGCTTCCCAACTTTTCCTTTAAACCTCCGTAATTCTTGTATTGTTTTGTGTAGTATATAAATATCAGGTATCCCATATTTTCTGTGTTTTTTTGTCAAGAGTTTATAAGAATTGTGCATTTACTCCTGAACTTCTGTGTAGAATTACGAATTCTTCTTTTTATCCCTGATTAAGCGGCTAGATAAAATGATTCCCCAAGAAGAAATTTTGAAGAATCTGGTGAAACAAATAGACAATTCTGCTCCCTCAAAGGTGCTGCACCAAACTGAGGATACAGTAGACGAGGTTCTGTTTGAGTCTCATATTGATGGCACCTGTTATTACCTCGTCCGCAGCCGACCCAGAGACAATCATCCTCCGCTCTTGAGTCCCCGCGAACGAGAGATTACTAAATTAGTGGCGTTGGGTCTTGATAATAAATCAATTGGCAAAAAACTTGGCATCACTCACTGGACTGTAGCTACTTATTTGCGCCGTATTTTTAGCAAACTAGGCGTTTGTTCCAGAACTGCAATGATCGCTCGATTATTAGAAGAAAATCTGCTGTCTCAATAGTTATAACTGTAACAGCGGTAATGGCTGATTGCTAATGGCTAATTGCTAATTGAGTTAACAGGATTTTGCTTTGTTGAAAATTAGCCATTAGCCATTAACCCTATATTTTTCGTCAGGCAACCGTTCGGCTGACGCTTACGGAAACCGGGTTTTTTCAGGCTGGTTAAAAATGGTGCCAGATCTGAGGCAGCTCTACTTTACCAGGACTGACGCCAGACGAAGCCAGAAACCTTCCTAGAAACCCGGTTTCTTTGCTTAAGTGTGTTTCCCCGAAAGGCAACTGCTCAAACCGTGCTACGGCTAGACATTTTCAATTTTGCTAGGCTAAAGTTGTAATGAGTTTGTCTTAGTTTAGGTAAAATAGTAAATAAACAGGATATGAGTAACTTACCAAAACCCCTTAGATCTTCAAGTACGGAAAACGAAACGCTGCCCGTGTTGGTATCTACCGATACCATGAAACCGATTCGGTCTTTAGACGATGCGGTAGATCGGTGTCAAGCGCTGGGAATGCGCTTAAGCCGTCAGCGCCGTTTTATTCTGGAACTGCTGTGGCAAGCTCAAGAACACCTTTCGGCGCGGGAAATCTACGATCGCTTAAATCAGCAAGGTAAAGCGATCGGTCATACCTCGGTGTATCAAAATTTAGAGGCGCTATCGAGTCAGGGCATTATTGAGTGTATCGAGCGCTCGGACGGTCGCTTGTACGGTAATATCAGCGACTCTCACAGCCATGTCAACTGTCTGGATACAAATCAGATTTTGGACGTTCACGTAGAATTGCCAGAGGATTTAATTCAACAAATCGAGCAACAAACTGGAGTAAAAATAACAGAGTACACGATCAATTTTTACGGTTATCGGCAACGGCAAGGGAGTGATGGGTAGTTGGTAATTGGTAATTGGTAATATCACGTCCGCTATTATCGGAATCGTATAGTTAATAGCGTCGTAGGGGCGGGTTTTACCAACTATCTTTGATCCGTAGCTCATTGTGTTTATAAACCCGCCCCCCGTGCGATGTCGAAGCAAGCGGACATGATATAATTGGTAATTGGTAATGGTTAATTGCTTGCTGGTTAGCTATTCCAAAACTACTGTTTCGCCTTCCATCATATCCGCATTAGTGGTGGTCGCTCCGACGACGGAACCTTGTCCGTGCTGAATTAACAGCAGCGTTTGGTCGCCATCGTGGGATTCTTCAATTTCGCTCTGTCTGGTACCTTCCAAACTAGCCAGAGCTTTTTGACAAGCTTGATATTGTTCGAGGGAAAACAAGGCGCCGTTTTTTTCCGCATAGTCTTTGGTGGCGCTATCGAGTTGAGCTTGATACAAACAGGCGTTGGTGAGGCTGGCAAGTTGGAGGGTAGCACCGCACAGATTAGCACCTGTTAGGTTAGCTCCTTCTAGTCTGGCAGCTGTCAGATTGGCTCCAGCTAGATTAGCGCCGGTGAGGTTAGCCCATGATAAGTTGGCTTCTTGAAGGTTCGCATCTGTTAAATTGGCTCCTACTAACTCGGCTTTGAAGAAGCTGCTTTTCCAGAAGTTAGCTTCAGCCAGCATGACATAATGCAAGCAAGCGCCATCTAAACTTAACTGATGCAGGCTGCCTCTGGCGCGCTGCCAGAAGGCTATGGGGGATAATACCGTGGTGCGACCGATTAAGGTCAGGAGTTGGTCGGGATCGAACTGTTCGAGGATTGTTGGGTCGCCGCAAGGGGAGAAGTCGAGCAACGCTTCTCGGTGAGTTGCACAGAGCAATAAGAAGGTATTGAGGCCAACAGCAGCATCGATTTGTAAGGCGTTGAGGGAGTTGTGAGAGCGCACCTTGTGGGCGATGCCGGTATCGAGCCAGCGTGCGCGACAGTAGGAACGGTAGAAGCGATATAGGCGATCGCATAAAATTTCAAACGAGAACGCACTGCGCGATCGCGCTTCTTCCCGCCGCAGATACTCGATGGCTACTTCTTCCACCAACGGTGGCACAATGCCAAAAGAAAGCAAACTGTAAAGGTGAGACGCTACCTCATCAGGGGAATTGATCGCAAACTTGACTTCTCCATAGGGGTCTTGGACTTGTTGCGCCAGGATTTTGAGTTGTTGCGCGATCGCTACCCCTGCCAGATATTCTCCCAAACTCGGATGGGAGAATTCGATTTTTGTTGTTTGTCGATTATCGCTACCGACAGGGCAAAAGTACAATGCTGGCAGCGCCATCTGTTCGGCTGGCGTTGTTACTATTGACTTTTCAGCAGTTTGTATGATATTGAGAGCCGCGACTTCCATTTGCTGGCGCACAGTCTCAGGGGAGCGACCTTGGAGTAGATTAGCGATCGCTTCCGGACTGCGACAAGCATGGGCTAGACCTTCTCGCACTGGTAGGTGCATCTTTTCTGCGGCTGACATAGTGTCCGGTGGCTCGCCCAACAGCCAACGACAAAGGCGGTCGTGAATTTCAAATTTTACTTTAGAAGAGGGCAAGGGCAAAATACTTTCATCCAGCCAGCCATCGCGGTATAAAATTCCCGCCAGCAACATCATCAAAGGCTGGTGGATAAAGTTAGCAAAATCCTTCACCTCTGGTTTAAAGTGAAATACTCCGCTTAGTTTCAAAAAGTTAAAGAAAGCTTGGGCAATATATTTCGATTGCAGTTTCGACCACTGCTTAAACCAAAGTTTCAATTGTTCCTGGTCTAAAGGTTGAATCGCGATGCGGCGGAAATGCTGGGATAAACCCCGTGGTTGGAGGGGTTTGCTGCTGTAGGCTCCCTCAAGCATACCAGAGCGACAGGTTAAAACAATTTTGTGACGAGGCCGCAAAGAAGCGTTAGTGCTTTGAGCGATAAACTGACTCACCTGATCGAGGAAAGTAGAAAGGTGGCGCTCGGTTTGGGGAGAGCGAGGCAGTTCGTCTAATCCATCTAAGATTAACAATACTGGCGGGTGTGGCGGCACTAGCCAGCCATCGGCGTCGGTAAGCTTTCCCATTGGGAAGGCTGTAGCGAGGGTTTGTGCCAAACTACGGCTAAGGCTAGCATCTCGCAAGCGGATCGATACGGGCATCCAAAGTGGATAAAGCTCTTGGGCTACTTTTGCCGCGAAGAGTTGGCAAAAACTGGTTTTACCTGCGCCTGGGGGAGCTTCTATGACAGCGATGGTTTCTAAATCTGTTAGTTGGTTGGTTGCCCATTCGATTAAGTCTACGGGTGAAGGCGCTTTTTCTCCCTTAGCGCTGTTGATTTCAATTCCTTTAAGCGGGACGTATAAATCTTTAAGGGCAAAGGGTTCTTCGAGTACTGGAGTTCCCAATGCTTTTAGGAGCGAGGCGCGGTAAGATTCGCGGTGCAAGTCGATCGCAGTAGGCGTCAAGCCAGCGGGAGCGAACTCGGTGGCTCGTTCTGTTTCTACTTCTAGGTTGTCAGGTGAGGCGGCGAGTTGATTGAGTGCTTCCGGGGTGCTGGGGATATTTCCCAAGCGGACAAATTTTTGCAGTTGAGCTAAAGGCAGGGCATTAAATGCGATCGCTTCTAGCAGGTAACCTGGAAGTGCGTAGACCAAGCGCTGTACGATTAGTTTGGCTTCGGTTTCTTCAGCACCGTTTGCCATCAGCCATGCGATCGCCAGGTTATTCATTTGCTGACCGAGAAATGATTCGCCCAGCATTGACAGCGCCTGTTCTGCTTGCGTATCCGATAGTCTACCCGGTCGCAGGGTTTTTAGCAGCCCTTGCAGTTGCGGATCGCTAAGAGCTTGCTTGCTGGGTTCTGTTGCTAGTTGCGCCAACAGGCTAGCTCGATTTAACCAGGGTCTTAAAATCCGGTTTTCTTGTTCTAAAATCTGATGCAACGCCCGCAGATAAGCGATTTGAAACGCCAGCCAAGTACCTTCATTGCGTTTGAGTGGCTTCTTACGATTCCAAACTCGCAGCAATTCCACCGTCAGATCGGCTGCTGGCTGCATTTCTTGCCATGCTAGACTCCAAGGCAGTTCCAAAATTTCTGCGAACGGACAAATATCAAAAGTCGTGAGACTTTTGACATGCATATCTTGAACCAGGCGGAAGGCAATACCCGCAGTTTGGGTGCCTGGTGTTTTAAGCTGGGTCAACTGAATGTTATACTCTGCCAGCCACTGCCGAATGCTTAAGCTCATCGAACCTCTAAGGAAACGGCTCCCTATTAGGCCATTATGAGCTATGTTTTTACTTGACTAACATCCCCCTGGCAAATCAAGTTTGTGCCTGAGTTTTTAAGCCAAGCAGAGAGACTTGCGTGCTTCCGGAACCTGGGGAGATTGCCTAGATAACGAAGATCGAGGAGATTTCGGAGAGTGGTGAGATTGCGGAGACGAGGAAGCAATATTTTTGCCATTTTTTCTGACTTGCTTGTGTTTTTGGTCGGGAAAAATGTTAAGAAAATTCAGAGGGTTGCTTGTGACCGATGACCACTGACCCAGATTCAACATCCGTGAGCGATCGCCAAATGCAAATACTGCTAATCGATGATGACCCGATTTTCCGCCTGGGGCTGCGCGTTTTTGTCGAACAATTTGGCGATCTGCAAGTCGTCGCCGAGGCAGATCGGCTAACTACAGCTTTGCAAATTCTCCAAAACGGTCAGCCTGCGGTTGACTTGATCGTTTTAAACTTGGATTTGGGTCAAAGCGATTCAAATCGAACGTCGGGTTTGGAAATCTGCCAGCAACTCAAAACTCAATATCCCAATTTGCCCATATTGTTGCTCAGTACTTTAACAGATGCCGACTCCCTAGCAGCAGCACGCCAAGCAGGCGTTGAGGGCTATTGTCCTAAAGCCACGGCTGTTTCAGAGTTAGTGAATATTATTCGTCAAGTTGCTGCGGGCGAACGTTATTGGCAAGAAACACCGACTACCAGAACGACAAGTCAGATTTCCTCAACTCCTCGCCCTCTTCCCCCTAACTCTACCTTTTCTCTGTTGCGCGATCGCCTCCACCAATCTAGTCTGCGCCAAATAGACGCCGCTTTAGCCCAAGTCACCGCCGAATTACAAAATACCCCACCATCGACCCTAGATCGAGCCATTCTCGCGGGACGACGCCGGGAGTTGTTGGCTTCCCGTTGGCTCGTAGAGTGGCTTTTAGCACCCCGCGTGACTACGCCGCTGATGTTTGAAAGCGAGCAGGGGCGCAATTACGCTGTGGGTTTCACCGATAACCTTACAACTAAAACAGACAATTTAACTAAACCCGCCCCTTTTGGTGACCAGGGGACTCCGGGAGCAGAGGATTTGTATGCTTCTTCTATGTCCGGAGCGGAACTTAGTGCTAGTACTTGGCAATCTGTTTTATTTGATAATACTTTTGCCAAGATTCAATATGGCGTTCAAAACATGACCGATATTCCCCTGGAGATTGATATTTTTAGGTCGGATAGAAAGCGGGAATTGCTGTGTTTAATTTTACGGAAATTAGACGATATTTTGGGCGAATTGCGCTTTTCTCAAGTGCAGTCAGAGCAGTTATCGCAAAAGCGAACCGCTATTTTACAAGATTTGTGGCGCGGCACGACAACTGATTTTTTTGGGAAATATTATACCCTGCAAATCGGCTATCAAGAATTAGAAGTTGTTAATGTTTTGCTGCAAGATGCTTTAATCGTTCAAGGTGCGATTCTAGATAAAATTCCCCAGGTTGTCGAGTGGTTCGATCATCTGCTATTTCAAACTCCTTTAACGATTGATAATGCATTGTACTCCCCTGGAAGCCCTGAAGCCCTAGCACGAGCGGAAATTTTGATGCAGAATTTAGTAATCCAAATTGCTAATGCCGTCGTGCAACCGCTTTTAAATCGATTTGCAGATGTGGAAACGATTAAACAGAACTTCTATGACAGCAAGTTAATATCAACGCGGGAAATTCAGCGATTCAGGAATAATTTATCTTGGAGATATCGGTTAAGAACCTATATTTACGAACCAAGAGAAATTTTTGAAAGTCGATATGTTTTATTGGTTTTGAATGGGCGAGGAATTAAAAAGATATCTATTTATGCACCTCGCAGTCAAGAGCTAGAAAACTTAAGCGGCATTCAACAAACGGTGACTTTATTGCTGGAAACAAGGGATGCGATCGCTCCCCGTCTCCGTTCAGTTGTCGCCTTCGTCGGTAAAGGTGTAGTTTACGTACTAACCCAAGTCATAGGGCGAGGAATTGGTTTAGTTGGTCGAGGAGTGATTCAAGGAATTGGCAACTCTTTACAGGATAATCGTTTTGGCAATGGTAGCAATCGCCAGAAATGATTTTGGTAATTGGTAATTGCTAATGGCTAATTGCTAATTGCTAATTGTTCATTACAGCTGTTGGTGTACCTCATATGGCTGCAATCCGCTATAATAATGCTGCTTTTTATATGAGCAATTAGCTATTAGCAATTAGCCAGGTTTCTAGATTTTTAGACCTCCTGCTAATCCGATTAAACGTTTTCGGTCTAACAAGTTAATTTTAGAACCATCGATAGCGATTAGCTGATCGGCACTGAGTTTAGCAAAAACCCGCGATAGCGTTTCTGGAATTGTCCCCAAAAGTGCAGCTAATTGCGATTTAGTCATGTCCAGTTCTACGGTATCGCTTTTGTTATTTCGATCGCTTAAATAAAGCAAATAAGTCGCCACTCTTCCCGGAACTTCTTTTAAAGATAAATCTTCCACTAACTGAGCCATGATGCGTAAGTGACGCGCAAAAACTCCTAAAATTTTAATTGCCAAACTAGGTTGCTCTTGCAGCAAATTTAAAAAAGAAGTTCGCGGGAAGAATAACAACTCGCTTGTCTCCAGCGCCATAGCAGAAGCGGGGAAGTTTTGACCATCAAAAGCGGGAACTTCCGCAAAATGATCGCCTGCAACAAATAAGTGCAAAATCTGTTCTTTCCCTTCAACAGAAGTCTTATAGACTTTAATGCGCCCGGAAACAACAATAAAGAAACCGCTACCTTCATCCCCCGCTTGGAAGATTATTTCACCTTTAGAATAAGTTTGAGCGATCGCAATCCTAGCCAACTGCTCAACTTGATCTTCCGGTAGACCGCGCCAAAGTTTAATATTAGACAAGAATTCTCTAAGTTTACTGTCTTGCTTGAGCATAAAGGAAAAAGGGGTAATGAGTTATAAATTTCCCAACAATTTTATCTGGGGTGCTGCTACTTCTGCCTATCAAATCGAAGGCGCAGCGACGGGAAACAATCGCCAACCTAGCGTTTGGGACACTTTCTGTACTATACCAAATCGAGTTGTTAACGGCGATACAGGTGAAGTCGCTTGCGACCACTATCATCGCTACGAAACTGATGTCAAGCTGATGGTAGAATTGGGTATTAAACACTATCGCTTCAGCATTGCATGGCCTCGGATTATTCCTGAAGGGCGCGGCACTGTCAACGAGGCAGGTGTTGATTTTTACCAGCGATTAGTCGATTGTTTGTTAGAACAAGGCATTACCCCACACGCTACCTTATTTCACTGGGATAGTCCGCAAGCATTAGAAGATTTATACGGTTCTTGGCAAAGTCGGCAAATGGCACAAGATTATGCCGATTATGTTACTGCGGTCGTGAGTCGTTTGGGCGATCGCATCACCAATTGGATGACCATCAACGAAATTTCTTGCTTTACCCACATGGGTTATGCTGTCGATGAAACTCCAGTACATGCCCCAGGTACGCAGGTTAACAGCAAAAAAGCCGTTTGGCAGACTTCTCACCATGCTTTACTAGCACACGGATTAGGTTGTCAAGCCATCCGCGCCGCTTCCCCTGTTGCCTGTAAAGTATCCTTGGTGGATAATTTTTCTGTAACAGTTCCTATCAGCGAGTCACCAGAAAATATTGCAGCTACTCAAAAAGCTTTTCATACTTGCGGCTCTAATGGCGGGATTATTTTTCCAGCTTTGACAGGTGCTTATAGTCCCGCTTTGTTGGAAATCTTAGGCGAAGATGCACCGGATATTCAAGCTGGAGATTTAGAAATCATCCATCAACCTTTAGATTATTTAGGTCTGAATATATACACCGGCACTTACGTGCGCGCGGCAGACAACAAACAAGGTTACGAGGAACTCGACTTGCCGAAAGGGTATCCGAAAATGCACATGCCTTGGTTAAATATTGTGCCGGAAAGCATATATTGGGGAATTCGTCACGTCAGCGAGACTTTGGGGCGGAAAGATTTACCTGTAGTTATTACGGAAAATGGCTGTGCGGCACAAGATGAAATTAACGATAAAGGCGAGGTGGTGGATAGCGATCGCATTCTATACTTGCGACAATATTTAAAGTCAGCTCACCGTGCTTTAAGCGAAGGTTATCCTTTAACTGGATACTTTCTTTGGAGTTTGATGGATAACTTTGAATGGTCGTGGGGTTATGACCGTCGCTTTGGCATTATTTACGTAGATTATCAAACCCAACAACGCTTGCCTAAAGCGAGTTTCCATTGGTATTGCGAGTGTATTCGGCAAAATCGAGTTGTTTAATTAAGGCTAATTGCAAGCTTGCTAATTGCTGATTGGATTTATTGGCGGTGGGGCGAGTTTAACTTGCATATCTCGTGACTGCATACAATGATTGGTAAAACCCGTCCCTACAGCCTTAAAAACTATACACAACCAAAGCTAGCGGACATGGTACGATTGCTAAAACTCACCGCCACTTTTAACAATTAACAATTAGCAATTAGCAATTAGCAATTAGCAATTAGCCATTTTTTGACTTAAGTCAAGGCGCTATCCTTTGCACCGCCCTACAGTGGGGATAGATAAAGCAACGAGGAGACAGAAGCATGTTTTGCGAACAATGCGAACAAACCGCCAGCGGACAAGGATGCCATCAATGGGGTGCTTGTGGTAAAAGCCCGGAAGTAAATGCTTTACAAGACTTATTAATTCACTGCTTGCGGGGACTGTCGCAAGTGGCGCTCAAGGCTCGCCAGTTAGGACAAAATACTCATGAAGCCGATGTTTTTACTTGCGAAGCGCTTTTTGCAACGATGACCAACGTGAATTTTAGCACAAAGTGCTTTACCGAGTATATTCAGCGTGCGATCGCTCTCAGAGAAAACTTAAAAACCCAACTCCCACAAATCGAATGGTCAGACTTAGCGAACTTTACTCCCGATTTCGATGACGACTTAGTGCAGCAAGGCAAAGATATAGAATATGAATTTATCAGCAAATCAGCCAGCAATGTAGATATTTTTTCCCTTAAACTCACCGTCACTTATGGCATCAAAGGTCTTGCTTCCTACGCCTTCCACGCTCAAGAATTCGGGCAAGAAGATGACCAAATTTATGCCTTCTGTCACGAAGCTTTAGCCGCCATCAACAGCCAAGACCTCAGCCTCGATTATTGGGTAAATCTGGCGCTTAAAGTCGGCGAAATGAACCTGCGGGCGATGGAACTTCTCGACGCTGGAAACACAGGAACTTACGGTCATCCCACGCCGACAGTTGTACCTTTGAGCGCCAAAAAAGGCAAAGCAATTTTAGTCTCTGGTCACGACCTCAAACAACTGGGAGAACTGCTCAAACAAACCGAAAATACTGGCATTTTAGTTTACACCCACGGCGAATTGCTACCCGCCCACGGTTATCCCCAATTGAAGCAGAAATATCCCCATCTTTACGGTCACTACGGCACCGCTTGGCAGAACCAAACGAAAGATTTTGCCAAGTTCCCCGGCCCAATTTTGATGACCACAAACTGCTTAATGCCGCCCCACGAATCTTACATTAATAAACTGTTCTCCGTCGGCCCAGTTGGTTGGCCTGGAATTACTCACCTGTCTGCCCCAAATCTCATCCCCGACTATTCACCCATCATCCAAAAGGCATTAGAAATGCCGGGGTTTGCAGAAGATGGGCAACTGCGCCAAGTCACGACAGGTTTTGCACGCAATGCCGTATTAAGTGTTGCGGGGGAAGTGATTGAAGCTGTGAAACGGGGAGATATTCGGCACTTCTTCTTAGTTGGCGGTTGCGATGGTGCCAAGCCAGACCGCAATTACTATACCGAATTTGTGGAAAAAGTGCCGAAAGATTGCGTGGTTTTGACGCTTGCTTGCGGGAAGTTCCGCTTCTTTGATAAAGAGTTGGGAGACATTGGTGGAATTCCTCGCTTAATGGATGTGGGACAGTGCAACGATGCCTATTCTGCGATTCAAATTGCTTTAGCGTTAGCGAATGCTTTTAACGTCGGTGTGAATGAATTGCCCTTATCAATGATTCTGTCTTGGTACGAACAAAAAGCCGTGGCGATTTTGTTAACCTTACTCCATTTGGGAATTCAAAATATCCGGTTAGGGCCAACTTTGCCAGCGTTTATTTCGCCGAATGTGTTTAAGCTGCTGTCGCAGAAGTATAATTTGAAAGCTATTGCTACCCCCGATGAAGATTTAGCCGCTTGTCTTGGTTAGATTAATCAATTGCCGCCACCCTTAAGGGTGGGGCTATACAAACGAAGCCCGCCTGCGCGGGCTTTAAATTTGTTAGGGTAAAGTAATCAGGACTTATGCAAAGAAACCGGGTTTCTGGTTTCCTAATATCATGTTCGATAGCAAAGGTTGTGTAGTAGGGGCGGGTTTTACCAGCCATTGTGGGCACCACGAGAAATTTCTTTAAACCCGCCCCGGCTGGCCTTACCGATGCAACCAGGCATGATATAAGGCTAAATATTAAAAACTGCCTAATACCGTTTTCCCATGAATGTGAAACACACTTGGGTTGGGGCGG
>DNGJ01000087.1:46033-60453 GCA_003486305.1 Cyanobacteria bacterium UBA11371
GTTTAGTTAAATTGTTTGTTTTGAGCAAAAGTAATATCATGTCCGGTAGCATCGGTAGCCTAAGCCGGGGCGGGTTTAAAAAATTTATCGCGTTTTACAGCATGGCTGGTAAAACCCGCCGCTACAGCATCAAAAATTATACACAACCTAAGCTAGCGGACATCATATAACTGGTAAAACCCGCCCCTACAATCGGTACATGTTGATGTGTAGCATTATCAAGGGAAATTGTATAATCTTTCACATAAAACGCTATTATCAACAGAATACACGCTTTCAGCAGGTGTTATCAATTGCGACCAATCTTGAAACTTACCATATTGATGTTACTGTTTGAAAAACGCAGAAATATCTTCAATATTCACAATCCAATCTCGTCAATTATCTTCTAGAGACTACGCGATCGCTCCCGTATATTTTAAGTTTTAGATCGGCAGATAACGTGCGAGCAAAGTATACATACCATTGCCGGATCGGATAACGATGTAGTACAGGAGTACCCGGCAAAATGAGCGATGATAGCGATCGCTGACACCGCTGACATAAATTTGGCTGTAATATATTCGTCAAGTCACGCAAGTTTTGCCCGTTGACTCGTTCATCAACCAAAGGTTGCTTGGAAATGTCTCTTGCACTCCCAAATCAGTACAATTTTTTGTCTCGCTTCTACCGGCTATCCTCCGTCAGCGTACTGTCTAACATGATGGTACCCTTAGCTGGTTTGGTGGATACTGCTTTTTTAGGACATCTGGCAGACATTCGGCATTTGGCTGGTGTAATTCTGGCATCGATCTTATTTGATTACCTCTACAGAGTACTCAAATTCTTGCGATCGAGTACCAATGCCATCACCGCTCAAGCAGTGGGAAATGACGATCCCAAAGCAATTTTACTGGCAGGGTTGCGGAGTAGTTTGATTGCCTTGGCGATCGGTTTAGCAATTCTGTTGTTGCAATATCCCCTGCAAAAAGTGGGATTTGCGATCTTAACTGGATCTCAGGAGGTGGAAGCTTCAGGAGTTGACTATTTTTATGGACGAATTTGGGGCGCTCCTGCTGTTTTGCTTAACTTTGTCCTGATTGGTTGGTTTCTAGGACGAGAAAAAAATGGCATCGTTTTGCTCATGTCTATTATCGGTAATGGTTCTAATGTGCTGCTCGATTACTTGATGATTTACAAGTGGGGTTGGGCAAGTGCAGGAGCAGGAATTGCTACAGCAGCGAGTCAATATTTGTGTTTGCTAGTAGGATTGATGGGAATTTGTTTTACCATCCAGTGGAACGCACTATTGGCAGCTTTACAAGAGCTATTTGATTGGGTAGCCTTGAAAGAAACCGTGGCATTAAAAGGAAATATTTTAATCCGGTTTCTGGTGCTGATTTCTACCTACGCCATCTTTACTAATTTGAGTTCAGCGATGGGGACTACTACATTAGCGCAGAATGGTTTACTGCTCCAAATTGCTTTGTTGAGCCAGTTTACAATTCAAGGCGTGGGGATGACAACACAAACCTTGACGGGAAATTTCAAAAGTAAGGGAGCGATAGAACAGTTTGTTCCAGTACTCATCGTTTCTATTGTGACTGCGCTGTTGATTGCCCTGGGATTTTCTGGGGTGACAATTCTTTTGCCAGATCGGGTATTTGGACTGTTAACCAATCATGCCGAAGTGAACGAACATATCATGAGTTATGCCCTTTGGCTATTGCCATTGCTGGAAATAACGGCGGTGGCGTTTATGCTGGAGGGTTATTTCATTGGGTTAAAAGAGGGTAAAACTCTGCGTAATGCCGTTCTGATTGCCTTTGGACTGGGATTTATGCCACTGGCGATCGCTGCTTGGTATTTACAGATCAACCACATCCTCTGGCTGTCATTGGTAGCGTATATGCTCGCCTTAACTGTGGCGCTGGGATTCCAATTGCCCAAAACCTTAGAACAACCCAATTTGCCAGAACAGAAGACATTACCAAGTTCGTGAGTTGATCTCACTGTTTTTGATCGCGATCGCACTGTTATATTTGAAGTTTTATATCAGTGCGATTTTACTTTGTTCTACATTGAGCGATCCTCTTCGAGACGCTACGAGAACGCACTACCGCGTTGCAGCCGCAGTTGCTTCACCAATACCCAACCTTTTAAACATTGCTTCCCTTGCCTGCATTGCTAGCGTATCATCGAGCGGTTCTAAAGAGATTGGTGTTTGATATTTTTCTGCTAATGCTGTTTGAATTAACCAATCAGCCACAAAGGGATTTTTCGGCAAAAGTGGGCCGTGGGAATAAGTTGCTATAGCATTCCGATAAAATGCTCCTTCTGTTCCATCTTCGCCGTTATTTCCATAACCGCTGATTACTTTCCCTAGCGGTTCTACTTTTCCCAAATAAGTTCTACCGCCATGATTTTCAAAGCCAATTATTACTGCCACTTTGCCTAACATGGCTTGTAAATCTTTGGCTAAACGCGAAGCTGATATCTCAAAAACTACATTTCCAATGCAGCGCCGCGCATCTGGTCCCGGATGTTTGCTGACAAAATCTAATAATCCCAAACCTTCTATTCTTTGACCTAATGCAGGTTCGTAATAATGTCCCAACAATTGCGGTGCGCCGCAGGTAAAAACCCCTGGTGTTCCGGCTTCGATTTTCTCGCGCAGTGCTTCTGCTTTCGCTCCTTTTAAATCTCGCATGACTATTTCTTGCTGTCTATCTTGCGCGCCGCCACCGACTAAGATATCGACTTGATGAATATCTTCGATAGTTGATTGCAAGTCGAGGGGTAATACTTGTACTTTAATTCCCCGCCATTTGGCGCGTTGCTGCAAGCAGATGGCATTGCCGCGATCGCCATACGTACTCATCAACGTAGGATATAGCCAGCCAATTGTTAGTTCTGTCATTGCTAATTGCTAATTGCTAATTGCTAATTGCTAATTGTTCACCGGATCAGAGAATTTTGCGGCCTGTTAGTAAGCCTCGCACTTCTAACATGGCTGAATAGGTGGGGAGAATGTGCAGGGTTTCGCCTGCGGGAGTGCATTCTAAGGCGGTTGTAATGGCTTCCTGCAAGTTTTCTTTGATAATTAGGTTAAATTTGTCATTTTCCTCGGTCTGGCTGTAGCGCAGGCGTAGAGCCATGTCGTAGACGCGATCGCCACTCACTACAATCGTTCCTCCCAAGGCGACTAATTTTTCCGTATCTACGTCCCAAATCCACGATACATCTGTTCCATCGGGCGTGCGATCGTTCAGCACTACTAAACTTGTCGATGCTTTTCCTGCCAGTTTTATTTGATTCACGGCGCGGATGGTTTCGTTCATCCCGACGGGATTTTTTGATAATAAAATTCTGACGTGTTTTCCGGCGACTTCTAATTCTTCCGCGCGTCCGAATGCGGCTTGGAAGTTTTTAATTGTATCGAGGATTGTAGCTTCATCAATCCCGATTTCTTGCGCTGCTAATACGGCTGCGAGGGTGTTGTATTTGTTGTAAAGTCCGATCAGAATTTGAGGCCATTGGGTGCTATTAATCGATACTTTACTCTTGCTAAAGCCGCAACTGGGACAGTGAAAATCGCCCAAATGGGAAAGATAAACGCCTTGATAATCTAACGAATGACCGCAACTCGGACAGTAAATTGAGTCAACGGCGTGGGGAATTTCGTCTAGATATTGGTCGGGTTCGCTTAAACCAAAGTATAAGACTCGTTGGGGTAAATGCTGACCGAGGTGGGAAAGCGTGGGATCGTCGGCGTTGATGATGATAGCGGTGTCTGGGGAAAGGGGTGCGATCGCGCCCATCCAACGTTGGCTAATTGTATCGACTTCCCCGTATCGATCCAATTGGTCGCGAAACAAATTCAAACACAAAATATACTTTGGCTGGATTTGCGGTAAAACCTTGGGCAGAATATTTTCATCGATTTCCAGAATTGCGTAATCTGCTTTGAGATTACCTGCCAAATTGGTATTTTCTAGCAACGCCGCAATTAATCCATTAACCAAATTCGCACCCGTGGCGTTGTGTACCACCCGCCAGCCTTTGCGTTCTAGCATCGTGCGTAACAGCAGCGATGTGGTGGTTTTCCCATTCGTCCCGGCAATTAAAATTGTGCCGTATTTCACCTGACGCGCCAGCAGTCCGAGAATTTTTGGTTGAATGCGACGCGCGATCGCTCCCGGTAAAACGCTCGCAGCACCCAGCCGCAGCAAGCGCACTAGGCTTGTAATGGTACGTGCAGCTGTGACTGCAAGGCTTAATCGTAGTTTGTCTACCAGTTGAATCGCCACGCTGAAGTCCTTTGAAAATGGGCAAGAGGGCAAGGTTGCTTCAGTTTGATACTATACAACGAAAAGTTTGATTGCAATAAAATATAGCGGTTTGCGACCAGGTGAAATACAGCCCTTGTGGCATTGGTTTGTATAGCGGCACCCTTAAGGGTGCCGCTATACAAACCAATGCCCGTCTACACGGGCTATTAACTTACGAAAATAAGAGTGTATTTTATTAAGTCAAAATCTGCTATAATGCCGCCTACAGAAGTGGCGGCATTATCTCAGTTTTGGATATCTGTGAAAAAACTAATTCTACCAGAGCGCTCGGATGGGACGGCGCGGTTGAGGTTCCACTTCCGTTGTCTGTCCCACCGGCTCAATTGTAACGGGTGCTGCTTCGACTGGCGCCGGTCTGACAGGTGCGGGTCTTTCTTGCGGTGGTGGTAACTCGATGCGTCTGGGTGTGCGTTCTATCTGAGTTGTCGTTTCTTCAATCCGCGTGACTCTCGCTACGGTAACGGCTTCTACTGGGGGAGCGAGGGAAACTATTCTCCGCCCGTCTACCATTCTGACGGAAATTTTCATACCGGGGACTAAACCGAGTCGTCCCTGTTCTAATTGATTTAAGCCGATTTCTTTGGTGTCGCCGTTGGACAGTTCCAAGGTGATGATGTCGCCAACGATACTTCTGATTGTTCCGGTGTAAGAGTTGGAGTCGGAGGCTACGGCTACTCGATTGTCTTGGACGCGATCGCTCGTTTCAGTTGCGATCGCTGGACTTGATGCGATCGCTCCTAGCGCCACCACCAGCGCCGTCCCTGTCCATATTTTCAGATTCTGAAGACGCATTTTAACCTCACTTTGATATCGTTTGCCGACTATACCTAGCTCTTGCTTCGCAAAGCTTTTTCTCTTGCTTTCGCTTCACCCAAATTCTAGCTCTCACCTTTTTGGCAGTAACTCTACCTATAGGTATGAGCCATTTGGGTTATCACAGGTTTTTTAGCTCTGCTGTATACTCGCTCACAAAACCAGTCTGTTTTTGAGACTCAGCTACAATATAGCTGTTTCTACTGAGGAAAGTTTAGGTAAAAATACTACAATAGGAACGAGTTTCAATACGGAACCGATAAAAATTATCAATCTTTTAAGATGCCAGGAAAATCGATAGCCGGAATCAAATGGCTTTGGTTGAATGTAATAATTTTAACGATGTCAGCAGGGGTACAGGCTGGTGCTATTGAGCTAAAGCCGCACATGTCAGCGCCTCCGGTGCGACAACCCCCAGTAGCACCTAATACAGAACAAGCCGATCCGGTAAATCCCGCTGTTGAGATTCGTTTAGTCATAAGATTGAGAGAGCGGCGGGTTTATGTATATCGGGGCGATCGCATAGAAAAAAGTTTCCCCATCGCCATCGGTAGGAGAGGGTGGGAAACGCCCACAGGTAAGTTTAAAGTCCTCCACATGGAACGCGATCCAATTTGGGAACATCCTTTGAATGGGCAGGTTATTCCGCCGGGGCAAAATAATCCGTTAGGTGCGAGGTGGATAGGATTTTGGACAGATGGCAGAAATTATATTGGATTTCACGGCACGCCCAACGAGCGATTAGTTGGACAAGCAGTTTCCCACGGCTGCATCAGAATGCGAAATCGAGATGTCGAAGCGTTATATGAAATGGTTAGAGTAGGAACGCCAGTGACAGTAGAACCATAAGAAATTTTAGATTTGAGATTGCTTTCTTTCAGATTGATAAATCATGGGAGTTCGTTACTCTAACATCACCTTACATGGAGTCTATCAAGATAGGCTGGTTAATTATTTAACTCAAGTCAAAAGACACTGGTAATGGGTAATGGGTAATGGAAATATTACCAATTACCAATTACCAAATCTGTTTATCCGAGATATCTATGATGCCGTGTCCCTACGCAACGACAGAGTGATGTTTTTTTATTATGGGCAATTCAACGGATATGATATTACCAATTACCAATTACCAATTACCAATTTCGACAACAGTTTCTACAACTCGCTCGCCGACGATATTATAAATAATTGTTTCTTGCTGGCGTCCGCGTAATTGCATGGTAGCAACTTGTTCGGCGTCGTAGCGATCGCTTACATAATCAAATGTCTCGCTGGTGAGCAGTATTTTATAAGCTTTATCGGCAGTTAATTCTTTATTCATCGCTTCTATACGCGCGGTGACGTTGACAGTATCACCCAAAACTGAATAATTTAACCTTCGAGAACCCCCAATGCTACCGGCGACAAGGGTTCCCGTGTGAATACCAATACCAAACTGAATTTCTGGTTTGCCTTCTTCCCGCAGTTGTTGATTGAGTTCTTCTAGTTTCTCGTGCATGGCGATGCTGGCTGCGATCGCATTGATTGCATCTTGCTTTATTTCTTCCGATGTGGTACGCGCTTGGGGAATACCAAATACCGCCATAATTGCATCGCCAATATATTTATCGATCACGCCGCCGTGATTCATGATGCAGTCACTCATTACATCCAAATATTGGTTAAGCCAACTTAGTAACTCGCGGGGCGGCAGTTTTTCGGAAATGCTGGTAAAACCGCGAATATCCATAAACAGCACCGTCGCCACCATTTCCTGTGCTTCGAGTTCGCCATCCTGGATAATTTCTTCTTTGTGTTCCCAAATTAGATTAGCCGTTTCGGGGGCGACGTGTTTTTCAAATAATCCCATCAATTGTTGTTTTTCCGATTGCTCGCGCAGTTGAACGCCGACGCCTGTCAACAAGATAGTGCCAATCGGTGCTGCAATCGGAAGCCACCAATGATAAAAACTAAAAGCGATCGCAGCAATTCCCATGTAAATTAGGGGTAAAACGACAGCAACAATTAACCGCCCTCTAAGATTGAGTTGCAATAAAATCCCATTCGTTATCGGCCCCAGTAATAGCAATAACAGAATTATAGATTTGTCTTCCAGCAGTTGCAGCAGCCGATTATTTAATAAATTATCAATCACCGCTGCATGGAAATAAACCCCGGATATTGGGGGGTCTAAATTGAGCGGCGATCGCAGGTTGTCTTCTAAACCTTTTGCCGTGGCTCCAACTAAAACAATCTTATTGGCAAAATCCCTAGCCTTAAACCGACCTTCGACCACATCAACAAACGAATAAGTGGGGGGAGAAATCTGCTTAGGATTCGAGGCAGACATTTTAACTTTCCCAGGCCAGTTTAGCCAAACACCTTGCATTTTTAAACTTGGAATTGGTTGGGGAATAATGGCTGGATTTCGGGGATTGGAGGCGTTGTAAACCTCAAGTAAAGCCAAACCTAAGCTGGGTATGGAAAAGTTAGGGCCGTTTACCCAAATAGTGGCTTGGCGGGTAATACCATCGGCGTCAACTTGTTTTACAATATGCCCCTGATTGGCTGCCACATCCGCTAATGCTGGAACTGGTTCGAGTACTTTTCCCCGGTCATCCCAAGCTCTGGCTAAGACTACAGTACCTGTGGATGCGATCGCGCGGGCAAATTGTGCATCTACTGGGCTGGACTCGACAAATTTAATATCAAAACCAATCGCAGCCGGTGGCGATTTTTGCAGTTGTTGCAACAGTTGTATGTAGCGATCGCGCGCCCAAGGAAATTGACCGTATTTTTTCAAACTCGCTTCGTCAATCGCAATTATCGCCAGCCTTTCGTCCCAGCTTGGTTGAGGCAAAACGTTGAAAAAACGAGTTTTAAACAGAGCAATGTAACCCATGCGTTCCAAGGGTTTCCAACTGCCAAAGTGCCACATTCCTACAGATAAAATTGCCGCCACCGCACCCGGAATCCACGGGTAAGTAACAGAAACAGAACGTTGAAGACGCCCAATCCAACTTTTAGCTGCCATAGTAGGTAGTACCCCTGTTTGAGTTTGTAGGTGGATTTGCCCCCCTTATTTTTTCCCCAATTTTTATACATGCACCATTTGATCGGGAGATTAAGTTAATTTGAAACTATTCGTAGCACTTCCACCCAGACGAGTTTATCAATATCTTTTTTTGTTCGCAGGCATAATAAGAATCCTGTTCCCCAAAGATGGGGGGAACAGGGAGAATAATTTTTATTTAGGATTTAAAACCCCCTGAAAGATAGAGGCTAACAACCCATTTTTTTGGTACAATTCACCTCAATCTGTTTACACCCTATTTAGGGAACGAG
Organism: Cyanobacteria bacterium UBA11371; assembly: GCA_003486305.1. GTDB lineage: Bacteria > Cyanobacteriota > Cyanobacteriia > Cyanobacteriales > Aerosakkonemataceae > Microseira. Next base: position 54,505 of record DNGJ01000087.1, read on the forward strand.
TAATTCATAAACTTGCTCTTCTCCTAAAGCAGTGCGAACTACTAGCGTTAGACGGCGATTTGGCGCAATTGTTGCAATGGTTTCAAAATCACCTGTGGAACTGAGATCTAAAACTTGACCGTCGAGAACAACCGAATTGATCGGATTGACGGTACCGCTGACGCGGACTTTTCCTTCATCTGGTGCGGGCAGGAGTTGTAAGCTGATTCGCGGGGTTGCAGTGACCGCATTTGGTTGTGTGGGGGGTTTTCCGGGCGCTATGACGGAATAATAGCCCCCAGTGATTCGCTGAGTTTGACTTTGGGCGGCAACTTCTACATCCCCAGTGGCGGTAAAAACCCGGGTTTCCCTCGAAGGCAGCACCACGACGGTAAAGTCTGTGCCCCGCACTCCGGCGATACCCGTTGGGGTTTCAATCGTAAAGCGAGATTGGGGATTTCTAAACGATCGCACTCGCACTCGATTCCGTCCCCTGTTCATTGCTAGATTGGTGGTTTTAGCGCCGTTGCGAAGCGTGGCGAGACTCTTGACTTGCAGGTTGGTGTTTTCTGAAACGTCGATGCTGCCGATGCCGTTATCGACGGCTAATTTGGCGCTAGAGTTACTGCCGGTGCTGATTCCTTCACCGGATGCTTTTAAGCGATCGCCCACCTTAGCAGGTCGTCCCTGCTGTTTGAGCGCGCCAGTTTCCACAGTCACAGTGCCAGTAATCTCGGCAATTTCCAAATAACGCTCCTGAGTCTGCTGTCTATCTCTTGGCGCTCCACCAGCAACAACTGGCTTTAAAGCGCCGATCAAACTACCTGCTAACAAAATCGTAATTCCAGATGCCCCTAAACAAAGGGCTATCCTCTTAATGGTTGGCATATACAGATCGTGAGTGAGTAATTGGTTTTTTTAGTACGGGAGACTTGGGGAATGCGAAAGACGCTCTTAATTTTTCCACAACTCGAGAGAGCTTCGTCGCGTCTCCACCTCTGGTGCTTTATCCCCAACTTCCCTATCATTCCCATCTTCCTGGGAAGGAAAACCCGTAAACCAACAATCCTACCCGTTTCAGAGGCAGGAGTGTCAAATTGGTAGAAAGCGACACTCTCGTTTATGTCAAACGTCCCAGACTTGTCTCTCGAGCGAGCCATTGACCGCCATCCCCTGACGGTATCTCCTGACACGCCGGTTTCTGCTGCGATCGCGCTGATGGGTCAGAACCGCTCTAGCTATGTCCTCGTGGTCGAGTTTCAGAGCGTCCCTGGTAACCCCCGTCCTTGTCTACTAGGCATATTTACAGAAACAGATGTTGTAAAAATAACATTAAAAAAGAAAGTTTTAGAAGAGGTAGCGATCGCTCAGGTGATGACCCATCAACTGATCGCTGCGAATGAATCCCAGATGTCAGATATGGGGATGGCGATCGATTTGCTGCGCCAGCATCAAATTCGCCATCTCCCGATCGTAGATAATGAGGGTTTTTTAGTTGGCATCGTCACCCAAACGAGTCTGCTGCAAAATCTACAGATCGATAGCTGGCAACAATTGGTACAGGAGCGAACACAGCAATTGCAATGCGAAGTTAAGGAACATCGGCAAACAGCAGCAGCACTGCAACAATCGCAAGCTAGTTTAGCTGGGATTCTCGATATTGCCGACGATGGGATTATCTCGCTCGACGCAACTGGGCGGATTCAAATATTCAATAAGGGCGCGGAAAGAATCTTTGGCTATACCGCAGCGGAGGCTTTAGGAAAGCCAATCGATATGTTATTGCCTGAAACGTTAAGAGCAGTGCATCGTCAGCACATCCAGAACTTTGCTCAATCCGCCGATATCGCGCGGAAGATGGGAGAACGTCGGGAGATTGTGGGCTTACGCAAAGATCAAACCAAGTTTCCCGCCGAAGCATCGATTTCTAACCTAAAACTCGGACAAAAAACCATACTGACGGCGATCCTGCGGGACATCACCGAACGCAAACAGGCAGAAGAAGCGCTGCAAAACCAAATTGCGCGAGAACGTCTCGTAGCGGCAATTGCGGCGCGCATTCGCCAGTCTTTGGATTTGGACACGATTCTTAATACCACGGTGGCAGAAGTGCGGCAATTTCTCGCTTGCGATCGCGTGATTATTTACCGCTTTTTCCCAGATTGGAGCGGGATTGTAGTTGTAGAATCGGTAGGCTCCTCTTGGACGCAGAGCTTGGGCAGAATCATCAAAGATGAATGCTTTTCTCAAGAATACGTCCATCTCTATCAAAACGGTCGCATTAAAGCCATCGACGATGTTTACAACGGTGACTTACCCCAATGTCACGCCAATTTGTTAGCCCCCCTGCAAGTCAGGGCTAACTTGGTGGTTCCCATCCTGACCGCAACAAAGGCAGCACCAGAGGCAAAAGGAGTGGCAGAATTTGGCTCGATACTCCCTGAAACTCATCTTTGGGGACTGCTGAGCGCCCATCAATGCTCTGCCACCCGCCATTGGCAAGTCTGGGAAATTGAGTTGCTCAAACAATTGGCAACTTCTGTAGCGATCGCCATCCAACAAGCCGAACTTTACCAACAGTTAGTCACCGCCAATCAACAGTTACAGCAATTAGTTTGTTTAGATGGCTTGACTAAAGTCGCCAATCGCCGCCGTTTTGACGAATATCTTGACACTGAGTGGCTGCGTATGCTAAGGGAAAAACAACCGCTGTCGTTGATTCTCTGCGATGTGGATTGTTTCAAAGCGTACAACGACACCTACGGACACATAGCGGGAGACAGTTGCTTGCAGGAAATTGCCAATGGGATTCGCGCCGCAGTCAAACGCCCCGCCGATTTAGTAGCGCGTTACGGTGGTGAAGAATTTGCCGTGATTCTACCAAACACGACGGCTGAAGGAGCAGCAAAGGTAGCAGGTGAAATCCAGTCGAAATTAAGAGCATTGCAGATCGAGCATTCCAAGTCTGGCGTCAGCCAGTATGTCACCCTCAGTTTGGGAGTGGCGAGTACGATTCCTTCGGATCGCTCTTTTCCGGAAATGCTGATCGATGTAGCCGACAAAGCATTGTATCAGGCAAAAGCAGAAGGACGCGATCGCTTCATCGTCCAGCAATTAACCGATGACTGTTTGTGAAGTGACAAGCTTTGCGGTAAAATAACCAAGCTTGGTCGGTTCTGGCGGGGAGCAGCCGCCAGAGGTAACGGGGAAAGTTCGGTGTAAGTCCGACACTGTCCCGCAACTGTAAATCGATTTTGGATTGGCTAATGGCTAATGGGTAATGGGTAATAGGTAATAGGTAATAGGAAAAAACAATTAGCAATTAGCAATTAGCAATTAGCAATTAGCAATTACCAATTACCCATTACCCATTACCAATTACCAATTACCAATTACCAAAATCGAGTAAGTCAGGATGCCCGCCGACTTGATATAAATAAATCTGCGAGGTACAGATCGTGTCAAAAATAGAAATTTCCCGTCCTCGGTCAAAGCGTACTGGTATCCCCCAGTTAAGAGGGCGAAGCTTTACCGCTAGCGTATTGTTGGTATGTGTAGGACTGTTGAGTGCGGCGGGGCGCGCGATCGCTCACCACGCCATCGATGGTAAAATACCCAGCAATTTCTTTGAAGGTTTTGTTTCAGGATTGGCGCACCCGATTATCGGTTTAGACCATTTTGCTTTTATTGTTGCAATTGGATTGCTCGCAGTTGGATTGTCGCGAGGCGCTTTAATTCCAGCAGGATTTGTGCTGACAGCACTGCTAGGAACGGGAATTCACTTGCTTGGGCTAGACTTACCAGGGTCTGAAATTATTATTGCGGGTTCTGCGATCGCTTTTGGCGTTATGCTATTCACCCAACAGCGTCCCAACTTCATCGCCCTGACAGCACTAGCCTCGTTTGCAGGTTTATTTCACGGCTACGCTTACGGCGAATCAATCGTCGGCGCGCTTTTGACACCGCTAGTTGCGTATTTGTTGGGTTTTAGCGTGATTCAGTATGCGATCGCTCTAATTGCCCTTTTTATTGGCAACTCCATCGGTCAAAAATTTACCAACTCACCCATGCGATTCGCTGGCTTTGTCATCTGCTCAATCGGTACTGTTTTTCTAACTTCTTCCCTTTTGGGCTAATTGCATATTCCGCCGAAAAAATCTCAAAAATAAACAATGAAAACGCAACACATTCTATTTGTGTGTAAAACCTGCGCCACCGTTTGGAAAGATGGCAAACCACAAGGTAAAAGCGGCGGTCAAGAACTAATCGAAAATCTCAGCCAACTCCATCAAAATTGGGAATTACGCGATCGCTTTCCCATGCAAGAAGTTGAGTGCATGAGCGCTTGCAGTCATGCTTGTGCTATTTCATTTGCCGCCCCGGATAAATATACTTATCTGTTTGGCGATTTACCCCCCCAAAATAGTGCAGCCGCAGTCCTAGAATGTGCCGCTCAATATTATGCAAAACCCAATGGTCTTTTACCCTGGTCAGAACGACCAGAACCCCTAAAAAAAGGCGTAATCGCCCGCATCCCACCCCTGAAATAATTTCAGATTGCAGATTTTAGATTTAAGATTTTTGATTCAATCTAAAATCTGCAATCTAAAATCTGCAATTATTAGGAGCTTTTATGGCAGCAAAAATTCCCGTTACTGTGATTACTGGCTTTCTCGGCAGCGGCAAAACAACTTTGATTCGCCAGCTATTGAAAAACAATCAAGGCCGTCGCATCGCGGTTTTAGTTAACGAATTTGGCGAATTGGGAATCGATGGCGAATTGCTGCGGTCTTGCCAAGTTTGCGATGACGCTGAAGTGCCAACTACGAACATAGTTGAACTCACGAATGGTTGTCTTTGTTGCACCGTTCAGGAAGAATTTCTCCCCACAATGCAACAGCTATTAGAACGGCGAGAAAACCTCGATTGCATACTGATCGAAACATCCGGATTAGCATTGCCAAAACCTTTAATTCAAGCCTTCCGTTGGCCTGAAATTCGCACGGGTGCTACAGTCGATGGCGTGGTTACTGTAGTAGACTGCGAAGCCGTAGTATCTGGAACCCTGGCTGCGAATTTGGATGCTTTGGAAGCGCAAAGAAAAGCTGACCCCAATCTAGACCACGAAACGCCTATTGAAGAATTATTTGAAGATCAATTAGCTTGTGCTGATTTGGTGCTGTTGAGTAAAGTTGACCGAGTAGACGCTCAAACTCAAACTCAGGTGCAGAATTGGTTAAAACAGCAACTACCTGACAGCGTTAAAATTGTCCCTTGCGAAAGTGGTGAAATTAGCGCCGATGTTCTGTTAGGATTTAATGCAGCAGTTGAGGATAATTTAGACTCTCGTCCGAGTCACCACGATGAGGAACAAGACCACGAACACGATGAGGATATTAATTCTGTTCACTTTGTTTTAAGCCGAGAGTTTGAACCTCAAGCGTTAGTTTATTCGCTGAAACAATTGGTGCAACAGCACGAAATTTATCGGGTTAAAGGGTTTGTTGCTGTTCCGAATAAATCAATGCGGTTAGTGTTGCAAGGAGTGGGGGCGCGCTTTGAGCATTTTTACGATCGTCTTTGGCTAGGAAATGAACCCCGCGAAACTCGTTTGGTGCTGATCGGTCGCGGTTTGGATAAAAGTAAAATAGAATCGGAATTGCGAGCTTGCTAATGGCTAATGGCTAATGGCTAATTGCTAATCTAGGATTTTTACCGATTGAGCCATTAGCCGCTCTTCGAGAGATAACTAGCAACTAGAGTTTGTCTGTAATATCATGTCCGTTGAATTGCGCATAATAAAAAAACTTCACGTCGTCTTGCGTAGGGACACGGCATTATAGATATCTCCGACACAGATAACGTTAATCGTGCCGTGTCCCGGCTGATGATTATGGGTAATCTTGAGGACATGATATTACGCAAGACGCTCCCAGAAACCGGGTTTCTTCGCAGATCTATTTTTCCTAG
>DNGJ01000030.1 GCA_003486305.1 Cyanobacteria bacterium UBA11371
GTAACCAGAGGCGGGGGTTCTTGTTTAAGGAGTTTAGATCGTGACATCAACATCGCAGCCTCACAGGCAAAGACCAACAGAAGTGTTAGCGCAGTCGGTGGTAGTGTTCTCTAAGAACTATCTGCCGATGAGCCGAGTCAATATTAAGCGGGCAATTACCCTGCTGATTGCTGGTAAAGCCGAACCTCTGAGTATCGATCAGACGGCGCCGTGGCAGGTGAAATCGGCGAGCCATTTATTTTACGTGCCGCAACAGATTCGCCTGACGTTTACCAGTAACGAACGACTGTGGAAAGTGCCTCCAGTGAATCGGCGTGAAGTGCTGCGGCGCGATCGCCACAGCTGCCAATACTGCGGCAGTACAAAAAACTTAACACTGGATCACGTAATTCCACGGTCGAAAGGCGGAAAACACTCCTGGGACAACGTAGTTATTGCCTGCGAAAGGTGCAATGCCAAAAAAGGCTCAAGCACTCCTGAGCAAGCTGGAATGCAACTTCGCTCCCAGCCAAAAGCCCCCCTCCACCCAGCCGTTGCTTTTGCCGACCAATTCTGGCAGGAACAGCAACTCTAGGGGGATTGGTAATTGGTAATTGGTAATTGGTAATTGGGCAAAAAAAGTTTCTCAACTACCAATCATCGATCGCTAATCGCCCATTCCCACTCAGCACTAAAAAAATGGGAGATACCCGACGATGCTGAAACTCACCTATACCGAAAATGGATTTTATCTAGAGCGTCTGGCACAATCCCTAGAAGATTGGTTGACGGCAAGAGTGATGCTGTCTGTGCGCGCTGGGTGGCAAATTTGCATCGGTGCTAGCACCGCTTCGTTCTTGTTACCTGCCGATCTACCTGGGATCGATCGCTTGCAAGCAGAAGTGCGGCGCGAAGATGGGGAAATTATCGATCTGTGCATTGGCGATGCTGAATACGTCGAAGTCAGCTTGCGCGGAACTTGGGTTTCTACGAGTGCCGAAAGCGATGAAGGCGTGTTTGTGGTGACGTTGAGCGATCGCGTCGAGTTCTTCTTGTTCAAACTCTGGCAACTCTCTCAAACCTACGCCTCTTGCATGAGTGAATAATTGTGGGGTGGGCATCTTGCCCACCCCACAATTTCTAACTCTATGGGCATTCAAACTGTAGATCAGACCTAGATGCGATCGCTCGGACATGATATGAGTACGGAGTTAAACGTTTTACTGGGACATAATTTGGATGCAACTCGGATTGCTGATTTGCCAACATTGCTTAATCAATACTTTGCACCCTACCTCCATCAAATTCAAGTGCGTGTAGATCATGGTTATACTGGCACTATCGTACAAGCTGAGGATGATGGTTGGGACTGGCAAGGAAGTGAGAATGATGATTGGGAACTTCAGCTTGCCAAATTGGAAGATGAGGATTTATGGAACTGGGGTTGGTATTCAGAACAAAGCGATTCTTTTGAAAATTGGTTTCAGGAGCAACAATTATACGGATATGTTCATCTTGTAGGCTGTTACGGAATGTCGTTACTTGTTGGATCTAATTCATTGGTGCTTTCTACAGGTATTCGTTGGGATCATTTCGTCTTCGATCCTATTGTTCAGAATGATTTGCGCCAATTTCTCCGTTACTTGGCTAAGTTCTTCGGTACCAACTCAGTAATTTATATGCCTGATGGTACTCCACCTGCCTGCCATGTTGCAGATGATTGTGTGGCTAAAGGGTGGAGCTTTGAACAGATATTATCTTGGTTGCAAAGCCAACAAGCTCCGGCAAAATTTATCAGAGAAATGATTAAAACAGTCTATGTTGAATCTACAAAGTGTTGGTCACCTCAAGGATACTATGTGGAAGAAATTCTATGATAAACGTGCGATGGCGCGGTACAACAACCTGGTTGGACCAGACTGATACGAGATCTTGGATACATCTGAAAGGAATACTGACAGCCGCTCAACCGGAACGTTGTACTGTTTGCAAATGGATGGAAAAAATGCGATCGCTTTCCAATTCTCCAATCTCACTACCTATGAGTTGGTGAAGAGCGATCGCAAATCCCGTTTCCCATGCACCACTCGGACAATTTCAACCCGATCGGTCATGACCTGATACAGGATGATATAACCATCCAAAGGTAAACCCCGCAAGTTAGCCCTTAACTCACCGTAACTACGCCCAGAATTTGGAAAAGAGACAATCTGCTGACATCGCCGCTCGAATTCATCTAAAAACCGCTCACCTGCTGCAACATTCACAGAAGCAAAATAATCTGCGATCGCTTGCAAATCTCGCGACGCAGGTAGCGAAATTACATACCGCACAACTACTGCGCCTCTCTTGCTTGTTGTAATTTCGCCCGCAACTGATTTACAAACGTCTCCCCATCAACGACTTCACCCCGCTCCAAAGCCGCGATTCCCTCTTCCACCTTGGCGCGAGTATCGACTAACCAGGCTTGGTAGGCTTGTCGCTCAGTTTCTAGCAGCGCTAATGCCGCGTAGATTACCTCATCTACTGTTTGGAACTCTCCTTGAGCTAGCAAATTTTGTACAACAATTTCTTGTTCGGGTTTGAGAGTAATGTTCATAAGAATCCCACAATAGCGAACTTTATACAACCTACCTCCTCATTTTAGCGATCGCAGTTAAATTTCCCAAGCCTATCTTCCCTAAAATGCCATCATAGAAGAACCAAGCGACGAGCATGTCAACAATGCAGAAGCAACTAAAACAAATAGTGATATCAGATCCAAAGGTAATGATGGGTAAACCTGTAATTGCTGGAACCCGCATTACTGTTGAGCTAATTCTAGAAAAACTGGCAGCAGGCGAAACCCCCGAACAAATCATCGAAGCTCATCCTCGATTAAACCGCGAGGCAATTCAGGCAGCATTGGCTGTCCGCTATATTTGAAGTGTACCAGTCGCCTACTCTTCCATTGAGGTTACTCAGCATGGACATCACAGCTACGTTGAATGAAATTGCAACCCTCAGCATTGAAGATAGAATTCGTCTTGTGCAAGCAATCTGGGATAGTATTGCAGCCGAGCAAGCTTACCCCGCTCTGACAGAGCAACAAAAGCGAGAGCTTGATAATCGAATCGATGACTATGAAATGAATCCAGACAATGTACTGACTTGGGAGGAAATCAAAGCATCGATTAAGAAAAAACAATGAATTACGCACTGGTATTTCGCCCTGAAGTTCGCGAAGAACTCGATGAGGCGTACAGTTGGTATGAGAGCCAACAGTCGGGACTTGGCGACGAGTTTTTAGAATGTGTGGAGGAGATGCTAAATCGAATTTGCCAAATGCCAGAATCTTATGCAGTCGTATATCGTGATATTCGACGGGCAGTGGTGCGACGCTTTCCCTACGCTGTGTATTATCGGATTGTATCGAGTCGGATAATTGTGACAGCAATTTTTCACGGTAGGCGAGAGCCAAAATCGTGGCAGGTGCGAACCTAACAAATTCTCTAAAAATGCGATCGCTTACCGAGAAGTAGCTTTGCTGTTGACAGCGGCTAAAGACTTTGGAGAGTTAGTGTTTCGCCTGCGTCGCGTGGCGTCTGGCGTCGTACTTGTCCGACTATCGGGGTTATCTCCAATCAGCAAGGCAGATATTGTTTCTCGTGCGATCGCGCAACATACTCTTGAGTTGCTCGGATCTTTCACCGTCATTACACCAACAGCAATTCGCATTCGTAAAATCGAAAATTGAATGCGCGAGCATCTATCCTGCACAAAGAGCGATCGCTCGCGCGTGCAAGGGTAGCGCGATCGCATCCCACTACGACGCTAAAATTGTCAGCTTTGGCAAATAAGGCAAACGAACGTTATTACAGTTCAAATCCTTTAAATAGATTGGCTTGCGTGTAAAGTTTCCCTACATCACCATTTTGTAATCGCCTATATTCTTCTGGATCTACTTTGTATTCTTTTTTACTCCCATCCGCAAATTCAAACGTGATGTAATACGCTGTTTCGCCATCATATTGTCCGCTAATCCCTTGCTTACGTTTTTCGACAACGCGCACATCCCAACTAAAGACTGGCTGGGAAGCTACGTAACCGGCTCCCCAAATCCGAAAAATAATCGCAACTACGATCGAAGCCAACAGAAAAGCAACCAGAATAACACCCAGATTCATTATTTTAACTGCCTTTTATTGATGTTACAGATTATACTCAGCTTGACTGGAAAGAGCGATCGCGTGCATTTCGAGTCTTGTCGCTGCAAAGCGATCGCTGGCAGGCGATCGCCACAACCTTAAATATATCTCTGGGAGCTTTCTGGGGTACTTATCCCCAACCCCCTGTAACGTGTAGTTTGGCTAAGGTCAGCCAAAACCCCACGCTCATCAAGCTTCCTTAGCCTTCAGATCTATATTTTGAGCCACTTTGAGACAATCTCAAAAAATTTTTTCCCAAACCCTTGACACTTATGTAGTATTTATGTAGCATAAAAGTGTAGAGCGAGAGGGAAACAGCCTCAAGGCGAGCCTCAAGCAAAACGCAGAACCTTGAAAACTGAATATGTCACCCATTTTTTGACGAATCTTGGGCGTCACCACCACTAGACAACAAAATCTAAAGTGGAGGCGCACCAAAGGAAAAGCGAAAGCGGTTAGACAATCGGAACAAACGACTTTTTTGGTAATACAGGAAAGACGTTGGTTCAAAAGAGATCGTCTGACACCAAAAGCGCTCAACTCAGTCGTAGCTCAAGTAATTCGGTTGCAAGCGAACACCACGGTTTATGTAGGTAGATTCACAAGCAAAGCGGAAAATCTATAGCAACACTGAGGGAATGGAAACGATCGTATTTTTGATTGAAGATATGAGAGGAACCAGGGCATTTATTGGTGATGTAACATTGAGAGAATACATCAAAAGTGTAGGAAATTAGTGTTAGTCAACAAAGGTTGGTGTTAGGCGATCGCATTCTAACCACACACGGGGGTATAGCTCAAATGGTCAGAGCAGTCGCCTGTCGAGCGAAAGGTTTGCGAGTTCGAGTCTCGTTACTCCCGTTATTTAATTGCAGATTTAAGATGGCAGATTGCAGATTTTAGATTTAACAAATCTGCAATCTTAAATCTAAAATTCTTTCATAGTCCCGTAGGCGAATTGGTTTTAAGCCGTCTGCCCCTCAAGCAGAAGATTGCGAGTTCAAACCTCGTCGGGACTATTAGACCTCTCGAAAAAAGAAATTATCGCTTAGGGCGTGTTCAGAGATCCTGGGGGGGTGAAGCATTTGGAGATAAAATCTAGGGTTTTCAACCTAAATAGTCGCCCAAATGCTAATGCCTTGGGCTAGCTGCGCGAACACTCCTACATAGATAAAAGAAGCTCTGAGATTATTTGTTGGAGAGGTCTATTAAATGACTGAGTACCCAAGTGGTTGAAGGGGGGAGTCTGCAAAACTTCTATGCGTGAGTTCAAATCTCACCTCAGTCTCCAAATATTGCAGCGTAACTTAATGGCAAAGTCCCAGAGCTTCATAACTTGGTTTATGCGGGTTCAAGTCCCGCCGCTGCGACCAAATGCAGGGATGGTGTAACGGCAACATCTCGGTCTCCAAAACCGATGTTCTAGGTTCAAATCCTAGTCTCTGCGTTCTACTGCGTGTCCTGACATGGGAAGCTTACAAACTGGTAAAGCTGATCTTCCAAACATCAGTAAGTAGGTTCGATTCCTACAGCCTCCGCCAACTTGGGGGCTGAAAAATAGCTGCTCAAACTTACACGCAGTAGATATATGCCCTCGTGGACGAATGGTTAAGTCGCTGCTCTTTCAAAGCGGAGGTTGCGGGTTCAAACCCCGTCGAGGGAATGAATACCATTTTGGGTAAAGAAAGCAAGATTTTAAGTTATGAAATAACTCAATCGCGAGCTTTTCATCAATCTAAAATCTAAAATCTAAAATCTAAAATGGTTAAGTTTGGGTCGGTGGCTGAGTCTGGTTAAAAGCGGTGGTCTGTAAAACCATCCTCTGCGGAGTTCGCTCCCTTCAAATCCAGCTCGACCCATTTGCAATTGCAGTAAAAGAGAGCGTGGTGTAAGCGGATAACATCTCAGTTTGCGAAGCTGAAGACTTGGGGGTTCAAATCCCTCCGCTCTCGTTGTGGAGAGGTGGCTGAGTGGTTAAAAGCATCCTCCTGCTAAGAGGAAACGGGCAGTTAATGTCCGTCGCAGGTTCAAATCCTGTCCTCTCCGTTTTGGGAATGTAGCTGAGATGGATTAGCGTCAGATTGAAGCTCTGAAGACGCAGGATCGTTACCTGCCTTTCCCATCCCCGATTGGGGAAATTCAATGGGGTGTAGCTAAGTTGGTACAGCACTCCGCTGTTAACGGAGCGATCGCAGGTTCGATCCCTGTCGCCCCAGTCATACCAATTTCCGGGTGTAATGCCACAGTTTAAAAGTATTGTAGGGGCGGGTTTTACCAAAAATTATTGGTAATTTCAAACAATTAAAATAAACCCGCCCCACACCTTTTGTGGCGCATTGATGGGAAAACGGTATCCTTCATTGCCGGGTAGACGAATAGGCAAAGTCCCCTGTCTCTGAAACAGGAGTTATGCAGGTTCAAGCCCTGCCCCGGCAGCTATTTGTATTGTTATTGATTGCAGATTTAAAAACATTGATTGAGGAGTCGCCTAATTGGGTATGGCACCGCTCTTTGAAAGCGGAAAAATGCAGGTTCGATCCCTGCCTCCTCAGTTAGTTCTCTAAAGGAAAGCGATCGCTTAGAGAACAACAAATTTTTGCTCCTGTAGCCCAACTGGAAGAGGCGGCTAACTCAAAATTAGCAGGATGTGAGTTCAAATCTCACCAGGAGTATTCAATCTTGCTCCTGTAGCCCAATTGGAATGAGGCCGCCGCCTTAAAAGCGGTTGTTATTTTGTGTGGGTTCGATTCCCTCCAGGAGCATTAACGGGATGTAATTCAGCGGCGAGAAGCCATGCTTTGGGAGCATGGAGTCGCAGGTTCAAATCCTGCCATCCCGACTTAATTTACCCCTGTGATGAAATTGGAAAACATCACCGAATCAGAGTCGGTGTTTTGCAGGTTCGATCCCTGTCAGGGGTATATGCTCTCGTGACGGAATAGGTATACGTGCTGGTTCGAGAAGCCAGATTTTACAAGTTCAAATCTTGTCGGGAGCATGAATTATCCGGGTGTGGCGCAGTTTGGTTAAGCGCGTCTGTCTGGGGGGCAGAAGGCCGTAGGTTCAAATCCTACCACTCGGACTGATCTGGGTGTGGCGCAGTTGGGAGCGCGGGAGTTTCGGGTACTCCAGGTCGCTGGTTCAATCCCAGCCACTCAGATTCTATTAGACCTCTCCAACAAAGAATCTCTCACATCTTGCACCAGGAGGCGGAGCCTCAGTATTCTCGTTCCCAGGTTGAACCTGGGAACGAGATCCGGGAGGTTCTACCTCCCGTGCTGCAAGATCTGAGATCTCAAAGACAGGCGGGACGCCTATCCCACAAGAGTTTTTGGAGAAATCTATTTGTGTTGATTTGTCATAATGGAGAAGGAAGCATTTATTAAACTAACTATGCAATGCGAACTGTGTGAAAGAGAGATGGAAAATTTAACAGTCCATCACCTAGTTCCCAGACAAAATACTAAACGCAAAAAGTTAGAACCTGGCCCGACGATTGATATCTGTTCTGCCTGCCATCGACAAGTTCATGTTTTATTTGATAACAAACGGCTGGCTCAAGAATTAAACACGAAAGAAAAACTCAGGCACGAGCCTCAAATGCAGAAATTTCTATCTTGGGTTAGGAAGCAAGATCCTGGTAAGCGGGTATCAGTTCATCGCCAAAAGTAGAGCAATTTTAGATAAAGTTTTGCCCTTGTAGCCCAATTTGGAAGCAGGCGCTTCCCTTAGAAGGAAGAGGTTGCTGGTTCGACTCCAGTCAAGGGCATTTGGTGACGTTGCGGGGATGGAGCAACGGTGGCTCATCAGGTTCATACCCTGAATATCAGACAGGTTCAATTCCTGCCCCCGCCACCAAAGAATGCAGGTGTGATGTAACTGGCAACATGAGGCTTTCGTAATGCCTTTTTGCGAGTTCAAATCTCGCCGCCTGCTTGTGGGTGCATGAGCGCGAGGCAGCAATTAATACTAAATTCGCTTTCATTACCCCCGTGCAAGCCGAACGACTAAAGTCGCGGCTATACAAACAAAGACCGCCTGCGCGGTCTATAAGAATGAGGGGGGTTGTTAACCCGGATTTGGTATCAAGTAAAGCTGTTATTTCCTCCTTCCCAAATTTGCAGTTGTCTATCAGCAGCAACTATGCAATTAAGAAACTTGGGTGGATGCAGGAAGTTGTCATAAGCTAATGCCATCTGTCTGGCAGCTTCATTATAGGGAACTCGCCCTATTCCCGTACCTAACCCAGGACAGGCAATGCTATTAATTTTGCGTTCGGCATATTGATTGTGTCGTCGAACTGCAAGCAGCATTGCCCACATGGCTATGTATGGAATGTCTGTGCCAGCAATAGACATTGGCACTCGCATGGTGGGTGTGTGAGCTAGAAAAGGATGTTTTGGATGATCTGTTTCGACGATGAATGATGTTCCGACGGATTGTTCGCCCAGGAATTCATCTAATATGTATTGCTGAACTTTTGTCATCAGAGAGTCACCAAAGAATCTCATAATTGCTGCATCCATGCCACCATCCATCATGCCAAATGAATTGGCGGGGCTAACTAAACAGTCAAATTCGGGCAACCACTCGAAATAGTTATTGACTATTTCAACGTTGGGTAAATAGCTGAAATGCCGTCGGAAAGCTGCAAATAGTTGCGAACTAGGTGCTACCAGTATTAGTTTCAAGTTTTGCGATTACCTCCGCTTAGAATTCTATTTTAGTTGCAAGGTAAAGCGAGTGTCAATTTACCTGAGATGGAGTAGCGATCGCACTTTCTAGCAATTGTTCGCGATGCAGATGTGGTGTAAGTGGTTAGCATCAGGATTTGGTATGTCCTGGATGTGGGTTCAAATCCCGCCGTCTGCTTTCAAAATGCAGGTGTGATGTAATTGGCAACATGAGGCTCTTGTAAAGCTTTCTTGCGAGTTCAAATCTCGCCATCTGCTTGTGGTTATATTAAAGGTTTATATCTTTATTTTTAAGGAGGAGTGCGATATGACAAGCATGACAGTTACGGATGCGCTGGCGGAGTTGACGCTGTTAGAAAAACGCATTGATGCAGCCAGAGTCGCGCTCGATAACAATACATTAATCGCAGTTGTTGAAGTTGGTAAAGTGCCAACGGGTTACAAGTCGCGAGACGAACACGCAACATCTGCAAGAGCAGCTTTGCAACGGGTGAATGACTTGATTGCTAGAAGACGAGCAATTAAGCGCGCGATCGTGCTTTCTAATGCTTCGACTAGAGTTAGTATTGCTGGGGAAGAAATGACCGTCGCTGAAGCAATTGAAATGAAGAATTTCATTTCGTATTACAAAAATGTGATGGTGACGATTACAGCAGCTTACTCGCGCACTTGCAACGAGTACAAAATCGCTCAGACAAAAGTGAAAGAGCGTTTGGATAAGCTGGCTATAGAAGTGCTGGGTAAAAATGCTTCTTCGGAGAAGTACCAGTCATTAGCTGATAGCTTCCTAGCACGGGAAGGGGTGGAATTGCTCGATCCGCTCAATTTGGCAGAAGAAATTGCCAGACGGCTAAACTTTGTCGAAGAGTTCGAGTCAACATGCGATCGCGTCCTCTCGATTAGCAACGCTCGCACAATGGTAGACGTTCCAGATTAATATCGTTTTCCCATCAATGCGCGGGGCAAGGGGCGGGTTTATTTTAATTGTTCGTTTTTACCCAAGATTATTGGTAAAACCCACAC
>DNGJ01000181.1 GCA_003486305.1 Cyanobacteria bacterium UBA11371
CCAACGCTCAAGCTGTCGTTACCAACGCTTAAACTTTCGTTACGATCGGAGCCGCGATCGCAGATTGCAGCCATAGAAGGTGTACCTAGACGAGCTTGCAATCTGCTGTAGACGTTACTGTTCCGATTTCATGGTCGATGAATCGGTGCTAGATTGCTTCCGATAACGAATGAGGATGGTCATCACTAAGTCGGTTTTGGGTAATGGCGTCACGGGACTCCATTCGTCAACCTCGGCAAATCCGATGGCGAAAAAATTCTTGATTTCTTCGTTTACTCCTTCGGGGGTACCGATGATCAGAAACCGGATTGGTTCGCGATCGCGCATTTCTGGCGAGGAATTTGAACGCACAGATCCGATAGCATCAGACAAAAACTCTTGTGCCATGACATTTTCTCCTATTTCTTGGATTGGAAACCAAAAAATCTAGCCACCCCGCAAGCAGCGCAAAGCAAGGTGGCTACTGAGAAATGTTAAAATTCTCTGTTAGCCTCCAGACTGCTAGCTACAGTGTGGGGGTCAAGCTGTCCATTGCCGGTTCCAAGCGGCATTGGGCAGCGTACTAGATTTTTAGGCGGACACGGGTTGCTGTCGTTGAACTCAAACAACCTTAAAGAGTGAGATTAGTCCGATTGGGGACAACTGTCAAGATAACCGTTGATTCCGTTACAAAACTTTAGATGGTGGGGCAATATGCCAAGGGCTAATATCGTGTCCGGTAGCATCGGTTGTGTATGTTTGTAGGGGCTATCGCATTCGGGCGATAACTTCTGTAAGCAACCCAAGGTTTTGTATCCGAATGCTTCGCCCCGCCTTTACGCAACCAATACAACCGGACATAATATAAGGCGTGTTTTCCCACCAATTAATGTTGGGAAAGTCAAAGATTGATATATTTCGACCTTTTTTGCAGTGGGTTTCAATTGGGTGCAATACCAGATTGTTGCCGGGACACGGCAGCGGAAAAATTTGGCGCTGACGACAAAAATTACTCATGCCGTGTCCCTACATATCATTAATTGTTTGTAGCGCTGTTAAAAGAACAGGGAAACAGAATTGCAGATTTTGCATTTGTAGCCTCTGCCGGGGCGGGTTTATGGAGATATTTCATGGTTCCAAGGATTGATTGGTAAAACCCGCCCCTACAAGCTCAAAAATGATACACAACCGTTGGGGCGGGTTTATGGAGATATTTCATGGGTACACTTAATTGTTGGTAAAACCCGCCCCTACTACCGGACATGATATCAAATCAAAAATCTGCAATCTTCAATCTGAAATTAAACCGCAGATAGAGTTTGTTCTCGCAATTCCTCAACCAATGAGTGCAGATTATCGGTATTGAGGCGATAACTCAAAGGATGGGCGATTAATCGCGCCGTACTTTGATACAAAACCTCGATTTCAATCAAACCGTTTTCGCGCAAAGTTTTACCCGTAGAAACTAAGTCTACAATTGCCTCGGACATGCCGGTAATTGGCCCTAATTCTACCGACCCATATAGAGGTACAATCTCTACAGGCATATCCAAATTTTGAAAGTATTCGCGGGCGCAGTTAACAAACTTAGAGGCAACTCTACCGTGGGGTGGTAATTCCAACGCCGATCGATAAGGACTTGATTGCTTCACCGCTACCGACAGGCGACAGTTACCAAATCCCAAGTCAGCTAAATGGGCAACTTTGGGTTGTTTTTCCCGCAATACGTCGTAACCCACAATACCGAGTTGCGCTTGTCCGTATTCTACATAAACCGGGACGTCATGAGTCCGGACTAGCAAAGCTTTGGCGGTGTTGGTGGGGTCGGTAATTTGCAGTTGGCGATTGGAGGAATCGAGAAAGGCGCTAAAGTCTAGTCCTACCGCAGAAAGCAGGCGGATACAATCTTTAAGCAGCGCACCTTTTGGTAATGCAACAGTCAGCATCAGGTTTTGAGATTTGAGATTTTAGATTTTAGATTTTAGATTAAATTTGAAGCGAAAATCTAAAATAATCAAGATGCAGATTCTTTTGGTTGACGATGAGGTTGAATTAACCGATCCGCTGAGTCGGGTGTTGACTCGCGAGGGTTATCGTGTTGATGTCGCTTATGATGGCACATCTGGTACTCAGATGGCGTTACAGGGCGATTATGACTTGCTGATTTTAGATTGGATGCTACCGCAGATGTCCGGGTTGGAGATTTGTCAGCGAGTGCGATCGCATGGTCTATCCACTCCCGTCCTGTTTCTCACCGCTAAGGATACTTTAGACGATCGCGTGCAAGGTTTAGACGCCGGTGCAGACGATTATCTCATCAAACCTTTTGAATTGCGGGAATTATTAGCGCGAGTCAGGGCGCTATTGCGACGAAAACCTACCTTAGATTCCGAAAAATGGCAAAAACGCCTGCGCGTTGGCGATTTAGAATTAGATTGCGACAACCAGCTTGCTTATCGTCGATTACGCACCATTGAGTTGTCGGAAAAAGAAAGCCAACTACTAGAATATTTTATGCGCCATCCCGGTCAGTTATTAACTCACGCCCAAATTCACCAACATTTGTGGGGCGAAGGCGAACAACCCAGCAGCAACGTTTTAGCAGCATTAATTCGCCTACTGCGCCGCAAAATCGAGGGGAAAAATGAAAGTCAGTTAATTCATACCGTTTATGGAAAAGGTTATCGCTTTGGCGAAAATAGTTAATAACTCAAATTGCTAGTTATCTCATGCATAGCTGCTAATGGCTAATGGCTAATAGCTAATGTCAGGAAAAATCCTCCCTTAGCAATTACAGGACTTACGCTCTTCGGAGGCTAGAAACCGGGTTTGTTAGTTGCTCTCTCGTTTCCAAACCAAGGATTTTTCGTAGAAACAAAGGTGGATTTGCGTAAGTTCTAAATTAGCCATTAGCAATTAGCCATTAGCAATTAGCATCGCTGTCCCACTAAACTGCAACCAAAATGTCTGAATTAGTCAATGCTAGTCCAGAACTTAGGGTGGCTATGTGAACGGGTGCGAAGGATGAAGCTGTCCCATCTTGGTCAAAGAACAGCCTACCATTCGTCTGGTTGTAAATAAATCGATGGTTGGTAGTTGTCGCTGATTTTCCTATGGTAAATTGCTCGGCTGCGATCGCAACACCTGCAATCAGTCCACCCCCAAAACCAGCGGCAGACACAACAATCGTGTCATCCACAGGAGCAAAATCGGTAATCCTGTCAACCCCCTCATTCGCACTATTAAAACTAAAGCGATCTGCGCCTTTACCACCACTGTGATTATCGTTACCTCCTCCACCTACTAACGTGTCGTTCCCTAACCCGCCACTGAGGACATCATTTCCCACCTTACCCTCTAAGATATTGTTACCACCATTCCCCGTAATCCTGTTGTTGAGTGAGTTTCCCGTACCCTTCAAATTATCTGCGCCAAGCAGGATCAGGTTTTCTAAGTTTGCTCCCAAAATATAGTCAATCGAAGACCTGACGGTATCTGTGCCTGAGTTGAGGTTTTCTGTTACCACATCCGCAGAACTATCGACTACATATGTGTCATTTCCAACACCGCCTTGCATGTTGTCGCTGCCAGCTTTACCATCGAGGAAATCGTTTCCTGCTCCACCTTCTTGGGTATTGTTACCACTATTCCCCGTAATCCTGTTGTTGAGTGAGTTTCCCGTACCCTTGAGATTATCTGTGCCAAGCAGGATCAGGTTTTCTAAGTTTGCTCCCAAAATATAGTCAATCGAAGACCTGACGGTATCTGTGCCTTCATTGAGGTTTTCTGTCACCACATCCGCAGAACTATCGACTACATATGTGTCATTCCCAACACCGCCAGTCATCGTGTCGTTGCCAGCTTTACCATCGAGGGTGTTATTGCCACTATTCCCAACGATCGTGTTATTGTTGGCATTTCCGTTGCCATTAATATTCCCAGTTCCAATTAAATACAGTTGGTTGACCGTTGCGGGTAGGGTACTGCTAATTTTGGCAAGATTTACAGGCGCGGAAACTGCTTCGGTGCCATTTTGTAACTCATAAGCTTTAGCAAGTAGCGTATGAGTTCCGGTGAGATTGTTCAGCGTCAAACTGAAGGTATAAGGAGACAATGTATCGGAGGCGAAGTAAGCATTATCGAGGTATAAATCAACTCGTCCCAATGCCCCATCTACCCACGCATTCGCGACTACATCTACGACCCCTTTATTTGGTTGATTAACGACATTACCAATCTTGACAGTGGGAATCCCATCGGTTAAATAGAGATTGCCTTTGCTGAATTTAAACTGGTCTACATCAGTAATGTAGCGCCACCAGTTATTCAGATAGTAATCGTTTCCTCTGCCGCCAAAATGTGGTAAATGGTTGTACCACCAATTTAAATATTCTCGCTGCGGATCGGTGCCATTAGGCGACCATTCGCGGAAATTAATCGAACGAGTGGTTCCGGTAAAATTCGGGTAATTGTACCAATCATCGGCATTGCTAATGACAAAGTTTTCATTGGCGTAATCGTAGTCGCTGGTACCATTAACGGGAAAGTGAATACTCCCAACGCCGCCGAGTCCTGGTTGATAGCGGTCTTGGAAGGTAAATTTATTCCAGTTATTATTCTGGTTGGGAGATTGAACCCCATAGATATGATCCATGATGCCTTCGGAGCGATGACCGAAAGAGTGCAACGCTTCACCTACCCCGCGCTCAAAATTCCACCCCATAATGGCAAAAGCGCGATCGCTATCCACATTTTGCGTTGGTCCGTTGATCCAGTACGCGCCGTTACCAGCCATGACGGATTCATACATTCCCCCTAAAGGGCCAGAATAAAGCCAAACTTCGTCAATTTCGCCACTCTCAACTCTTTGGGCAATGTTATTTTCGTTGACAAATCTGACATAATCAAATCCTACGTTGGAACGGGAAAAATCCCGATTCAGCCAAGCTTGATGAGAACCTTCGTCAGTGTATTGAAATCCATCTTTGTAATAGGGATGTTGGTCGGCAATCTTAACGTCTACTACTTGATAATTGACCAATCCATGACTGTTCGTTTTTAGATCGTTGACCACCTGATTGGTGAGAGTCACCGGATCGCCCCATCCATACGCTTGATGCTGACGCACGCCCCCCAAGTTTTCCATAATCGGATCGAAGACGTACAACAGCACTTTGGGAGCGATCGCATTCGGATTTACTCCGGGTGGCGGGGTTGGTCCTGCTGGCGGTAGATAGTTGGGATCGCGGTTGATAAATTCCAGCCCATCATAGTACACGGTGAATCCCGCATCCCAAGTATCTTGGTGAATTTCCAGTTCGGTAATATTTGATAAAGTCGGGGTTCCTGTTGTCGTGCGTACCCACTGACTGTTTCCTTCCAGGGGAATAGTATACTTCTGCCACCCATTGTTAGACATAAAAGTCCCTTGAGGTTCGTAGCGGAAGCTGCCAGTCGCACTGTTTAATTGAATTATCGGTTGGTTGCCTTGAAAACCATAGGGATTGTTGTTAATCCCATAAGCCCAAAAAACCAAGTGATTTTTCGTACTTAAGTCCAAATAGGTATTGGTAGGTGTGGTATATTTGATGCCAGTATCAAAGCCACTCTGAGTGTCAAACTTGAGGGATTGTTCTCCGATTCTGACCAAGTTTGTATCGTTATTAACCGTGGCAATTGCCCCATCCGAAGCAAACGTACTCCATAAGTTAGCATTCCCTTCTGTTAATTCACCATTCGGCACTACGCCAATTGGACCGCTATTGGCATCAATTTTAAACCGCGCAAATCCCTTTCCTGGCTGGCGAATTCCTTCCCATTGCAAAGTTCCTGCATTGCCTGGGTCATCACCAAGGGTGAGAGTGTCTCCTTGCGTTACATATAAATATCCATTGAGAGACACTGCTGTACTACCCTTGCCAATATTAAAGGGTACATTAGGGAGCGTTTCTACTAGCCCGCTATTGGGAAAAACACGGGCAAAATTGCCATTGTTAATCAGTCCCCGCCCTTCATTAAAAGGCCAAGTATCTGTACTGGTTTCGCCTCGCAAGAGATATAAACCATCGTTAACCAAGGTCAAGGAATTGCCCCAAAGACTTGTACCGGGATTAATTTCACTGCTGCCGGTATCCCAACC
>DNGJ01000469.1 GCA_003486305.1 Cyanobacteria bacterium UBA11371
CCGATGCTAACGGACACGATATCACTCACTTGCAATCTGCTGTAACGAACCACTCCAGGCACAGAGAACGCAGAGATAAGAGGAAAGAAGAGATTGGGAAGGGAGTAATTACAATCTGCAATCTGCAATTTCTTATTCCCATTGCGTTAAAAGACCATCTTCTATTACTCGCAGTCGCCTTCCCCGCCAGTATACGCCTTGTCCAAATGCACCCATTGCCCAAACGGCAAAGCTGAGTAAGTCGCGCCAAGGTAGCAGCCACAGCCAAGGTATAAGTTTTGGAGTTTTGATACTGAAAATTGCTGTGAGAGATTGGGTATAACGGATAACCAGTGTAAATAGGGCTAGCGCGATCGCCCACTCAGAAAACCCCGACAAAACCACCAGGGGCAAGCAATACACGCTTCCGTAACAGAACGCCATCGTATAATACTGAGAGCCGCGATTGTAGCGAATTGTTCTTGCCCAGCGCAACTCTCGCCGGAACACTTCGCCGATACTCTCGCGCCCCGTGTCCGACTCGAGAACGTAGCGGGAGAATTCTACCCGATACCCTGCGATTGCTGCACGCTTCCCCAAGTTATAATCCGACCCGATGCGGTTGAGGTTTAAGCCGCCGAAGTTAGCCAGGGTTGATTTACGGGTAGCCATTGTTGCACCGACGGCAAACCGAAAGCCGCCATCTATAACGCGAGCGAGCAACGCACTGGGTATAAAATCGACGCAGCGACCGAAAGAAGCGATCGCAGCACCCACAGACTGAGGATCGTACCCGACAAAAGCACAACTCACCAAACCAACTTCCGGATCGGCTAAAGGCGCAGTCACGGTACGAATATAATCGGAATTGACGCGAATGTCGCTATCGGCAAAAATAATAATTTCGTGTTGGGATGCTTCTAACAGATAGCTCAAGTTGCTATCCTTATAGTTAATCCCGCGAGGTTCCAACCCGACAAAAAGTTTAGCTTGGTCGGGAAACGTCTCTACCAGTTGTTTGAGAATCGGGACAGCAGGGTCTTGCACATCCATCACCCCAAACAGTACCTCAAAATCTGGATAATTCTGCTGACAAAAAGCTGACCAATTTTCCCACGCCCCTTCATCCAAGCCACAAACCGGAACTAAAATCGATACAGGTGCATCCTGATTTTCCGTCACTGACTCGTTAGAGGCAAAAAACTGGCGGGTACAGACGGCACAGGCCAGATAAAAGATGATAGAACCAATAATGAGGATAATTAGCAGTATTTCTATAGCGGTAATCATCAAAAACCTCTGGCAGGGTACCCCAGTTTCATATCATATGTGGGGCAGATATGGAAGATATCGAAGATGGAAAAGCTATGCTAAAGATAAAAGAGAAGCAGCCTTAAGTTAAAAACTGAGGGTACCCTTGCCAATCGTTGAAACGTAAAGCGATCGCGCACAACTATGATTGAACTTTTAGCCGCCCTTTCTGCTGCTGCTGCGGTAGGAGTGGGGAGAATTGCCCTACCCCTACTCT
The DNA here is from genome assembly GCA_003486305.1 of Cyanobacteria bacterium UBA11371. GTDB lineage: Bacteria > Cyanobacteriota > Cyanobacteriia > Cyanobacteriales > Aerosakkonemataceae > Microseira. The sequence continues at coordinate 1,508 of DNGJ01000469.1, forward strand.
TGATTGGGCTGTTACAGAACGAGCTTTGGTCTATAGTACCGATATTATCTCAGTTTCATCCACAAGTCATTGTAGGAGTCCTCACCAGTTGGTCGTTCTTGGAACTGGTTGCTTCCAAAAAGCTATTAGGACAGCGGGTACTGCAAACGGTTGAATTAATGTTCAGCCCGATTGTGGGAGCAATGATGGGGATTACTATTGCCGAAGCTAAGGACTTAGCTGCTTGGTTAATCCCATTAATTGGGATAACAGGTGGTTTATTAGCTTTAGTACTACAGCTAGTTCAAGTCGGCTGGTTTTTTAGACTGCGAGGTTTGCCGTTATGGTTGGTGTTTGCTCAAGATGGTTTATGCATAGCGCTTGTTTTTTTCGCTTTTGATGCCCCCAGACAGGGAGGATTAATTGCTTTATTTTTACTATGGCTAGCTGTCCGCAGTTCGAGTGATTGGTATCGGTGGTACTGGCAAAAACGGCATCAAAAGGAATTTTAGATTTTGCTAATTGCTAATTGCTAATTGCTAATTGCTAATTGCTAATTGCTAATTGCTAATTGTTAGCTGGAGAAAATGCCTTTTTACTATTAACCATTAACTATTAACCATTAGCCATTAGCCATTAACTATTAACCATTAGCCATTAGCCATTAACCATTAGCCATTAGCCTATTTGGCTAAATCTGGAAATACTTCTCGAACTGCTGGATGCACTAGCTGGTGGTTTTGAACGTTTAAGCCTTTGCCTAAAGCAGGTTCCATTTCTAGGGCTTTGATACCCGAATCAGCTAGTTTTAACACATAAGGTAAAGTACTGTTATTCAGTGCCTGCGTTGCCGTCCAAGGGACTGCTCCCGGCATATTGGGGACGCCATAATGTACGACGCCTTCCTCGATGTAGGTGGGGTTAGTGTGGGAAGTGGGATGCAGGGTTTCGATACAACCGCCCTGATCTACTGCTACATCGACGATTACCGAACCGGGACGCATTTTTTGCACAAAAGCGCGGGTAACTAGGATCGGGGCGCGGCGTGCGGGGACTAAAACCGCACCGATGAGCAAGTCGGTATCTGGAACGATCGCTTCAATCGTAGTAGGGTTGCTGTAAAGTAGTTCGACTCTAGAGCCAAATAGGGTTTCTAGATACGCCAAACGATCCACGTTTACGTCTAAAATCTCGACTCTAGCACCCATGCCGACGGCAATGCGAGCCGCTTCTGTGCCTACAACGCCGCCGCCCAAAATCGTCACTTTTCCAGGACTAACACCGGGAACGCCGCCTAAAAGCACGCCGCGTCCTCCTTGCTGCCGTTCTAGAAACCTAGCGCCAAATTGCACCGCTAGGCGTCCGGCGATGATGCTCATGGGGGTGAGGAGGGGAAGTTTGCCGTCTGGCAGTTCTACGGTTTCATAAGCGATCGCAGTCACGCCACAATCGATCAGATGCTCGGCAAGGCTGCGAACTGCTGCCAGGTGCAAATATGTAAATAACAACTGCCCTTTTTGTAAAAACTTATACTCCGGCTCCAGCGGTTCTTTTACCTTTACCACCAGTTCTCGGTTCCAAGCATCCGCTGCTGTGGGGACAATTTCGGCCCCTGCCTGGATATAATCTTCATCGCTAAAACCAGCACCAATACCAGCACCTGTTTCTACTTTGATTGAATGTCCGCGATCGTGCAGCACCCGCACGCTGGAAGGACTCAACCCAACTCGAAACTCTTGATCCTTTGTTTCCTTCGGAACGCCAATTTCCATCTGTAACCTCTACCAAACCCCTTATCTCTAGCTTAAGCCCGATTTCTTGTAGGTGGCAGACAAGGGGGAATCCGGGAGCAGGGAACTCCAGGAGATGGGGAGAATGTTGTACATCCAAATTCCCACCTGCCCCTGGAACACACCTGCACACCTGCCCAAGAAGCCCCATCTTCCCCACTTTGGCTGTACAATAAATAATGTAAAGAATTGTAAATAAGGCAGGCTAAGTAAACCCCAAGAGGACAGGTAAAACTTAACACCGGCTAGTGCCTCTTGTCGGTAGCTTAACCGACCAAATTAGTTAATTTTGTCGAGAGAGGGCTTTAAAAATGGCACAAGGATTTCAACCAACCGCTAAACCGCAACCAACCGTGACTCCCAAGTTGGAAGAGCCGAAGTTTGGTTTCAACGAGTACGCAGAGCGTTTAAATGGTAGAGCAGCGATGATCGGATTTGCGCTGACTTTGCTGATCGAATACGTTACCGGACAAGGCGTGCTATCCTGGCTCGGTTTAAATTAGGCGCAAAAGATGAAGTTTTTCTTTCCGCCATAGGCAAATCACCTTTGTTTCTATGAAAAATCGTCGGTTTTTGATGTAGAGACGTTACATGTAACGTCTCTACATCGCAGCAAGAAACTTTGGTGATAGGTGGGAGAAGCCCCCCAAGGGTTGATAGGCGTTTCATCCCAGCGGCAGAGGTTGCTGGGGTTTTCGCCTTTTTTTGCAAGCGCTAAGATTGAATCAAAACGAGAGTACAATTAACGCTGATGAATGCTGCATTTGTTCGGGTTTTAAGGTCAGCCTACCGCAAAGAGCCGATTTCGAGTTTTATTTTGATTGTGGGAGCAGTGGATGCTGTAATAGGTGGAGTCGGCGATCGCGGGTCTTTACTCGCGTTCGGCATCGGCACGGTAGGGTTAGCGATCGCACTACGTTGGCTGATAATGGGGCGCCACACCGACGAAACTCCCGCCGAGGCTCCTCAATATTATCTACCACCCCAACCAAATCGCCCTCCCCTCCCCACCTTGAACGCTTCCAATAAGAAAAATCGTCCTTACTAACTTTGCAGGTAAGCAGGTGGGCAGGTGGGCAGGTGAGAACTTAAACCTTCACAGCTACCCATGCCATCTGACCCATGACCCATATTGTTGCAGGCAAGCTGCTCAAAATTGGCGAAGTGGCGCACAGAAGCGGGTTGCCGGTGAAAAATATACGGTATTATGAGGAGCTTGGGCTGCTATCGCCAGTGGTAGCACGCTCCGAGTCCGGTTATCGGTTGTTTGAGATGGGGGTAATGAAGCGGCTCGATTTTAGGGCGCGATCGCAGTCATTAGGGCTGAAATTAAGCGAAATTAAACTAATTTTAGAGATATACGACCAGGGGCATCTTCCCTGCGGGGAAGTCAAACAAATGCTTGAGGGGAAAGTACAAGCGATCGCTGCACAAATTGCCGCACTAGAAATGCTGCAACACCAGTTGCAAAATTTACTCTCTGACTGGCAAGAACAACCCCCAAGTTACCGCCAAGCTAGTACAATTTGTCCGAACATTCAATCTGAGACGGGATGAAACGCTTAGCTTATTGGGTAATATTTGTAACTGTATTTTTCAGTATAACTACTAGCGCGGCACTGAGTCAGCGATCGCCATTGACCAACGGAACCACCGACGATCCGCCCCCCGTTGTCGTTCCCACCTTTCCCCGGGCTAGACCCTGGCAAGACGTTAAATTGCTACACAACCTACAATATGCCCATTGGGGTCCCGTATGGTCTTTGACCTTCAGTCGAGATGGAAACTTTCTCGCCAGCGGCGGTGGCGAAATTGACAACAGGATTAGGATATGGAACCCCAAAACGGGAAGAAGAAGAAGTTCCTTCCAGGCGCACAGCATCCGCGTCATGGGACTTGCTTTTACTCCCGATAGTCGCAGCATCGCCAGCGGTAGCGATGATACGAATATAATTTTTTGGAATGTTAGAAATGGCAAGTTAACCCGTAGATTTATCGATCCGATCACCAACATTCTTTCCCTGGCGATTACACCAGACGGTGAAACTTTAATTAGCGGCGGTCTGGACGGAATTAGACTTTGGGAAATCAAGACGCAACGACTGCTTTACACGCTTGCGCCTTTGGCTCAACCGATGATTTACTCACTGGCAGTAAGTCCAAATCAACCCTTATTTGTCAGTGGAGGAAGGGCGGGCGTTGTGCAATTGTGGAATATTACCAACGGTCAATCAATTGGTATTATTGGCAGGCACGAAGGTGCGATTAGTTCTGTCGCATTTAGCCCCGATGGAGACAGCATAGTTAGTGGTAGCTACGACCACACAGTTAAAGTTTGGAATTTATCAACAAGAAGGTCTTTCACATTGACTGGACATAATAACGTAGTCAACGCTGTTGCAGTTAACCCCGATGGGCGAACTTTAGCCAGTGCAGGTAGAGATGGGGTGAGATTGTGGGATATCAGAACCGGACAGCAAATTGGTGCAATTCCCGGTTATTCAGATTGGGTACAAACACTTGCTTTTAGTCCCGATGGGCAATTACTAGCGACTGGCGGATACGATGGGACGATTCGGATTTGGCAGGCAGTGTATTAAATTGGGTAATTGGTAATTGGTAATTGGTAATTGGTAATTGGTAATTGGTGTAGGGGCGGGTTTTACAGACAATATATGATGAAGGCAGACAACCTATATAAACCCGCCCCGATGCTGGGGTGCTGACGGAATATCGGTGATAAAAAAATAGAGGAGGGAATTAATTTTCCCTCCCCTTGAGTTGTGATTGTCTTCGGCAGATTCTTTTAACTTCTTGAGCAACATCTTTTGCTGCTTCTTCAGTTGTCTTGCTCTTGCCGATCCGCCTCTGCCTTTATCGTTCCTGCCTTCGCGACGGGGCGACTCCCACCGCTTGAGTAGTCGAGCCATTGTTTTTACCTTTTTATTTACCTATTACAACTGTAACACAACTCGACTAAAGCTGCAATATTAAGCGGTACGGATATCACCCCAATCTGAAATCATCTCATTCCATGCCGAAACTTACTGAGACGACAGCGGTGATATCTTTTTCTAGGGAAGAAGTATCGTAAACGCCGGAATCGCTGACTTCAGTTGAGTATCTGGGAGTAATTTGAAAAACGCCGGTTCTGGCGTTGCGAATTGCGCCGACGCGGTTTCCGGTGCTGTTTGCGATCGCTTCTGCACGCGCCTTGGCATCTTTTGTCGCTTCGGCTAACATTTCAACCCGCAATTTAGCTAATTGAGTGTATAAATATTCCGGTGGATTTGATTGCAGCGGAATCCCTTCATTAATCAAATCGTTTGCTTGACGGGAAAGTGCGGTAATTTGATCGACTTGATCCGAACGAACTTCTAACCGCTGGATGACTCGGTAAGCGATAGTGTTTCCAGATTCGCGACCATTGGGTAAAATTTCCGGCACAGACGAAGTTTCAATTGAAGTAAAGCTAATTGCCTCAGAAGGAACTTTCTTTTGTTTCAAATAACTTTGGATTCTGGTGTTATAGCGCTTAGTTTCCTGATAAGCTGCTGCCAAAGTTGGTTGCTGACTCGATACCGAAGCACGCCAGATAATATAGTCAGAACGAATCGGCCTTTTAGCCGAACCTGTAACGGTGAGGACATCGTTAGCGCTTTTAACTTCTCGAATCGCGCCAGCACCGATAAAAGAACCGATCACAATAGCAGCAGATAAAGCAAATAGTCCCCCAAAGAGTTGAGGGAAACGGTTCAATACAGAATCTCCGTTCATCGTTTTTATTTAGGGTGATGGTCTATTGATTGCCACAATCTGGTTGAAGGAGATTTCGGACAAGACTTGCGTAAAGAAACCGGGTTTCTAGGAAAAATCATCGATTTGTAACTAGCGATCGCAACAAGAAACCCGGTTTCTGGTTTCGGTTGGACAAACAGGCAGACGATTAAAATCGCCCCTACACAAACAAAACCTGCCTCCGCAGGTTTCAAAACATTGAGTTTTCTTCAGTCCTTGCCTTGCGGACTTTGTTTGTGTAGCCCCACCCTTCGAGGGTGGGGGACGCTATAGATTGTCACAATCTGGAAAAAAGAGATTTCGGACAAAAATGCGGACGATTAAAATCGCGCCTACACAAACAAAACCTGGCTACGCAGGTTTCAAAACTTTGTATTTTCTTCAGTCCTTGCCTTGCGGACTTTGTTTGTATAGCCCCACCCTTCGAGGGTGGGGGGCGCTAAAACAGATAGTAGTGCCAAAAAACCCAAAATGCCAGACAATCCCAACGAACCACGCCCTTTTGACGCCGTACTAGGCGGTCAATCTCCACCGCCTGTAAATGCTGCTGTCCTCGGCGGACTAGCAGGAGTAAAACACCGCTTAGCCAGCACCTCGGACGAAGTAAGAATTGCCGCCCTATCCGATGCCCTTAAATATGGTCAAGCGGGGTTAGATATTGTCGTCGAGATTGTCAAAACTGAAACAGGGGCAGTGCAGTGCGCCGCCTGGAATTTGCTTCGCAATAAAACTGGTAAAACAGCAAAACAGTTACTGAAATATTTATCAACCTTTACCTTTGATGTCATTACCGTAAATGACAGAGGGGAAGAAATTAGTCGCATCCCATCAAGCGCCCATTTTTTCTCGGAAGACTTGGGCGATGGCGTCATTTTGGAAATGGTATCGATTCCCGGTGGGACTTTTTTGATGGGTTCACCGGAAACAGAAAATGGGCGATATGATTCGGAAAGTCCGCTACACCGAGTTAGTATAAAACCCTTCTTCATGGGCAAATATCCCGTAACTCAAGCACAGTGGAAAGCAGTTGGAGCCTTACCCGAAATCAATAGAAGATTCTTTAAGGCAAATCAACCTGTAGAAGATGTATGGTTGAGTGAGGTGATGAAATTCTGTGCGCTACTTTCTAAAAAAACAGGGAAAATTTATCGGTTACCTAGCGAAGCCCAATGGGAATATGCTTGCCAAAGTGGAAGGGTGTTGTAGTTCCAGCACGGCAAGCATATTCCCATTGGGCTTCGCTAGGTAACCGATAAAT
>DNGJ01000468.1 GCA_003486305.1 Cyanobacteria bacterium UBA11371
TTGATGTTTTCTGGTTTGTTCTTCAAGTCATCGCGTCCCATCTCGATTTGTTTTTCTTTTTCGACAACTTCGGGTGGGATGTTTGCTACTTTAACGTACTCGACGTTTGAAGAAGCTGCAACTTGCATGGCGATGTTTCGCACTAAAGTTTGAAACTCGTCACTGCGCGCTACAAAGTCTGTTTCGCAGTTCACTTCTATCAGTACGCCGACTTTATTGCCAGTATGAATGTAGTAGCCAATCATTCCTTCCGTTGATGAGGAAAGGTTTGTAGGAGGGAAGCCGATGTTGTTTTGCCGCAGCCATTCAATGGCTTTGGTCATATTACCATTGGTTTGTTGAAGTGCTTTTTTGCAATTCATCATGCCTGCACCAGTTTTTTGACGCAGTTCTTTTACGATTTGGGTGGTTATTTCCGTCATTTTTTTGTTTGATTTCAAATTTTTATCGCCAAGTTTTGTCAGGTGCGTTACGCTGTCGCTAACGCACCCTACAATTCCTCAAAGGCGGGCAAGATGCCCACCCCACAAGAATTATTGGAGAGGTCTATTTATCGTCCCGCACTGGTAGCGGTGTATCGAGAATTTCCATCAGCAATTCTAGGCGCGATGGACGAGATAGCATTGGCACTAAGTTCGGTAGCGAGTAGTAATCACCTGCGAAGGTGAAGGTATCTACTTGCACTTGCTTTTGCTTTAATTGGTTTTCGACGTAATTGCTGGTGCTACCTACTTTAACAATTACCACGTTGGGCATTACTGCCAAATCGCGACAGTAATGGTCGTAAACGTTAGCAAAATAAGGTGCAGCGTTTTCGCCTTCATCTGTTACTAAGATGATTTGTTCTACCCACTGCTTTTTCAGGCGCATTGCTTCCAATGCACAACCGATGCTAGTACCGCCGCCTGCTTTGATATGCTGGAAAGCACGTTCCCAGTCGCTCAATTCTTTACCGTTTGCTGTTACTGGATAAGGTACGGTGTCGAAGGCGTAGACGAACAATCCTGCTTCGCTAATGCCGGAAATTAAAGCGGCGAGTCGCTTACCAATTTCGATGGCGTTTTCCATCGATCCCGATTTGTCGATTAACAAACTTGTTGCTTTGGCAATTTTACCGCGCTTTTTAATTTGCTCGTCGGTGACTTTTTCTAGTTTGGCGGCAGTTTCTGCATCCAATTCTGTGACGTTGGCGGCGACTTTTGCTTTGTAGGCGGAGATGCGATCGCTTTTCTGTGCTTCTTCCAGTTTGCCATCAATCAGCGCCTTCACCTCTGGATGTTCCATTGCACCCCGATCTTTCAGCGACTTGAGGTTATTTATAACCTCTTGCGGCGACATCGAGTTAATTAATGCAACTAGCACCGTCGGCGTTACCTGTTTTACCGCACCAACTGCGATGGTGTAAGGAATATTATGCTCGACTATTAGATGTGCTTGTTCGGCGGGTGTTGCAGCTTTTGCTAACAGTTTGAGAACAAAAGCAAGGCTATCTTCTGGCGGTGCATCCTTGAACAGAACCGCATCTGCACGCACATTGGGCTTAATGTGCAATGTTGCGTACAGGTGCTTCATCGCCTTGCGTCCCCGCAGCGCCGCGCGGTCAAAAAATGCCGGGTTCTTTTCCCGTTCTTTGAGATAGCGCGTTACCGCTGTGCGTGCAGAACGAGGCATTTTATTCCGATGCTGTTTCATGAAGTCTACAATGCGCGATACTTCATAAGGCGGAAACTGTTGCAACATCACAAAACCTGCATCGCGATGTTCGGTTAAATTGCTGGTGAGCAAGTTACCGACGAACACTTCTTTGTGGTCGCGCACATCGCCGTTTTGCTGATACCAAACTGCTAAATGTCCGTAAAAAATTGGGTCTAGTTCTACTATTAATTTGTGAATTTCTGCGACTTGCTCTAACTTGCGGTGGGGTGTGGTGAGCAAGCTGTTGAGCATTTCTAAACGCAGGTCGCGTTCTGTTGTATTCATGGCTACCTCCTGAAATGATTGCAGATTTCAGATTGCAGATTTCAGATTGAGAATTTCAAATCTAAAATCTGCAATCTAAAATCTAAAATTGACTGGAGGTAGTTGTCGCACGCTTGCGAGTGAAAGGTCACCGCGCAAGTTAAAAGAGCTTTTTTTCAACAAAGCTGCCTTACAACTAAGTATGTATGCTCTATCAGTTAGGGCGCGGCGACAACTACCATTATAGATTAGTTGGGAAGTGGTTGCAAGTCAGGTTCTACCCAGTGTTTACGAGCTTCCCAAGACATCAGTAACTGGCGGCTGTAGTATTCAAAGGGTAGATTTTTGTCTCCATAACCTAGTAGCAGATAATTTGCTAGATGTACCAGGGGAAAGTTTACACCTTCAGCGGCAAGAAAGTTGCGAACTATCTGTATCCAAAATAAAGTGATGGTTTCGTGATAGCCACTGTATTGAGTGGTTTTTATACCCTGGGATGCGTTGTATTTTTTGATGCGATCGCGTATCAATTCCACCACTTCTGTTTCCGGATAACGAGTGAGATACCACAGCGCAACAATTAAATGCGCCTGATGCGTCCATTCTTTACGCGGTAAGGTGCATTTCTCAAATGAGCGGACTAGGTTTTCTATCTCATTGAGAGTGCGGTATGAGGTGGTTTTGTGAGTCATGCAATCGCTCTCCAAAATACGTTATTTTAGGGAAACTTTAGCACCGACTGATTCCAGATGTTGCTTGATTTCTTGGGCGAGATCGAGTGCGATCGCTTCCTTCACCACTACTGGTGCTGACTCTACCAAATCTTTCGCTTCCTTCAGTCCCAAAAACGTAATATTCCGCACGGCTTTAAGAATAGCAATTTTCTTATCTGCCGGAACTTCTTCCAGAATTACATCAAACTCAGTTTTTACTGGTTCTGGTGGTTCAGTTTCATCTTTGTTAATGTAAATCGTCGGAAGAATTGGACGCGGTGAAGCATCAACACCGAAGGTAGTTTCAATCTGCTTAACCAGTTCGGAAGTTTCAAGGATTGTTAGAGATTTTAGCTGTTCCAGAAGTTCAATTGTTTTGGCAGACATGGCTACCTCCGTTATTTAATATACCTTTTGTAAAATTGCTCTTGAGATCTTTGATGGGCGGGCGGGACGCCCACCCCACAAGAAAAATTGTAGAGATTGACATGTCAATCTCTACTCTTGTGGGATGGGCATCTTGCCCGTCCGGTGCTTTTGCACATAGATCTAATTAACTAAAAAATTGGTGTCCCGCACAAGTTGAAAAAGCCGTTTGTTCATACGCAGGATTTGAACCTGCGAACTCTTACGAGTTGCTTGATTACGAGTCAAGTGCCTTAAACCACTAGGCTAGTATGTAAGCTTTTTCTGTTAGGGCGCGGGGCGTAGAATTCATGCTTGGCTAGATCCCCGACTTCTCGCGCGAAGTCGGGGATCTGGGTGTTATTGATTCAGTTGCTTCATGATGTGCTTAATTTCTTTTTTGCTACATTGGCGTTTGCTGGCAGCATAGATGCGCTCCCGCTGCCACGACGCTAGTTGGACAGTTTGTCCTGATATAACATCTCTAACTGCCACACCTTGTGGAATATTTTCAAACGTGACTAAATACCACACATCGCTCAATTTGCGATATTCATGGTAGTTATCGATGACGATGCAATCATCCGATTTCTTAGCAGGTTCTCTCGGCGGTTTTTTGACAGCGCAGAGAATTCCTGTATCGGGGTGGATGTAAAAAGGATGTCTGCTAACGTTTGAGTAATATCTGCTAACAATCGCTCCATCAATTAGCCCAAAATCTGGTTCCACACAATCCCATAGATGGGAAAAAAAGCGTTGACCAGTTGTTGTCCGCTTATCGATACGCTGACACAATTCACTGTAGATATCATCCCAATGTTGTCCTACTTTAGAAAACAGCCAACGGCGCAGTGGCGCTAGATTTTTTGAGAAATCTTGCTTGCCCACACAAATATGTGCATGACTTTGCCAAGGACGACGCATAGATTCGTATTGACTCGATTCATATAGCTGTCTGGCATTTCTTGCTTGCTGACGGCTGAGTTCTTCAAGTTCAGCCATGTCTGCCCTCAAGTCATCGTCGCTCTTTTGGAGATTTTTCTTGTAGCCTGGAGGATATTTGAATCTCGTCCTTTCCCGAGGACGTTCAAACACGATTTTGTCTAAGCGATGTTCGCTCATAAATCAATCTTAAGCTATGTGTTGACTGCTGCAAGTATTGTTGACAAAATCGTTTGATCGCGTGAATTAACAGCATCTTTTCTCCTTTGATTTAGAGGTATTGTAACATTTCGCACAAGTCGAAAAAGCCGTATTACATGTTGCTATTACCAAGTTTTATCCTGATAATTGCCGCCGTTCTTACCAGGTTTTATCCCGGCAGTGGACACGCAAACCTCATCTAACAAGAGATTTGGAATGCTTCGCTAGTCGGTCGCCCGAACATCACTACCTTAGGGCCGTTATAGTTACGTCAAGTATGTAGGCTTTTTCTGTTGGGGTGCGAAGCGAAAATAATTGCAGATTTAAGTTGATAAAAATCTGCAATCTAAAATCTCAAATCTGAAATTTTTATTGCCCCGCACAAGTTTGTAAAGCTTTTGACAACTCCGATCGTTCTACTACTGAACTACAGCCGCAACATTCACGCGGCTGGTAGGATTTGCACCTACGACAAATCAGTTGGATTATGTGTGTAGGCTTTACAAGTTAGGGCGCGGGACAGTTTACAAGGTTCGGTATAAATGATTCGGTATAGTGTTGAGTTAAACAGTGCGCGCAAGTTAAGAAAGCTGTTTGTTCATACGCGGGAGTTGCACCCACTACCAATCGCTTATAGGTCGATTGCTCTACTAAATGAGCTAGTATGTAAGCTTTCTAAATTAGGGCGCGCATTGCTTTCCCTCAACGATTAACATAATGTATGAATTTCAGATTTAAGATTGCAGATTGCAGATTTGAATAAATCTGCAATCTTAAATCTCAAATCTGAAATTGTTTTAGCCGTAAACGGCTTCTGGACGGATAATTAAGTCGCCGCTGGGACGCCGATCGACTACGTAGAGTTGGAAGCGATCGCCTGCAACATCAAAGTGCTGCGCTAGTCTTTCTTTGATCGCTGTATCGTTCATTGTAGCGGTGACGCCTAGTTGAATTTCTGCTAGGTCGTAGGAACGTCCTTCAAATCGAATATGTACCATTGTCAGCACCTCCTTTAATAATTTTAGATTGTAGATTGCCGATTTCAGATTGAATGCTTGTCTATCAAAGGAGGGCTGGTGAAAAGTTGATAGTTTCTACAACAAGAAACGCCGCTCTAGGTGATAGACTTGCTGAACGTGACGGATTTCTTCAGTGAATTGTTTTTGTTTGAAGTAGTCAGAACCTTGGGGTTCTAATTCCGTCTCGGATGGGTTGGAGTTAAACTGTGGTTGGATTTTCGACTTAAATGAAGTCGGCAGCCAACTAAACAGTTTTGTGTAAAGTAAAAACATGGATGGTTATAGTCTCTATTACGAGACTCCTCCATAAACCTCCGTTGGAATTGTTAATGTTTTATTCAGTTTTCAAGGTGCGGATTCAGCGCAGGGTAGAGGTTTTTACCTCTGCTTTGGGTGCGCTGTATTTTTATACTACACAGAGACTACAAGAGTGTCAAGGGGTCAGAAAAAGTTTTTTTACTCGTTCCCAGGCTCGGCCTGGGAACGCAGGGGTAGAGGCTCTGCCTCGCACTTCCGGAGGCTCTGGCTCTGCCTCGCACTTCCGGAGGCTCTGGCTCTGCCTCGCACTCCCGGAGGCAGAGCCTCCAGGAGTGCGTTACCAGGCGGGAGCCTGGTAACGAGGTGGGCTAGAGATCTTTGTAGTACGAAATGTTGGTGTGCAGTTTGCGGAAGCCTACGGACTGGTAAAGCTGCAAGGCACCGTTGGGATTATCAGCATCGACACCGAGTTTTGCTGTTTCCATCCCAGATGCTTTTAACTGATGCAAACCAGCGAGTAACATGGCTCGTCCCAGTCCAATTTTGCGGAAGCCGCGTCGCGTTCCAAGGTCGGCGATCCAGCCTTCTTTGCGAGCGAAATGCTCGTTTTCTTCTGGGTTGATATAGCAGTAACATAAGGCGGCGAAAGTTCCATCGGGCGCGATCGCAACTAAATCTAACTCTGGTTTGTAATTGGGATCGGTTAACCAGTGCTTGCGAGTTTCAACCGTTAAAGGGTGATGATTCCAGTGGTCGATAAAGGTTTGGTTGAACATTTCTACCCACGCTTCAATCTCTTGTTCCCCTTGTAATTGGCGGAGGGTAAAACCTTCTGGAAATTGGGGTTTTGGAAGTGGTTCAATAAGCGATCGCTCCATTCTGAAAAAATAGCGGTCAGGTGTAAAACCGCAACTTTCGAGTAAGGCGATGCGAAGTCTATTATCGTCGCGGCTACCCGCACGCAATCTCGCGCACACACCACGCAAAGCTGCAACTTCGCGCATCCGCTGTTCGCCCCATGCGATCGCTTGCTTCTCCAAATAACCGTCACGAAATTCAGGGTGAACGTTAAACCACAGAAAGCCATCATCATTGTCACCGGATGGCGGAATCCACATTTGACTAAATCCAATTAGTTTGCCATCCGCATCTTCCCAAAGACGGATATCTCTTTCCTTGTCTGTCGATGGATCTTCCAATTCCAACCGCAACTCGGAAACCGATGTCCAATCATCCCGGCGCTCAAATGCTGCACAGGCGTTCAGGAGGTTTGCGATCGCGTCATTATCCGCTTCACCCCCATAGGGGCGCATCGTTAAAGTCAGCATACCCACTTGTAATTTTATTCGTAATTCAAATATAATACATAAAGGTTAAATCTCACCTCACCCGATTGGGTTATAAACCAGATACCGGACTTCTTCAAGAACTCCGGTATCTGGGCAAAATCTGCTATTTAATTTAGTTTTCGGGCAATGTGAAAAGCAGAAAGATATGAGAGTTGAAGATTTTCACCAAAGTTCCGCTCTATCTTTTCCCTCAAACCTTCAAATAAAGAAGCCCTAATCTGCGGATCTAATTCTAGGTAGGGCGAGTAAGTGCTTAAAAGCATCAAATAATCATTAGTGCTATAAGTAACTTCACTCGTAACCTGTTCGGACACTAAGTCTTTGAATCGACCAGAGTCTAGGACACTCTGCCCAAAACTTCTCAGACTTTCTTGCTGATTTTCTCGCGATTCATATCGCGCCAGCAAAGAGGGTGCGTATATTTGATAGACTTCCCGCAACACTTGGTAGACTTCATCTTGGGGCTGAAGTTCGCAGTTCCACAACAAAATTAGAGATCCATTTTCTTGTAATGCATCTGCTGCTTTCTGATATCTAATTTCTGGTGCTATCCAATGGATAGAAGTTGCTGCTAAAACTGCATTAAACTTCTCAGGTTCTAGTGAGTATTCTTCAAATGTGGTATTTTGAATTTCTACATTTGGATACTGGGCGCAATTGATTTGTGCGAACTGACAAGCTTCTTTACTTGGTTCAAGACAAACCATCGAAAAACCAGGTTTCGCAAATGCTACGGTTGCATTTCCAGCGCCACATCCTAGCTCAAGAATAGTTGCTTTAGATGGAAGTTGGGCTAAATCCAAAACCCGATGAATTAGATTCTTAGGATAGCGGGGTCTTACCTTGTTGTAGGCATCTGCTACAGGGGAATACCATTGTTTTTTCTGTGACAAATCTTTAGTATACCAAGTTTTTATTTGTTCTGAATCTGTCATAATTTATGAATGCGATCGCTATTTTTCTGCGATAGGCTATCGATAGAACAGTAGGAACAATACCCCTGCTGAATGCGGTGTCGATTGCTTCACCATCGCTGCTAGGAATTTCGGAAAACCGCTCTAAGTTTCGAGTCCAGTAGAATCGGAAATGCAAAGAAACCGGGTTTCTATGAAAAATCTTCGTTTTGGCAACGAGAGATTGCAGCAAGAAACCCGGTTTCTAGAAACGCCCTTGCGTAAGTGCTAATATCGTGCCTACACCGCTCCCTTCCGCGTCTTGCTGAAGAAAGCGGTATTCGGGATAATTAAGCGTTTGGCAGTCGCTGAGGCTGCTGAGGCTCAATTTGTGCTTGCGAAGTTCTTCTTACCCAAGGAGTAAACCGACTAGGATGAACGCATTCAGCACTATTTAGTTCGTCTTTAAGGTTTTTGGCAAAGATCTCAAACATCTCAACCAAAGCTTGGCGATCTGTTAAGCAACCTTGAAGCGCAAGAAGTTGTTCGAGAGTCCAATTATAAAGTTGGGTATCTCCCTGCTCGATGCGAAAATATAACTGACTCTCAAACTGTCCTAAACGCGCGTAGAAGTTCTCCACCTCAGCTTTAATTGACTGCATATCGATGTAGAACTGCTGTTTTTTGATATCTGCTATAAGCGTGGTTTTGAGAGACTCGGCGAAGTTTTGGTTAACCTCATTCTTAACGATGCTAGATACTTCATTGCGGAAGTTGAGAATTTTATTGTCTACGTTGACATTGATGCGGTTATCCAGCTCGTTCACGACATTATTAACCACTAACTGCACCTTGTTATCTGTAGATTGATTAATTACAGATTGGATGCGTCGATCGAAATCAGATTCAATCTGTTTAACTACCAGATTCTTAATGGTTTGGTTTTGATTAGCAACTTTGATGTTGACTACCGCATCGATGCGCTTATCAATGTTGCTTTGGATCTGGTGAATAACTTGCGTGCTAATATCTTGGGATTGATTGGCAATTTTGAGGCTAACTACATTGTCGATGCGTTGCTCAATGTAGTTTTGCATTTGCTGAATCACAAGATTCTTAACATCCTGGGTTTGATCGGAAATTTTCAGCGTAATCACATTATCGACGCGCTGATCGATGTCAAATTTTATCTGCTGAAGTACTTGATTGGTGATTTCTTGAGCTTGATTAGCAATTTTGACATTAACCGCATTATCAATGCGCTGGTCAATGTCATTTGAGATTTGGTAAACAACTTGAGTGTTAATATCTTGAGCTTGATTGGCAATTTTGACATTAACGACGTTTTCAATGCGTTGCTCCAGTTCTGTTTGCATTTCCTGAACAACTGAAGCCTTAATGTCTTGAGTTAGATTATTAATCTTGACATTAACAACAGACTCAACCCGCTCGTTGAGTTCTGTTTGCATTTGTTGAATTACTAAGTTTTTAACTGCTTGGGTTTGTTCGCGGATTGTCAGATTAACCTGGTCGCTAACTATCCTGGGAACTCTGGTAATAAACAAATCATTGACATTTTTGTTAAAGTAATTAGACCAAGCTTGGAAGTTATGGTTAAAATTTGCCTCCATTTGTTGTGTGATAGTCTTCATCATGAACTCAAGGCGTGCTACCTGCATAGCAAGTTTCTTAGCTTGACTTTGATAGCCTTTGAGTATCGATTTTTCTAGGTTGTCCCAGTAGGCTTGTTTATTTTCGTCTTTTTCATCGGTTACGCTGACTGAAGTTTCGATCCTGGCTGCCATCTCTTGCCACATTCGCTCCATCTGTTCTTCGTCAAAAGTGAAGCTGAAAGCATTCCCAGTGCTGAAGCTACCTCCTCCACCACTGACAGCAGCAGCTATTTCTGTAGTGCTAGTTCCACCACCAGTGCTTACAACGGTGACATTGCTTTCGTTTATATTACTTTCACTCATGACTGTTGCTCCGGATTCCTGCTCTTTATACTTTTCGTTTACTTCAGCCTGACTCACCTTGTTAATTTCTAGAACAACTTGTCCTTTGTTATCTTCTTTGTAGGTATCAAAGAAAAATCCTAAAATAGTAGTTTTTTCTTTGACTTCTAAAATGAATTCATCTTGCAATCCGTTGAGCGAACACCAAGTTTCTTCAACTTCAAGACCAGTAAGGTTAGAAACAAATTTTCCATCTTTAATCCACAGTAAAGCCCAAGGTTCTAATTGAAATTTTTGCTCGGAAGACCAATAAGTAGCATTGCTTTCACGAATCTTGATCTTGTAATTCCCTGGTTCCAATTCAATGAAATTGGAATTTGGTTGCTTGAGGCTTGATATAATTGCTTCATCGATCGCATAACAGTTTTTATGACTATCAACTGTTATAATTTGAGGAGTAAAAGATGGTTTATTACTGGTAATTAAAAGGTTGACTTCTCCTTTGTTATCGCTATTATTCACATCAAAAAATAAAGCACAGATAACAGCTCTATTTTTGACTTCTAACTGTAAACTCTTGTTATATCCGTTTAAAGTTGTCCAAGTTGCACCTGTTTCAGCCCCTGTGTTTTTGTTGATAAATGTACTACCATCAACCCCATATATCCAAAGTACAACCAAAGGCTCGCCTTCAGTTTTGCTCTGAGCATAACTATAGCGACCACTGGTAATTTTTATATCAAAAGTCCCTGACTCCAAAGTCAAAGAACTAGCAATATTTTGTTGCAAATATTGCATTGCGTTAGCTTCAATAACGTAGCAATTGTTTTTGGTGTCAATGGTTAAAAGTTTCATTTTCTCTCCTTGAATGGTGCTTTAGGGATTGAAAAAAAACGCGCCCTGCCAGCAGGTTGCCCCTTCGTAAACATCTCAGGACTAGACCGATCAACTCGAGCTAAGTAGGGGTACTATTGTTCGTTAGTTTTACGAAAACCAAACCGTAACAGCAATAGTACCCCTACTTAGCATAGTAAAGAGCGGGCTAGTGATGCGTGGGTGGACTAAGCGCAAGGACGGCGATCCACCGTCCGGATTGCAAGGCTGTGGGCCTGCTGGCAGTTGCGCGCTTCGGGGTTTACCTGCTGGTGCGAACGTGCTGCATACGCAGCGCTAATATATGTTCGCATGGCCCTTTAAACAGCTTGTTTTGCTGATGCCAATAGCAGGTACATATGGCCTCTATAATACGTTGGTCGGAGTCAATTGTCAAAGATGGATTGTAAATTTTTGATCCATCTTGGACGCTGCCTTGTAAGGTGAGAACTCCATCATTTACGTTGCAGGAAGTTACCCGCACCGTATTTCCACTTAAGAATCGAGTCGCTTTTTCTTCCCGTTCGTTGGCAAAGCGTAATTTATCCATCGGTAGCGGTTCTCGACTCAATTCCCGCACGCGATAAACTTGTTTATTTAAGTCATAAATTGCACTTCCTGCTTGCGTGTAAGCACTTAATGCACCGAGAACGAGGGAACGGTCTAAACCGAGTCGTTGCGCGAGGACATCGGGCGGTTCTGCCCAATTTTGCTTAAGGGCGTTGAAAATGCACTGTTTTGTGAGGTTATCGACTTCCGCGCGGGGTGCCATGAGGTCAAAGTTGCCGGATTGCGCCCAATCGTTTGCCGTCCATCCGGATAGTCCCAGGGTAAAGGACATATCGCCCAAGTCGGCGACGTAGAAAGAAGGCATTCCCGTACCCAGGAGGTGGACGGTGAATTTTTTGGCGATGGGGATGAGGCGTTCTAAGATGTGGAGGCGGCGACGTCCCCAGACGCGGATGACTTGTTCGGAGGTGCCATAGTAGGGCGATCGCGCACAAACCACCTCAATCCCCCAAGGTTCAAACACGACGCGCACTGGCTGACCTGGTGTTAAATGATACCGCATACTGCGCGGCCCTTTGGTTTCTTTATGTCGTCGCAAAACAAAACATAAATTGTGAACATCCATCGGGTGCAAATCAAAGCGAGTTGCGGGTAAGGACATGGCGGAACTTACTTGCAAAAATCCCCTCACCCAACTATCGGGAAGGTCGATTTTGACTTCTTTAAATGCTTCTTCGTTGGTAGTTGTAACTTCAAATCCAGAAGGATCGACTTCTAATTTGGTACTCTTATAACTGCGGATTTTTTGGAATTCCTGATACAGATCGTGGGAATAATCGATATTAGTTGTGCCGCAGGCGAATTCGTCGATATTTTTGAACACTTCGTAACTGGCGCCGAGGCGTCCGTAACTCGATTCATCGACGCTGAAGCATTCAAAAAAGATTTCGTCAGGGTGAACTGTGATGACTGGATCGAAGAGGAAATAAAGGTCAACTTGTTTTTCAAACACATAGCGGCGGAAGCGTTCTCTGGCGTCGTAATATGGCCTCATCCGCTGAAAGTGGTTATTGTCTAATACTTTCAGTTCCTCCTGCAACTGTTTAATTCGACTGGCGACTTCTTGTCTTTGAACTGCAACGAGTTGCCAGTCGATTTGTAACTGTTGTGCTGCCCATTCTTTGTATGCGGTTTTGTCTTTGGGTTTAAATCGCATGTCGGAGACAACGACATCGTGTAAGGCACTAATTGCCTCGCGAAAGGCGACGTTTTGACGCAATTCACCGATGAAGAAAGTAGGTTCGCGCTTGGTGTCTGGAGAGAAAGACATTTGCGTGCGATCGCCTCGATCGACAACTGCTGTATTTCCCTTATATGCGTAGTTTACTTCCATAGTATTTTCTCCAAAATTATGCAGTATTTAACCATCTATTTATGCAACTTGAAATTGCTGCAAGAAAGTTTTAGGTGTTGGTAAGGGTTTCCCTTCCTCTTGGTAAGATTCGATTAGCAACTCTAGAACCTCCTGGGCATTTTTTAGTGCTTCTTCATAGGTATCTCCATGCGTGACTGGTTGCATGACATCATTAAATTCAGGAATTCCTACCACAAAACATTGATCTTCTTCTGACCATTGAATAATAACTGTATACTTCATTCTTCTGTCTCCTCTTCTTCCATATTCTTTAAAATCTCTAATGCCTCATTAACCTGCTTCTCTAAATAAGATTTGGCATCGCTCCCATCTTTTCCAGCTATGATGATGGATTTAGCTAATTTTGGATGAATCCATTTTGAGTGACTACCTTTACCTGGACGGGGTAAGTAAATCCTGCTTTGAGTAACATGCTTTTCAATTCTCGGATCTTTTTAGGCATGGATGCGATCGCCTCGATCTACAACTGCGGTACTGCCTTTATATGCGTAGTTTACTTCCATAGTATTTGCCAGGGGTAGATTGTTATTTTAATGAATAAATTCAGGCAATTAGTTTTCGGATCTTTTTAGGCATGGATGCGATCGCTTAGCGTGCCTCCAGGCATATCGCGTCTAGCCACAACAATGGTACTGCCTTTGTAGGGCAAACGCTACCGTACCATTCGTCTCGATATTCAACCTCTGATCGAACAACTTGAATCAGGCGAACTTCCGGGCGATCAAATTCCTGACATGGACTATACCGTTTTCAAAGTTAGAATCAAGCAACTTGGAATTGCTGCACGAAAGTTTTAGGTGTTGGCAAGGGTTTACCTTCCTGCCTGTTAGAATGATAACTGGGTGGAGTGAGTGACCCGAATGCCTACTGCTGCTCAGCTAGAGAGTTTATACCGCATCGGCTACCAGCTGACATACATTATGCTTCAACCCATACATCTTATTTGTGTTGATAATCGAACTCGTAAT
Source organism: Cyanobacteria bacterium UBA11371 (assembly GCA_003486305.1). Classification (GTDB taxonomy): domain Bacteria; phylum Cyanobacteriota; class Cyanobacteriia; order Cyanobacteriales; family Aerosakkonemataceae; genus Microseira. The sequence goes on from DNGJ01000468.1 coordinate 13,481, forward strand.
GTATATATATTAGCTGGGTATGACGAAGAGTTGGAGTTCCAAATCTTACCTAATGGAGAGTTTGCTGATGAGCCGAGTTAACTATGACGCAATGTCTAACACTGAGTTAAAACAGTATTTTCTCAAACATCGTGGAGATCGAGCTGCTTTTCAAGCGTACTTAGACAGAATCAATCAGCGTCCGCTCAGGATTATTGCAAGTCCCAACGATCCTGATTTTGATCAAAAAGTTCAAGCAGCAATTCGCCAGAAGTTAGAAGCAGCAAGAAATAACAGCAGTCAGCATTCTGACGCTGCCTTGGAGCAGACTGACCAATAGACTTCTGTTTAGTCTTGAACAAACTAAGTCTGTAAACCAAGTTTAGTTAAATTATGATGGTTAAACCGTAAAAACAGATGATCTAAATATCTCATATTATGTCCGGTCGATTACCGATAATCATCAGCCGGGACACGGCACGATCAAAGTTATCTGTTTGTCCGAGATATCGTCAGATGCCGTGTCCCTACGCAACAACAGAGTAATGTTTTTTTATTATGGACTCAACGGAAATCATATCATTGTTCTTTCCAAAACCAGCAAACTTTTGCTCGTTATTTGATTTATATCCTGTTATTTAAGCATTAGGCTGCATCGGAAATACTCTTGACAATTCCAGAGATATATCAGGAAAACACGGCGATCTCCAATTAGATATTTTTCCTGATTCGGACTCAAGTCCGAGGCTTTAGACCAAATGCGGAGTTATTAATTTTTAACTCTTTATTCAAAACTCAGCACTCATAACTCATAACTTGGCGACAGCGGTAAAGCGTTTTGTAGTTACGGTAATCATAGTTAATTTTTACCCTCCAATTGTTGCAACTGGTTTCACTTGAATCGGTAACGCAAGATGAGGATAAGTCTTGTGAATTTTCACCATTGTTTCAATCGCCGCCGCTTTATCGCCAATTGCCATCGTGGCAGATTGTCGGGTGAGAATTTCCGCTACTACCCTTGCTGCTTCTTCGCTTTTCTGCGCTTCTGCATCTAGAAAGGCAAAGATGCGCTTTTTGGCAACTCGCCCTCGATTTACTTGCGAAAGTACGGTTATAAAATATGGTAGCAATTCCTGCAAGCGTTCGGGATTATTGACAGCGTAACTCTCTAGATAATTAGTGGCAAATAGCTGCATATCTGCCGATGGGTGTTCGCTGAATTTGAGCAGATATTCTTCGCGGTATTCTTGTTTAAAATACCGCGTTACCATGTCGCGTCCGAATTTGCGGACATCTTCGCGCACGCTATCGCATAAATTAACCAGAATACTAGGAGTTAAATCGGCATCGGTGAAGAATGTACCGAATACTCGGAAACCAAATTCCCGCGTATCATCCCACTTGCATTCTACTAACTTCACGGCGGCTAACATTTCTCTTTCGTTTCCGCGCAGTCTGTTGAGGTTGTGCAAGAACATTTCTCGCGCTGCTTCTCGCACAACAAGTATTTCGTTGTCGGCAAGTTTGACTATTTCTAATGTCTCGTATTCATTTGCCCATGTGTCGCGATTAGCACTGAGTAAAAATCCGGCTAATTCTTGTACGGCGGAAGATTTGGCTTTAAGCAGGCGCAATGCTGTATCTTTGGTAACAGCGGTCATCGATTCTGGTAAGTCTTCTTTGAGCAAAAGTACGATTGAGGCATGGATACCTTCTTTTGTTTCAGATGTCATTAAAACATCGATTAATTCTGTTGCTAATCTGGCGGCGAAATCTGGATGATTTGTGGCTAATCTTTGAATTGCGGGGCGAATTGCGTTGCGGATATCTGCTTGTTCGTGAATTATCATTGTGACCAGCAGCGGGTATTGATTCAGAAGCGTTGCGTCGGGGAGGTTGCCGAAAATTTGAATCCCAATGTTGCGGATTGATTCGTGGGGTGATGTCATGAGAGAGTCGATTAATCCTGATGGTAAATTAGCCGCACTGGTTTGGTGGATTAAGAGGATTCTTGCGCCGAATTCTTGGATTTCTAATAAGGGGTTTTGCAGTAGGTCAAGTACAACGGATAAACCTAATGTGCGGAGTTGGGAAGCGAAGCAAGTAAGCAAGGTTTCGGAAATATCTTTTGCGATTGGTGCTTGGGTGGCGTTTAATCCTAATAGTGAGGCAAATAGCTGCCCGATTAACACTTTTGCTTGATTATCGCTGAGGGAAACTGAAGTTAGGAATTGGCGGGCGAATTGGCGGGTTTCGGGTTGGAGACTGGTGGTGATAGCGATGATAAAATTGTTGTTGGACTTGATGCGATCGCCCGCATCCTCAATCCACCGATAAGCCTCGGCGCGCGCGGGTGCAAAGGCACAATTTGCTATAGCCAGAACTAGGGTAAAATTGGGGTTGGTGGGGTTGTAGCGATCGCGCGCTATTTCAAACCCCAATTCCGCCGTCACTTCGTAAGGTTTATTCAGCAATCTAATTATCGTACTTTCATCTAATTCTGCTCCAAACTGCGGACAAGCACGCGCCGCTTTAGCAGCAAAATGATGCACGGGACGACAGTCGCTTTCTAAAAGTAAACGCAATAATTCACTCGGTTGTTGTTCCCAAAGCGAGGGAAAAGCTTCTTCTCTTACATCTGGTTCCGCATCTCCAGGTTTGTAAGAATCTCGACAACGCCACGCTTTTAAATTTTCCTTTAATTCATAGCGCGGACTGTTTTGATAAAGGATATGGTTAAAAGTTAAATAACCTGCATAAGCATCCCAATACCGAGTAAATGAAATCCGAGCCGAGTTATAGCTATACCATGAAGGAAAAGTTTTTTCCCTGATAGTTTCAGCATCTGCATCTGAATACTGAAGGAGAACGCCAACAGCCATTTTTACATATTGAGTATCTCCCAATTCGCCCAGGGTTTTAAGCGTGCGCCATACCCGCCGTAGCAAATAGGCGCGAGTCTTGTTACTATAGGCAACTTTTGACTCAGAACTTGCGAGTTCTTCTCTATAGTTACGCCATCTGTTATTAGGCACGTCCCAGAAACCGTCCCATCCGTAGCGGAACATTGGCGATTCTTTTTCAAAGCGATAAGCAAGGATGCCAAAAACTTCTGCATCTAGGCGATATTCAGCCATTTTAAAAATATGCCTAAATCGCTGGAAATAATTCGGACGTAAGGGCGCAGTTTTCAATATATCTATAAGTGCTGGACGGACATACTCGTTATCGATTTGATAAATAGTATCGAGAACGGCAAATCGCTTGTAATCTCCATTATTAAGATACGTGCGTAAGGCATGAGAAAATTCATCTGCCGATTGGGCGCTGGTAAGTTCTGGCGGCAGATTTTCTATCATTTCAGAGTGCAGCGCTGCTTTTGTTTCTGCATCGGCGAGTTTGAGTAACGCTTCAAAGGCAATTCTGCTTACAAATTCTGGCGTTTGATTGTTACTGCGAAGGCGATTCAGTGCAGGCACAGCACCCTCGCCGCCACACCAACCTAATGCCCAAGCTATGCAATAATCTCTCAGCGCTTCGCCGCTGCCAATTAATGGGATAATTAAAGGGGTGGCTTCGCTAATTTTCAGTTCGCCTGCACGCCAAATTGCTCGTTCTAAAGGCCATTTGCTAGGATTTTGATTAGCTAAACGGTTTAATATTGCTTCCTGGCGCGTGGCTGGTTTTTCTGATTTAGCTAAAGTTTCTTCGGCGGGCGGAGTGCTGACATCTTGATAGCCTTTTTTGGTCTTTTCCGCTACTAATTTATCGAATACTTTCTGCGCTTCTGCTAAAGGTACGGGTTGAGTTGTCTTTACCCCTTCTTTTAGACTTGCACCTCGCCGTCCGTAGCGGAAGTTAACCACATATCGATTTTCACCCGTTTGGCACAGATCGACTTCATAAACTTTGTCTGAAGTTCCTTCCTGGTAGTGCAGCGTTGTCCGTTTAATTAGTTGCATAAGCGAGGGAGAGCGAGGTTTTTTTCTCTCGTTCCCAGGTAGAACCTGGGAATGCCGATCTGGAGGCTCCGGCCTCCGGTTATGGAAGAATGAGAGGCAGAGCCTCTAGGATAGCGTTCCCAGGCGGGAGCCTGGGAACGAGATATATACAGCCAATATAAACCCGCCCCGGATCGATGGGGCGGGTTTTGGTGAGGCGCAAATCCCGAATCTTAATCTTCTGACAAACTGCCAACGCTGAGCGGTACCAACTCACCATGTCGCGTGAGTCCTAATAACATCGGTTCTTGAGGTCGGATAAACTCTCCTGTAAGCACGCAGCGTTCTTCTCGTTCTGCTGTGGCGGGAATGCTGGCGCGAATGTCAGTACGCGAAAACTGCGGTTTAAACGCTCCAGATTTCTGTTGCACGTAATTCCACAGGATTTCCCGGATTAGCGCTTGATATCCTTGGTTTCCAGCTAGATCTTTGAGTCTATCTTTCAACTCTCGCTCCAGGCGTATGCTGGTAACGTCCATCTCGGTGGTGGGAGTCCGGGTAGCGGTGTTGTTGACGAACATTTTACTTTTCTCCTTTAAGGGGTAGACAGATCTAATAATACAAGTGTAGTATTTTATTAGTAAGATTTCTAATCTAGAGCCTTCAAGAACTACCAACGTGATTCTAAAGCAATCCCTCTCCACTTCAATACCCGCCACCAGTCGCTTAGACGACGGTGCAGACGCCATTTGGGGCGTCACTAGGGGAATTGCGGTGGATTGTTTGTTGGAAAGTTGGTATGGCTTGCAAGATCGAGGTAGAGAGGTCAAACCTAATTTTGCCCTACTGTTTGACGGGCATAACGAATCGGCAGATCCATTGAGACGAAGCGGGAGGTACAGGCTTAAAGTGACTGTACCTATATAGAACGAGAAGAACCCAAAGCCTTCTAACCCCCGCTTCTAAGTAACCAGAGGCGGGGGTTCTTGT
>DNGJ01000036.1 GCA_003486305.1 Cyanobacteria bacterium UBA11371
AGTTGCACCAGATACCAGCGTTTCCAGTTGAGTTAATTTTGCACCCGCAAGGCTAGGATGAGTGCGATCGACAATTCCATCTAAAATAGCGATGCAAATCCGATCGTCCCCAAGCGTCTTTGCCCAGAGGTCTTGCAGTCCAGGAATTATCGAAGCAAGAGTAGGACGAGTTGCGGTAGCCATAAGAATTAACTCAATCGAAATACCGAGCTAGTTAACTGCCAAATTTATGAGGTTTGAGGCGAATTCAACGATTGATATTTATCAACTTAATGGAGCAGCAATCTCTCTGCCAGTCGCTCGTTTGAGTGTCACTTATTTGAGTGACTCGACAAAAAGACAGCGAATATTACCAACTTCATTTCTGAATTCGATCTCTCTCATATGATTTCCGGTCAATTCCCCGTAATAAAAATTGTTTGTAGTAAGGACTTCAGTCCTTAATAAAATCACACATCGGGACTAAAGTTCTTACTACGAACTTCTTAAGGTCAGAGGATCGAAGATGATATCAATAACCATTGTCCAATCTTCCAACTAATGCTTATATAGACAACGATAGATAACCAATTCAGTAACGGCTTGCACGTTGTTGCGGTTTTTGCACGTTATTGCTATGACTTGAGCAGTGTTTTGGGAGTCACTCCTGTCAAACGTTTGAAATGGCGATTCAAGTGGCTTTGGTGGCTAAAACCGCAAGCGATACGTGCGTAGCACACGCTGCGCGATCGCAATCTCACCAATACTCATTTTTCCCTGTCGCAATAGTTGCTTGGCTCGCTCTACCCGACACTGAATTACATATTGATGGGGACTAATACCAGTAGATTGTTTAAATGCACGAGAGAAGTGGTAGGGACTCAGTTGCGCGATCGCTGCCAATTCATTTAAACTTAACTCCTCCTCTAAGCGATCGCTAATATAATCCGTAACCAACGTCAACTTGTGTTGAGGTAGTCCACCCCGATAAGTTCCAATATTTCGTTTCTGCGTTGAGGAATCTTGCAGAAAATCGAAGGCTAGTGCATTTGCTATTGATTCGATATCAAGTTGATTGACATCCGGTTAAGTTCGTCGTTTATACCAAAAAACTACATCGCTAAAAATGACTTTCCCGTTTCCTCCTTCATATCGAAAGAAAATTCGATTGGAGCCTTGGCTCACCGCATTAAAATCAACAATCTCAATCATGGTACGGATAATACTGTCATTGAGCGTCAAACTAGAAACTTCTGTTGTTGCTCCACTTCGATCGCGAATCGCGACACTAAATCTCAGATTGTTTGCATTATCAACTGTATCTACCCTGTAACAAAGGAGAGGTCTATTGGCAGAACCATCCAGTCGGATATCATCGGGAAGATCGAATTCAAAAACTCGCTCGCGTTCGAGCGCCCAAATTTCAAAATTGCTATCTTGAATTGCCTCGTAATTAGCAAGTGTTGGCATAAAAAACTCCTAAATCGTCGTGTAAATTACACATTTAGCCTGAAAAGGGGTTGGGAAACAGAAGTACTTGATTTGAATTAGGAAGAATGCCAAATGTGTCTGAAAAAGGGTTGATATTGGATGAAGACACAGAACTAGAAGATGGAGGTGCTATATTGTCTGCAAAAATAGGGATTTGGCGACCACCCAAGGAAGTTAACGCTTCTGTAATTGGTAAGTTGTTGAAGGTTAAAATCAACGTTCCTCGAATGACACTGGCAGGCTCGCTCCAAGGCGTTCGACTTGCTGTTGAGAAAGTATCTCCGACCAGTGTTTCAGCAACTCCCAACAATTCATCCTCTGAGGAAGTGTCTCCAACCAGTGTTTCAACAACTCCCAGCAATTCATCTTGCACCGTACTTCTGCTGCTTGGCGCTCTTGTAACATCGCCGAACCTAATACTCCAAGCTAAGCAGCCCTCTGCTGTCCTAGTTGCTCCTGGGAGTACGCCTAGTAGTTCATCGGAAACTTCGTCTGCGTGAACGTGAATTTCGAGCGTTTGGGTGTCTCGATTCCAGGTAATTTCCATTGGTTTAGCCCTCCTGTTAACACTTCAGGCATATAGCATTAACTGTAGAGCGCCACAACAGAAAAGTCTTGCACGTTCGTGCTTTTTTTGCACATTTTTGCTATAAATCGAGCCAAGTTTTGGGAGTCATGCCGGTCAAGCGTTTGAAGTGGCGATTTAGATGGCTTTGATGAGTGAAACCGCAAGCGATACGTGCGTAGCACACGCTGCGCGATCGCAATTTCACCAATACTCATTTTCCCTTGTTGCAATAGTTGCTTGGTTCGCTATACCCGACACTGAATTACATATTGATGGGGGCTAATACCAGTAAATTTTGTAGGTTGGGTCGAAGTTATGAAATCCAACATCATTGTATTTGTTGGGTTTCGCTATGCTCAACTCAACCTACACCAAATAGACCTTATTCAAGTAAGCGCACCACTATAACTTGTTATGCTGTGTTCAATTGAAACCACTCGATACTACGGTTAAGGTAGCTATTAAACGTCTTGGTGAAAGTGGCAGATGACAGATCGAACATCGAAAGAATCGCCCGGTACACTACTGATACGCAAGACATTGTTTCCATTGTTCAAAACTGACCCTGCCAGCGTCACAGTTTGTGTCTGCCAATTTCCATCATTACGGAACAAATTGCCGACATTTGTATCGTTAACGAAAACATTGGGGTCGCCGCTAGTAAGCCCCCTGACCATAAAAGAGATGTATGCAGTGCCAGGAGAATGACGTCCTCCGGTATCAAAGCCTTGAGTGATAGTAAGGCCATTCGGACTTTCGACTGTCCTCTGTTGAGTATCAGCGAGAATGGTTATAAAGTCACTAACTACAGGCATATTATTACCTCCAATAGTCTAGTAATGAGTTGATTTACCTCTTAATAGTGACACGCAATGGCAGAATAATCTTGCACGTTCTTGCAATTTTTGCACGTTCTTGCTATGACTTGAGCAAAGTTTTGGGAGTCACTCCTGTCAAACGTTTGAAATGGCGATTCAGGTGGCTTTGGTGGCTAAAACCGCAAGCGATCGCAACATCAGCCAAACTCATCTTTCCCTGCAAAAGCAACTGTTTTGCCCGTTCTATCCGTTGTTGAATTACGTATCGGTGCGGACTGATACCCGTAGATTGCTTAAAAGCACGAGAGAAATGGTAGGGACTCAGTTGCGCGATCGCAGCCAGTTCATCTAAACTTAAGTCCCGCTCTAAATAATCGTTGATATAGTCAATAACCAACCTCAATTTATGTTGCGATAGTCCACCCTTGCAAGGTATACTTCGATGTCCTTGAGTTGAGTAATTTCGTAATAAATGTACGGCCAGAGCATTTGCCATTGTCTCTGCATAAAGCTGACCACCGCTTTTATTAGATTGCAGTTCGCTTTTGAGTGCGAGTCCAATCTGCTGAATCAACGGATCTTCAATCACAAACCGCGACAATAATTCAACGCGATCGCTCTCTAATAACTCCAATGCGTTACGGGTTAGCAATTCTAAATCCAGATTCAACAATAGAAGATTAATTTCTCGCTCCCAGCGATGCCAGCGCAGTGAATTGATAGGGCAAACACCGATCGCACCGTGGAACATCAATTCTTTTTCATAATGTCCTTCAATCGCTTGCTCGCATTGGAAACTCTGCCCGATATTCATTGTGATAATGTAATGATCGACTGAATATTCGGGGGTTTCTCCTGGTGGCTGATGAAATTGTTCCAGGCTAATACCGCGCCACGCACACTGGTGGCTAGAAAGTACAGGCAATCGAGGCAATACGGGCGGGAAACTGTTCTCCTCGCTTGAATTATCAACTGGAAGCTCTTCTTCTAACATCGCTCGCTTTCCTCAACACTACATACCTATCTCTGAAGTATTGCGGTTTTTGCAGATTCTTACTATGAATTTAGCAATGTTTTAGGCGTGACACCTATCAAGCGTTTGAAGTGACGAGTGATATCATGTGCTTAAGATTACCCATAATTAGAATCCGGGACACGGCAAGATTAATGTTATCTGTTTGTCCGAGATATTTCTGATGCCTTGTTCCTACGCAACAACTCTGTGGAGTTTTTTTATTATGGGCAATTCAACGGACATCATATGAGATGACTTTCTGACATGGCAAGTCTCCAATCTTACAAACCTATCCTTGAAGTGTAGCCCTAATACATAGCCCGCCCTGGCGATCGCAGATAGTTTTCAGATTAGCTAATTTGCTTTTTTAGGGCTGCTAATAGCTAATGGCTAATGGTAGAACGGAAAAATATTCCGCTGAGCAATTAGCAATACCAGTAACCCATGATAGTTATAACTAGCAACTTGAGTTATTTACCTCAACTGGAAAATTTTGATGAAATATCCTATCGTTCTCCAACATAGTGAAGAAGATTGCGGTGCCGCTTGTCTCGCCACCATTGCCAAATCTTACGGGCGCACATTAACAATTTCCCACATCCGCGAAGCTGTTGGTACTGGACAGTTAGGGACGACGCTTTTGGGATTGCGTCGCGGGGCAGAATCTTTGGGATTTAACAGTCGTTCTGTCAAAGCTACATCCGAATTAATCGATCGCATCAACGAAGCCCCGCTTCCCGCAATTATTCACTGGAAAGGCTATCACTGGGTGGTTTTGTACGGGCAGAAGGGTAAAAAATATGTCATTGCCGATCCCGGTGTCGGCGTGCGCTATCTCACCCGCGAGGCGCTGACGGAATCTTGGAGTAATGGGGTAATGCTGCTGCTAGTGCCGGATGACAGCCGTTTTTACGGACAACCTAGCGATCGCATCCCCGGCTTTAGTCGCTTTTTACACCGCGTCTGGCACTATCGCCATCTAGTCGCCCAAGTGCTGCCCCTGAACCTAGCAATTGGCTTGCTTTCTCTAGCTTTTCCCCTGTTGCTGCAAGTACTCACCGATGATGTGCTGGTACGAAAAGATACGGGGCTATTGGTTACGGTGGCGATCGCAGTTACCGTCACCATTCTTTTCAGCAGCCTGTTGCGATTAGTACAAGCAAATTTAGTCGCTCACTTGGCGCAACGTCTAGAATTAGGACTGGCGCTAGAATTTGGTCGCCAAATTTTGCAACTTCCCTTGAGTTATTACGAAGCACATCGCAGTGGGGAAATAGTCAGCCGCCTGCGCGACATTCGGGAAATTAATCTATTAGTTTCCCAGGTAGTCGTTAGCCTGCCTAGCGAATCTTTTATTGCTCTAGTATCTCTAGTATTGATGTGGATTTATAGCTGGAAACTCACCGCCGCTGCTGTGGGAGTTGCAGTTTTAATGAGCCTATCAACTCTAATTTTTATCCCAGCGTTGCAACAGAAAAACCGCGATGTTTTGGTCACCGATACAGAAAACCAGGGACTTCTAATTGAAACTTTTAAAGGTATTTTGACTCTTAAAACTAACAATGCCGCCCCTCAAGCTTGGGAAGAATTGCAAAGTCGCTTTGGTCGCCTAGCTAATGTTACTTTCGGCTTGTTACAAATCGGCATTATTAATAATGTATTTTCTACCCTCGTATCCGGGCTAGGTTCTCTTGCCGTCCTGTGTTTTGGTAGCATTTTGGTGATTCGTCAGGAACTCACTATCGGTCAATTGCTGGCATTTAACGGTATGAATCGCAATTTTACGGCGCTGATTGGTACCGTTATCAATTTTGTCGATGAGTTCGCCCGCGCCCAAACTGCTACGCAACGCCTTACCGATATTATCGATGCTACACCAGAGATTGGCGATCGCTCTCCCCAAGATCGCGCTGACATTCCCGCCGATGCTGATATTACTTGCAATAATCTCAACTTCCACCACATCGGGCGCGTAGATTTGCTCAAAGATTTTTCCCTCACTATTCCTGGCGGCAAGGTAACAGCTTTAATTGGCAAATCTGGCTGTGGCAAAAGTACCCTGGCAAAACTAATCGCCGGGTTGTATCCGCTACAATCAGGTAATATTAGGTTTGGCAAATATAACCAATCCGACTTATCTCTGGAATGCTGGCGCGAACAGGTTATCCTCGTACCCCAGGAAGCTCACTTTTGGAGTCGGTCGATTATCGAGAATTTCCGTTTTTGCTACTCTCAAGTAACTTTAGAACAAGTGGTGAATGCTTGCCAGATTGCCGGTGCTGACGACTTCATCAGCGAATTGCCGGACAAATATCAGACAGTGCTGGGGGAGTTTGGCGCGAATCTTTCTGGAGGACAAAGACAGCGTTTAGCGATCGCGCGCGCCATTGTCACCGACCCCCCTATACTAATCCTAGATGAGTCCACCGGCGCACTCGATCCAGTAACAGAAGCCGAAGTGCTGGACAAACTACTGACGCACCGCCACGGTAAGACAACGATTATAATCAGCCACCGTCCCAGAGTGATTAGACGCGCCGATTGGATTGTAATGTTACATCGGGGGGAAATGAAATTAACCGGAACCCCAGAAGAGTTAAGCCAACTTGCGGGAGAGCATCTAGATTTTTTGAATCCGTAATATCATGTTTTTGCGATGTTCTTGATCGTCTAATCATGGCAGACCTAGAAATTCAGGCGGCTAAAGTGACAATCCCCAACGGCGATTTGCAAATAGATGCTTACCTAGCAACGCCCGTGGGTGAGGGAAAATTCCCAGGTGTTATCGTTATCCAGGAAATCTTTGGCGTCAATGCCCATATTCGGGAAGTGACGGAGAGAATAGCAAAAGAAGGGTACGTTGCGATCGCACCCGCAATCTACCAACGCCTCGCCCCCGGTTTTGAGACGGGTTACACAAAAGAAGACATTAAACTTGGCAAGGAATACAAAGAACAAACCAAAGCCTCGGAATTACTAAGCGATATCCAAGCCACAATTGATTACCTCAAAACCATGCCTGTTGTCAAGCAAGATAATTTTGGCACCATCGGTTTCTGTTTTGGCGGTCACGTTGTCTACCTCGCCGCTACCCTCAACGATATTAAAGCCTCTGCATCGTTCTACGGCGCTGGAATTACTAATTGGACTCCCGGCGGCGGCGATCCCACTATTACCCGGACAAAAGATATTAAAGGCACTCTCTACGCCTTCTTTGGCATGGAAGATGCTAGCATTCCGGCGGCACAAGTTGACCAAATCGAAGCAGAACTGGAGAAACACCACATTCCCCATCAGGTCTTCCGCTACGATGGAGTAGACCACGGCTTCTTTTGCGATCATCGCGGTAGCTACGATGCTACAGCTGCTGCGGCTGCTTGGACTGAAGTAAAGCAATTATTTCAGACAACGCTAGCAGCGAGTTGACGCAATCCAAACTGTGGCATAGCCATTAATTGAATTTTTCCAACGCTCATGAACGCCAAAGCAACACCTTCCCCAGCAGACAAGTCTTCCTTTTCTAGGGACGATTTTGCCAAAGCCCTAGAACAACAAGAGTATCATTTTGAAAAAGGACAAGTTGTTCTGGGCAAGGTGTTTGAATACGCATCGGATGGTGCTTATGTTGACATCGGTGGCAAATCGCCAGCCTTTTTGCCTGAAAGAGAAGCTTCTTTGAAAACGGGAACGCCTTTGTCTGAATTGCTACCGTTGAATGAGGAACGGGAATTCTTGATTGTCAAAGAGCAAGATGCAGATGGTCAGGTAACGCTTTCCCTGCGACAGTTGTTAGTCAAGCAAGTTTGGGATAAATTAGCCGATATGCAGGAGGCTGGACAAACCGTGCAAGTGCGCGTCACTGGGGTGAATAAAGGTGGCGTCACGGTAAACGTGCAAGGGATAAGGGGATTTATTCCGCGATCGCATCTCCTGGATAAAGATAATTTAGAGCAATTGATCGGTCAACCCCTCAACGTTAGCTTCCTAGAATTCAATCGCGAAGCCGAAAAACTGGTCATGTCTCAGCGCTTAGCTTCTCAATCTGCTAGGTTCAGCGAAATAGAATTAGGACAGTTGGTAGAAGGCAAAATTACCAACATCAAACCTTTTGGTTTATTCGTTGATATGGGCGGCACTACAGGTTTGCTGCACATCAAACAAATCAGCCAAAACTACATCGAAAACCTGCAAAATTTATTTCAAATTGGGCAGGAAATTAAAGCAATTGTTGTCAATTTAGATCAAGGTCAAAGTCGAATTTCCCTCTCGACGAGGGTGTTGGAAAATTACGCCGGAGAAATGCTAGAAAACATGGCTGAGGTCATGGCTTCAGCCGAAGCGCGTGCGGAAAGGGCGCGGAAAAATATTGTGTGATAGCGCAAGTTGCTAATTGCTAATTGCTAATTGCTAATGGCTAATTGCTAACTGCGAGAGAGCGAAGGGAAGCATTTTTGCCGATCTAGCGATTAGCCATTATCTCCAAGTTTGAGATCGCCAGCAATTTGAGTTATATAATCTCGATTGAATTGCCCATAATAAAAAACATCACTCTGTCGTTGCGTAGGGACACGGCATCAGAGATTTCTCCGACACACATAACGTTAATAATGCCGTGTCCCGGCTTCTGATTACGGGTAATCGACCAGACATGATATTAATAGGGTAAGTTGCTAATAGCTAATAGCTAATGGTATAGATGAATATTTCCAAACTCAATTAGCAATTAGCCATTAACCATTAGCAATTTCAGTTAAGGTGTGGTTGATTCAATTCTTTGCACTTAGCCTCGGCTAAATTATAAGCATCTAAATATTCTTTTGGCCCCAACATCTGGTCACCATAATATTCGTAAGGCTGCTTGCCGTAAACTGGTAAAGGATCGTCATCTGGATAGTCTTCTTTTGCTTCTTCGACGGCGGCTTTTAGTTCCTCGACGGTGAGGCGGTGCGCTGCAAAGTAATGGAGTTCTTGGGCTTTTTTGTGCAAGTGGGGTAAATTTGGATCTATGATGCGATCGCGTTCGCTAACGCTTGCGGATGCGCTTAGTGTGCTGTCAGGCGTATCGCTCACCTCAATCCAAGCATGTTCGACAGGTTTATACGGCTTTCCACTAAAAGCTAAAAAGCCTTGAACGTAAATTGCTCCTTCAGTAGCCAAGGCTGCATTATAAGCGTTATCAAAATGGTTTTTAGCCTTGCTTTTAATCTGTTTGGCAATTTCCAGCGAAGCCGTTTCATCAAGTATTTTGTCCATAATATTGTGTCTTACTTAACCAATTATATGATCTCCGGTCGATTACCCGTAATCAGAGGCCGGGACACGGCATTATTAAAGTTATCTGTTTGTCCGAGATATCTCTGATGCCGTGTCCCTACGCAACGACAGAGTGATGTTTTTTTATTATGGGCAATTCAACAAACATGATATTACCAATTACCCATTACCTACCTCAAAATTTGCTCTATCATTCGATTTGCTTGCGATTCGTAACTGCCACCAAATAAATTAAAGTGATTGAGAATATGATAAAGGTTATAAAGCATTTTGCGACGCTCGTAACCTCTATCTAAAGCCCAAACTTCATCGTAACCGCGATAAAAAGGTGCGGGAAAACCGCCAAACAGTTCGGTCATAGCCAGATCGGTTTCGCGATCGCCATAATAAGTAGCAGGATCGAGAATCACGGGTTCTCCCGCCACAGTAACAGAAGCATTCCCCGACCACAAATCCCCATGTACTAGGGACGGTTGAGGTTTATAATCTGCTAGCAGTTCGGGAATCGCTTCTAATAAGCGTTCTCCTTGTCTAAAATCACCGCCCCTGCGTTTGGCTAACTTTAATTGATACCCGATGCGATGTTGGGTAAAAAATTCCGCCCAATCTGCTGTCCAAGTATTAATTTGGGGCGTTGAACCAATCGTATTATTTCGTTCCCAACCAAAGCCTTGATTGCTAGTCGCTTTGTGCATTGCTGCTAAATTGCGCCCCATTTCTTCCCAAGCATTTGTGCCAGCGCTGCGTCCTAATTCTAGCCATTCCAATACAATGTAAGCCGAATTATCTACCGTACCGCAACAAATTGGTTTGGGAACGCGGATAGTATGAGTATCCCACATTTGTTGCAGTCCCAGGGCTTCGGCTTCAAACATATCCACCAGGGAGCCTTGATTGAGTTTGACAAAATAAGTTACAGCGCCGTTAGAAACTGCATAACCTTGGTTAATGCAACCTCCGCCAACAGATCGGCGCTGCTTTACTTCAAAGGGTTCTTTCGTTACCTGGCTGATGTGTTCGGCGATTTTTGTCCACATGGGGTAATTGCTAATTGCTAATTGCTAATTGCTAATTGCTAATTGCTAATTGTCAGGATTATACAACAAAGACAAATACTGCCATTATCGATTAGCCATTAGCCATTAGCCATTAGCATTTCCCGGTTTAATCGTAACAATCCCGTAAGCTTCTGGTGATAAGTAACGGTTTGCAGCTAATTGCAAATCAGCTTTATCTAAGGCTTGAATGCGGGCGGGGTAATTGAGGACTGGGGCTAAATCGCTTACCATTGATTGATAGTAGCCGTACATTCCGGCGCGATCGCTTGGCGTTTCGTTGGCAAATACGAAGCGATTCGCGACTTGCGTCCTGACGCGGGCGATTTCTGCTTTGGTTACGGATGAGGTTTGGATCTCGCGGATGTGGGATGCGATCGCATTTTCCACTTCGGCTAAATTCTCCACCGGCAATTGCGCGGAAATATAAAACGTCCCCTGAATTTGATTGGTCATATTGCTAGCAGAAATATTCGTAACCAATCGCCGATTTTCCCGCAAATCTTTCACCAAACGCGATGTTCTCCCGCTGCCTAAAATTGCTGCCAAAACATCCAGCGCATAAGTTTCGTGCAAATCGGTTAATCCCGGCACGCGCCAAATCATCATCAGCCTTGCTTGTTGTAAGCTGCTATCAACGTATTCGCGGCGCACAATTTCTTTAAAAGGCTGTTCTGGTTGGGTAATTGGTAATTGGTAATCGGTAATTGGTGATGAGTGAGATTGTTTTTTATCTCCGATTCCTTCTGCGACAATTTCGATTAATTCTTCTACTGGCAAATTCCCTACTGCTACGGCTGTCATTGACTGGGGTTGATACCATCTAGCATGGAAATCGCGCATCTGCTGGGGTTTCAGCGCCTCTATAACCGATACTGGCCCCAAAACCGGGCGTCTATAGGGTAGCACTTCAAACGCGGTTTCAATCGTCCTCTGATAGGTACGGCGGCGGGGATTATCATCTGAACGACGAATTTCTTCTAATACCACGAATCGCTCGCGCTCAAATGCTTCGTCGGGGATGCTGGGATTTAGCACCACGTCCATTTGCAACGG
>DNGJ01000179.1 GCA_003486305.1 Cyanobacteria bacterium UBA11371
CAATACACAAAACCGCGCCAAGGGAAGTTAATTTTAATGTCGGGTTTATCCGGTTCTGGAAAAAGTGCGATCGCTAAAAAGTTAGCGCGGCGCATCGGTGCAATTCACATTCGTTCCGATGCAGTCCGGAAGCATTTGGGTGGCGTACCTTTATACGAACGGGGAGCGGAAGATTTATACTCGCCAGAAATGACCGAGAAAACTTACGGACGCTTGTTGGAATTGGGAATTAAACTAGCAGCGACAGGTTACCCGGTAATATTAGATGCTAAGTATGACCGCGAGGCGTTGAGACAAAATGCGAAGTCTCTATCCCAATCGCACCAACTACCCTTACAAATCCTCCACTGTAGCGCCCCAGAGTCAGTATTGCGCGATCGCCTCAATTCCCGCACCGGCGACATCACCGACGCCACCGCCGACCTACTCGCCTCCCAAATTGCCTCAGCCGAACGCTTCACAGAAGCAGAACTTGCTTATGTGACAACCCTAGACACCACCCAAGACCTGGAAACGCTAGTGGCACAGATCCTCAGCGTGGAATGATACAATTTTTAGATTTCAGATTGCAGATTTCAGATTTAGGATTAGTATCCTTGCTGTATTCTGCAATAGGTAGTACCAAAGAAGAAAAATGCTATCCAAATCAGCAGGTGTTATAGCTGGAGTACTTTCGGGGTTATTTTTGTTCCTGGCTTTTTGGGTGCTGGGTCTGCGATGGGAGTTGTCCCTGTGTTATGGCATATTAGGCGGAGTCGTCAACGGCTGGATTATTTCTGGTTGGACAACTCCAGATGAATCCAAACCTGCCAAGGAACCCCTAGAACCTGCCGAACCTGTTCAAAAAGACGGTAAGCTTCTCAGTCCCAGGGAACTGTTCAAACTATGGCAGAGGGAGCGTTACGCACGCCGTCCCAGCGCATTTTTTTGGAAGAATGCCCGTTCAAATAGGCTGTTGAGGCGACTGGAAAGGGAAGCTGCTGCGAGGAAGAAAAAAGAGCAGGCGGGTAGCTGAAACCAGACTGGCAAGCTAGCCATTAGCGATTAGCCATTAGCAATGATATGTTTTTATTTTTGTCCAAGCTGCTACCCATATTCTTTTATCCCTTGGGACTAGCGTGTCTGTTGATGGTTGTAGCGTTGATAACCTTCTGGAAACGACCCAGGATAGCAGTAGGAGCGATCGCCACCGCACTTTTCGTGTTACTCATAGCCAGTAATGCTGCTGTCTCGCGCTCTTTAGTGCGAAGTCTAGAATGGCAGCACCTCCCCGCTGGAGAATTGCCCCAAGTTCCAGCTATCGTGGTTTTGGGCGGCGCGATTAAACCGCAAGTGCCGCCGCGTCCTTGGGTCGATGTAGCAGATAGAGGCGATCGCATCCTCCACGGTGCCCAGTTATACCGGCAGGGCAAAGCGCCTTGGCTGATTTTCAGCGGTGGGCGAATTGATTGGAAGGACAACAGCGACTCGGAATCTAAAGATATGGCGGCAATTGCCTTAGCAATGGGGGTTCCCCAATCGGCGATTTTGGAAGATCCAACTTCGCTCAATACCTACCAAAATGCAGTCAACGTGCGAAAAATCCTCGACGAGCAAAAAATTAAACGCCGGGTATTATTGGTCACATCGGCGATGCACATGCCGCGATCGCTGCTAATTTTTAAGCGGCAAGGGATTGATGCGATCGCCGCACCCACAGACTTTTTGGTCACAGAAAACGATTTTAAACCCTTAGATAGCTGGCAAGCAATTATCTTCAATCTCTTGCCCGATATTGAGAATTTAGGCAACACCACTAGCGCGATCAAAGAGTACGTTGGAATAGCAGTTTATCGGCTTAAAGGCTGGCTATGAGAAATTTTAGATTAGACTTTTTTTTCCACCAACTTGTGGGCGGGCAAGATGCCCACCCCACAAAACAAAAAAACTCTTGTGGGGTGGGCATCTTGCCCGCCCCAGGTATTTTTGCCAGAGGTATATTGTAGATTTTAGATTTTGGATTGAAAACCACGCTAGCCTAGAAAAGGCCAGGTTAGGACTTGACAAAAAACCTCTAATGTCCAACGAATTCAGACATATTATCCCAACGCCGCCACCGCCAGGTGATGAAATTTTTGCCACCCAGCAGGTGAGCAGCGAATTTTACCGAGAAGTGCAGCATCGCCAAGAATTGGAGCGCTACTGCGAGTGGTATTATGCAACAGCAGCGCAGCATAGACAAGAATTACAAAAGATGCGGCGCGAACTGAATATATTTGGGTTGTTTATCCGAAATCGACTTTAGTTTAACAATTCAAGTTCTCCCTCGCGAAAGTGGGCTTTGAATTTCTTGTCAAACTTGACTATGAAAGGAAGGTTGGCGCTTACAGGTCTACCTTGCCACTCCTTCATAATCTCGACCACATCTCCTTCCATCCCCTTGACATCAAAGGGTTTATTGCGGTGTTCGGGATGAGTGTACACAATCACAGACTGTACAACGCGGACGCGATCGCCTACCTTCATAACTATCTCAGTAACTGTGGAAATCCTGCGCTTTCAAGCCAGGGAAGAATAAGAAGCGAGCAACTTTAGTTACTCTCTGCGGAAGCTTCTTACGAAGCTTCTTACAGCCTTTTTATCTTTGCACAGAAGCGACCCTAAAATTCATTGTTGAGATGGGGAGATGGGGGAGATGGGGAGATGGGGAAGCTCTTGGAGCTGGGGAAGAAATTACTTCTACTTCAAGAGTCCCCCTTGTCCCCCTTGTCCCCCTTGTCCCTGTTTTCACTGAGGGGCTGCGGGTACGCTTTGTGGTGGGGAATTTTGAGGCTTGGATGTCAGCCAAAGCGTATAGCCACCCACGCCGACGATGACGAGAAAAGCCAATACTCCCAGTAGGGTTAGCAAATTGCGTCGCGCTGGAGATGCAGTTGGTTCTTGTTTTTGAATTGCTACGGATTCATCGTACAACAGCGCTCTGGATGCTGCTGTGAGTTCTGATTGCAAGCGGGTGTTGGGAGATTGAACGGTTGTTTCTACCTGCTTGGGATCGAATAGTGCTGGAGGTTCCTCCGAGACGAAGTAGCAGGAGAGTACCACCGAAGTGTTATCGTGACCGTTTTGTTCGTTAGCCAAGTTAATCCAAGATTGAACGGCTGCATTTAAAGATAACTTGCCTTTAAGTACCGGCTTGGCGTACTCTTTCCAAGATTGCTCGACTAGAGAGCGATCGCTCAATCCATCAGAACACAAAAGCAGCATACCGTCTTCTTCTACAATAAATCGCTGTATCACAGGATGCAGTTGTTGAGCATCCCGCGTCCCCAGCGCTTGGGTCAATGCCCCGCCATCAGCGCGAGTCAGAGCTTCCCGATATATACTGCGTCCTAGACGCACTTCCCGCGTAGCTACATCATCATCGATAGTTAGTTGCTGACAATAATCGGCGGTAATCCAATAGGCGCGGCTATCTCCGACGCTGACGATATACAATTCATGGGCATTTCGGAGTTCTTCCCCATTAGCAAAGCGAATTTTTTGGGGTAACTGGAGTCCCATTACCAAAGTTGTACCCATTCTGGCTCTAGACTCTCGCCCTTGGGCATCGTTTTGGTTGGAAATTAAATTATTCGCTATCCGGACGATCGCAGCTAATTGATCCGCTACTAATGTGGGTGGGACAATATCAGGTTGTTCGGCAATTTCCAGCAAAAGCGCTCGCAGTTGCAGTTTGATCGTCTGGAGTGCAAGCGAACTAGCTACCTCACCGCCTTCATGACCGCCAATTCCATCGCAAACTAGGGTTAAGTGGGGAATCAACAAGTCATTTGGTTGCGTTGTAGCATCTTGCAAATCCGATCGAGTAGGATAGCAAGCATCTTCATTAGTAGCGCGTTGAGGCCCCGTATCGGTTGCGCCTGCTACGTGGATGCGGAGGGGAAGTTGTGCCGATTGCGACAGCAACAGGTGATTGAGTTGAGTAGCGATCGCATCCAAATCTACCTCGTCGTTAATCATCTGCATCGCAATTGCTTGTAATTGCGCCGCCACAGATGCCGCTGCTGCTTCGCTCAACTGCATCCAACAACTACCCAGATCTTTGAGAGTCGGCGTGAGAAACGTTGGCTGTTCGCTGGTGATTTCCGCTGCCCCGCCATCGCCGTATAATTCTCGCAGCCATACGCGCCAACCTTGCACCCGGATATTATCAGCAAACAGCAGACTCGACGCTACACCTTGTTCTGATAAAGGCGTCCACAATTCGAGAATTTGCCACAGCCAATAAACCTGCCGCGTCGCCGATGCCCCAGTCCAAGCCTGTACAATAGAAGGATAAAGGTCGCCATCAGCATCGATCGGCGCGTTTTCTAACAATGGCACCAAAGCAGTTTCTGGTTCATCGCCCAAAACAGCCCAACCATGAACCTCTGGAACGTGTAGGCGTTGGGGGAAAAGACGCAGGTAAGGGATAATCTCATCGGGTAACTCTTCAGGAATGTAAGGCGGCTGTTCCGGTTGAGTATCCCGCCAAATTTGCGGGCTGACAACCTCGTATCTGCCTTGAATTAGCCGTCCCGGTGAAATTTGACCTACGGCTGGATCGGCTGCCCAAAGATAGCGATAAATTGGCGTTTCGGAACTCGTCATAAGTTTAAAAAATTATAAGAGAAATCTTAGATCGAAGTGTGAATGAAAAAATTACAGTCATGTCAGGGGAAATTTATCGATTGGCTGTTGTAGTAATCCAATAGGTAGGATGTCCGTTTATTGTATCTGGCTAGACGTACTAATCCGATCAAATCAAAGCTGGGGATATTCATTATGGTATTGAATCCGGCGATCGCTTGGTTAGTGGCAGGAACGCTACTGTGTTTGGTAGAAGCCTTTGTACCAACCGCTTTTACCGCCTTCGCAATGGGTATAAGTGCTTTCCTCGTTGCATTGGTCGCAAAGCTATTGCCCAAGTTCCTGGCTTTACAAGTTGGACTGTGGATGGTATTTTCCGTTGCTAGTGTCTACCTCACCCATCGTCTAATGCCAAAGCGGAAGGTCACGGCGATTGAAGATGCCACCGAAGCACAGACCTTAACCGAAATTTTACCCGGTCAAACCGGGCGAGTGCTTTACGAAGGCAACTCCTGGAGGGCGAGATGTGGGGATGACAAATGCGCGATCGCTCCCAACCAAAAAGTTTACGTCATCGGACGCCAAGGAACTACACTGCTCGTCATGCCAGAACACCTATTACATTCTTAGGTAATGGCTAATTGCTAATGGCTAATGGCAAATAAAAATTAGCAATTAGCTATTAGCAATTAGCACTTAGCAAATTTAAAAAGAGGTTCAAAATGGATTTATTCGGTTTAATATTAGCGCTATTGGTTGGCAGCACGGCTGTTTCCGGCGTCAAAATTATCACCCAGGGAAACGAAGCCTTAGTCGAAATGCTGGGTAAATACAACGGTAAAAAACTCAAACCCGGACTGAATTACATTATCCCAGTTTTAGAAAGAGTCGCTTACCAACAAACGATCAGGGAAAGAGTTTTAGACATTCCCCCCCAATCTTGCATCACCCGCGACAACGTTTCCATCACCGTTGATGCGGTCGTTTACTGGCGGATTTTAGACTTGGAGAAAGCTTACTACAAAGTAGAAAATCTCCAAGCCGCAATGGTGAATTTGGTGCTGACTCAAATTCGCGCCGAAATGGGCAAATTAGAATTAGATGAAACCTTTACCGCCCGCAGTCAAATTAACGAAATTCTGCTGCGAGAATTAGATGAAGCAACCGATCCTTGGGGCGTCAAAGTAACGCGGGTAGAACTGCGAGATATTATCCCCTCGAAAGCGGTGCAGGAATCGATGGAATTGCAAATGTCTGCGGAACGTCGCAAGCGGGCGGCAATTCTCACTTCCGAAGGCGATCGCGAGTCTGCGATTAATAGCGCCAGAGGCAAAGCCGAAGCGCAAGTGCTGGACGCAGAAGCCCGTCAAAAAGCCGCTATTTTGGAGGCAGAAGCCCAACAAAAGGCGATTGTTCTCAAAGCCCAAGCCGAACGCCAGCAGCAAGTCCTCAAAGCCCAAGCTACCGCTGAGGCGCTACAAATTGTCGCCAAGATATTGCAAACCGATCCTAACGCCCGCGAAGCGCTCCAGTTTTTACTAGCCCAAAATTACCTGGAAATGGGGATGAAAATTGGCAGCAGCGACAGCAGCAAGGTAATGTTTATGGACCCGCGCAGTATTCCTGCTACGTTAGAAGGAATGCGATCGATTGTCGGCGAAGTTGGTAATAATAATTCTCGCTAAACCTTTGCCAGAAACCGGGTTTTTTAGATAATACCTTTGTCAAAAGAACCCCACCCTTAAGGGTGGGGCTACACAAACTCTCGCCCGCCTACGCGGGCTGTAACAATTTCAGCCCACGCAGGTGGGCTTGGTTTGTGTAGCCCCAG
>DNGJ01000283.1 GCA_003486305.1 Cyanobacteria bacterium UBA11371
GCCGGATCTAGCGGCTTCAAGGGAGCCAAAAAAGGAACGCCCTTTGCCGCCCAAACCGCAGCTGAAGGAGCGGCTCGCCGAGCGATGGACTCCGGTATGCGGCAGATAGAAGTAATGGTCAGCGGGCCGGGAGCAGGCCGCGAAACCGCGATTCGAGCGCTTCAGGGTACTGGATTGGAAATAACTCTAATTCGGGACATTACTCCTATTCCCCACAACGGCTGTCGCCCACCTAAGCGGCGTCGCGTTTAGAAGATTTTAGATTTGAGGTTTGAGATTTTGGATTGAAGTTAACCGCACAAAAAAGAAAAAAACAAAGCAACCTTGGGGTTATCTCTTGAATCCAAAATCCTTTCATCCAATCGGGGGTGCAACCCGATGAATCTAAAATCCTTTCATCCAAAATCCAAAATCCACAAAGGGTAGGGGGATCGCTCTGTGGCGCAATTTCAAATTGAATGTGTCGAGTCTAGCACTGAGAAAAATCGAGGTCAATACAGCAAATTTGTCATCGAGCCGCTAGAAAGAGGTCAAGGGACAACCGTTGGCAACGCTTTGAGGCGGGTGCTGCTGTCTAACCTGGAAGGATGTGCAGTCACGGCGGTTCGCATTGCCGGTGTGAATCACGAATTTGCCACAATTCCGGGAGTGCGGGAGGATGTGCTGGAAATCCTCCTCAACATGAAAGAAATAGTGTTCAAAAGCTATACCAACCAACCCCAGATTGGTCGCTTAGAAGTCACGGCAAACAACGGCCCTGTAATTGTTATGGCAGGGCAGTTCAACATGTCTTCTGAGGTACAGGTGGTCGATCCGGCGCAGTACGTCGCCACCTTGGCACAAGGAGCCAAACTGGAAATGGAATTCCGGCTAGAAACCGGGAAGGGATATCGCTCCGTAGATCGGGGTCACGATGAAGCCACAGCCTTGGACTTTCTCCAGATCGACGCGGTGTTTATGCCGGTGCGGAAAGTCAACTACAGCGTTGAAGAAATTCGGGGTGATGGAGATCAAGAAAAAGACCGGCTGCTGATGGAAATCTGGACAAATGGCAGCATGTCGCCCGAAGAAGCACTCTCCCAGGCAGCGAATATCTTGGTGGATCTGTTTAACCCACTCAAAGACATCAAGACCATCCCGCCAGAAATAGATGATTCGGGTGATGTAGAGCCTCAAATACCGATTGAGGAATTGCAACTCTCGGTGCGGGCTTATAACTGCCTGAAACGGGCGCAGATTAACACAGTAGCAGATTTGCTGGGTTACACCTACGAAGACTTACTGGAAATCAAAAACTTTGGTCAAAAGTCGGCAGAAGAAGTGAGTGAAGCCCTACAGCGACACTTAGGAATTACCTTGCCGCAAGAAAAAGCAGCAAAGCCTAATGGCTAATTGCTAATGGGTAATTGGTAATGGCAAAGAAAACCAATCACCAATTACCCATTACCCATTACCAATCACCGATTACCAATTACTAACTAACAATCACTATGCGTCACGGTCGTCGCGTTCCTCAACTTGGTAAGCCAGCAGACCAGCGTCGGGCGCTCTTAAGAGCGCTGACAACCCAACTGCTGCGCCACGGTAGGATCGAAACCACAAAAGTACGAGCCAAGGCGGTGAGGTCTGAGGCGGAAAAAATGATCGGTTTAGCCAAGGATGGGTCTTTGGCATCGCGCAGACAAGCTTTGGGCTATATCTACGATAAAGATCTCGTCCACGCGCTGTTTGATGAAGGGCCAAGTGGAGCCAAAGCTCGCTATGGCAATCGCCCTGGCGGCTATACCCGCATCCTGCGAACCGTCCCTCGCCGGGGCGATAATGCCGAAATGGCAATTATTGAACTGGTTTAAGGCAATGGGTAATGGGTATTAAGAGTTTTGAGTGCTGAGTTTTGAGTGTTGAGTTAAAGAGTTCTTAAATTCAAAACTCAAAACTCAAAACTCAAAACTATCCATTACCAATTACCAATCGGCAAAAAAATGGAGAACGGACAGCAGATAACAGCCAAGCAGCGAGTAGCCCTGGTAATTCAATACCTGGGCACTCATTTTCATGGTTGGCAACGGCAAAAGAGCGATCGCACGGTACAAGAGGAAATAGAAAACGTACTTTCTGCTATCCTCAATCAACCCGTGACCCTGCACGGCGCGGGTAGAACCGATGCTGGAGTTCACGCCGCCGCCCAAGTGGCTCATTTTGACCACAACAGTTCCATCCCTGCCAACAAGTGGGCAGCCATCCTTAATACTCAACTGCCCAAAGATATATTAATTCTGGCATCTGCTGCCGTGGATTCTAACTGGCACGCCCGCTTTAGTGCCAGCTGGCGACGCTATCGCTATACGATCTATACAGACGCGCAACCGAACTTGTTCGTGCGACCCTTTGCTTGGCATTATTATTATGCCCCCCTCGACGAATCGCTGATGCAAGCAGCGCTTAACCCACTAATCGGTCACCACGATTTGGCTGCTTTTCATCGCGCAAATTCTGGTCGCTCTCATTCCAAAGTCTTTGTGCAGGAAGTAGAGTGTTACCGCAGAGGGCCATTCATCCACATCGAAATTCAGGCCGATGGATTTTTGTATGGTATGGTGCGCTTACTCGTGGGGTTGCTAGTTCAGGTGGGTCGAGGCGATCGCTCAGAGTCAAATTTTACCACGCTCTGGGTACACCAAAAGCGGTCTGAAGTCAAGTACGCAGCCCCACCACAAGGCTTGTGCTTGTTGCGGGTCGGCTATCCGGAATTTCCATTTCCCAAAGAAATCTGGTTTGACAACCAGCCGAAATTAGTTTTCTGCTAATGGGTAATAGGTAATGGGTAATAGCTAGTGGGTAGTGGGAAAAAATTACCAATTACCAATTACCAATTACCAATTACCAATTACCAATTACCACTCACTATCTTGAGAAAACGATGAACAAAACCTACCTGCCTACTAAAGATACCCTAGAGCAACAGTGGTACGTTGTAGATGCTGCCAATCAAAGATTGGGGCGTCTGGCGAGCGAAATTGCTGCGGTTTTAAGGGGAAAAAACAAACCAACTTATACCCCCCATATGGATGCGGGGGATTTCGTGATCGTGGTTAACGCCGAGAAAGTAATGGTCACTGGGAAGAAACGTTCCCAAAAAGTTTATTGGCGCACTTCCCAAAGACCGGGGGGTATGAAAACCGAAAGTTTTGCCCAATTGCAAGCACGGTTGCCCGAACGGATAATTGAACAGGCAGTGCGGGGGATGCTGCCAAAAAATTCCCTCGGTCGCAGCTTGTTTACCAAACTGAAAGTATACGCTGGGCCAGAGCATCCCCACGCTGCTCAAAAACCCCAAGAATTGAAAATTAATACGATTCCAGGAGAAGAATAATGCAAGCAACTGAAGCAAGCGATCGCGCCATGTACTGGGGCACCGGGCGTCGCAAATCAGCCGTAGCCCGCGTGCGCCTAGTACCCGGTAGCGGTCAAATGACAGTCAACGGAAAACCCGGAGATCTATACCTCCAGTTCAACTCCGCGTTTCTGTCCCTCGCCAAAGCTCCTTTGGAAACCTTGGGACTGGAAAATGAATACGATGTCCTCGTCAACGCCCACGGTGGCGGCGTCTCAGGTCAAGCAGATGCCATTCGCTTAGGCGTGGCTAGAGCCTTGTGTCAATTAGACCCAGAAAACCGCAAGCCCCTCAAAACCGAAGGCTACCTCACCCGCGACCCACGGGCGAAAGAGCGCAAGAAATACGGCTTGCATAAAGCTCGCAAAGCACCTCAGTACTCTAAGCGTTAAAATGTGGTATAGGAGTGATTTCAGATTAGAGATTGGAGATTGCAGATTTGACCTGAAAAGCCAATTAAAATCTAAAATCTAAAATCTAAAATCTGAAATTACCAATTACCAATTACCAATTACCAAGCCTAAAAATTTATCGAGGAGCGAACAAAATGGCAAAACCCGATATTCACCCTAAGTGGTACCCCGAAGCCAAAGTTTACTGCAACGGTCAAGTTGTGATGACCGTTGGTTCCACCCAGCCCGAACTCCACGTAGACGTGTGGTCGGGTAACCATCCTTATTTCACCGGCACTCAAAAAATCATCGACACCGAAGGTCGCGTCGAGCGCTTCCTGCGTAAGTACGGCATGTTGGAAGGTGGCGACCAATCTCAAGCTGGTGGTGCTGGCGGCAAAAAGAAACGGTAGCGGGATAGTCATTTGTCTGTAGTCCGTTGTCTGTAGTCTTCTACTGACAACCGACGCTTAACTTATTTTTCGAGCTTCTCTAACCAACGACAACTGACAACTGACAACTGACTATGGCTGAAACTTACCTGCTAGACAAACTTAAATCCGTTGAGCTAACCTTTAACGAACTCAACCGCAAATTAGCCGATCCAGATATCGCTTCCGATCCTCAAGAGTATCAAAAAGTAGCCAAGGCGCGCTCCTCCTTGGAAGAAGTGGTGAATACTTATGAAGATTGGAAAAAAACCACCGAGGATCTCTTAGGAGCTAAACAAATCCTCAAAGAAGCAAGTGGCGATCCAGAGTTGCAGGAAATGGCATCGCTGGAAGTCAAAGAATTAGAGGAAAAAATAGAGCATTTAGAAAATCGCCTCAAGATCTTACTTCTGCCCCGCGATCCCAACGATGATAAAAACATCATGTTGGAAATTCGAGCCGGTACTGGTGGAGATGAAGCCAGTATTTGGGCAGGTGATTTACTGCGGATGTACTCGCGCTATGCCGAAAGTCAAGGCTGGAAAGTCAACTTGATGAGCGAGTCGCTGGCTGAAATGGGCGGTTTTAAAGAAGCCGTGCTGGAAGTTCAGGGCGACCAAGTTTACAGCAAGCTGAAATTTGAAGCTGGAGTTCACCGGGTGCAGCGCGTCCCCGTAACTGAAGCGGGGGGAAGGGTTCACACTTCAACGGCTACCGTCGCGGTAATGCCGGAAGTTGATGATGTGGAAGTGCATATCGACCCGAAGGATATCGAAATGAAAACCGCTCGTTCCGGCGGCGCTGGCGGACAAAACGTCAACAAGGTGGAAACGGCTGTTGACCTGATCCACAAACCGACGGGTATTCGCATTTTCTGTACGGAAGAGCGAAGTCAGCTGCAAAACAAAGAACGGGCGATGCAGATTCTGCGGGCGAAGCTTTATGACATGAAGCTGCGCGAACAACAAGAAGCAGTAAGGTCGATGCGGCTGATGCAAGTCGGTACTGGTTCCCGTTCGGAAAAGATCCGCACTTACAATTACAAAGATAACCGCGCTACCGACCACCGCTTGAATCAGAATTTCACTCTAAGTACGGTGTTGGAAGGCGATTTGGAGGCTGTGATTCAATCTTGCATTAGTCAAGACCAGCAAGAACGCTTGGCTGAACTGGCGGCTTCTGGGTCGTAATGCAATTGATTGAGTGAAAATTACAGAGGAAGAGTCAAAGGTAATTGAAATGCAAGAATTTTTGCATGTTAATTCTTTAACTTTACATCCTCTTCCTCTCACAGAAAAACATAATTTACTGAACTCACCCGCTATATACTTTGCTCTTGGGCAAGCGGGTGAGATTGTTTTTTATATAGCTGGTTATAAAGTTGAACCTATGAAAGTTATCGATGTTTGGTTAGATTCTTCTGATATCATTTCGGCTTCCATAACCCTCCTTTTAAATAAATCGCGAAGACGCGGTAGCGAAGCGATTCGCGATCGCGAATTAGGACGCAAAGATAAGAGGGGTTGTCGAGGCGGATTTGGTATGATATCATCTGCGGTCGATTACCCATAATCGGGAGCCGGGAAACGGCACGATTAACGTTATCTGTTTGTCCGAGATAGGTCTGATGCCGTGTCCCTACGCAACGACTCTGTGAGGTTTTTTTATTCTGGGCAATTCAACGGACATTATATGACAGAGGCCAGACATCAAAATCTAATTCTGGGAACTTCTGATATCATGTCCGGTGGCATCGGTATTGCATCCGGGCGGGGCGGGTTTAACGACATATGCAAGTGGTTCCGCAGGCTGACTGGTAAAACCCGCCCCTACAACATCAAAAATTATACACAACCGATGCTACAGGACACGATATGATGGTTTAGAGTTTATTTTGGCTGAGGTTAATGACTTCGATCCAGAAATTGAGTTAACCCGCCAAAATCAGGAATTTATGGCGTTTCTTGATGAGCGTGGGAAGCAAACAAAAACTGTTTCAGCAGCAGAAGCGCGAGCTAGATTAGGTTTACTTGAGGAATAATATTTTCTCAAGACTTTAGCGCGAACTTGCCAAAGAAAGGGCAGGTTTTGCGGCTAGGCTTTGTTCTATTTTGGCTTCTCGTTTGGCGACTAAAGGCAAATTTCTCGTATTTCTTCTTGTTCAGGATGGGTGGCAAGGTATTCTCTGAGCCACAGACAACCCCGCCTCATTAATTTATCTAGAGCGCGCTCCATATACCACAGCTTCACAGTATTGTCAATACTAGCAGAAGCAAGTATTTTGCCATCTGGACTGAAACTGACACTTGTGACCTGACCGAGATGTCCTTCTAAGGTTTGTATCTGCGTACCTTTCTCTACATCCCACAACTTCACCGTGCCTTCACTACCAGCAGAAGCCAGTGTTTTACCATCTCGACTGAAACTGAGGTTTGTGACTTCAATGCTGTCCGCTTCCAGGATTTTCCGCACAGTTGCATCGGTTACATTCCACAAGTTTACTGTGCCGGAATTGCTGCTGATGGCGAGAGTCTTGCCATCCGGACTAAAACTGACACAGGTAATGAAACCGCTTTGCTTCAAAAGGAATGTCTGTTTCTGGGTGCCATTCTCGACATTCCACAGCTTCACAGTACCATCTGTACTAGCAGAAGCCAAAATCTTGCCATCGGGACTGAAACCAACACGCCTGATATCTTTGCCATTACTTGTGAGGGTTTTGAGTTCAATACCATTCTCGACATTCCACAGCTTCACAGTACCATCTGTACTAGCAGAAGCCAAAATCTTGCCGTCGGGGCTGAAACTTACACTCCAAACACCTTTGCTGTGACCTTTGAGGGTGAAGAGCAAGCTGCCATTCTCTGCATTCCACAGCTTCACCGTGCCGTCAGCACTGGCAACAGCTAGAATTTTGCCATCTTGACTGAAACTGGCACTCAAGACATCTTCTTTTTTTTGGTCATAACCTTTGAAGGTTTTCAGCAAGCTGCCATTCTGTACATTCCACAGCTTCAGCGTGTTGTCAAGACTGGCAGAAGCTAAAATCTTACCATCGGGACTGAAACGGATGGCGCCGATCGCATCCTGATGGCTGGCGAGAGTTTGCAACCTCACATCCTCTAGATTCCACAGCTTTACTGTATTGTCGTCACTAGCAGAGGCTAGGGTTTTGCCGTCAGGGCTAAAAGTGACCCCTGTAACTCTAGCGCTATGACCTCTGAGGGTTTGTAGCAGGATGCCCTCTAGGTTCTCTACATGCCAAAGTTTGATCGTGTTGTCTTCACCAGAGGATGCTAGGGTTTTGCCATCAGGACTGAAACTGATGCCTTGAACCCTAGCGTTATGACCAGAGAGGGTTTTTTGGAGCTTGCCATCCTTGACATTCCACAGTTTCACTGTGCCATCCTCGCTGCTGGATGCCAGAACCTTGCCATCGGGACTGAACCTGACGTTTCTGACGCGGTGGCGATGATCCTTGAGGGTTCGTACTGAGTTATCTTCAATACTCCACAGCTTGACAGTGCGATCGCCACTAGAGGAAGCTATAGTCTTGCCATCTGGGCTGAAAGTAACGCTTGTCACCCAATCGCTATGCCCACTGAGAAATTTCAGTTCCGTACCGCGATTGACATTCCACAGCTTCACCGTGCCGTCATAACTGGCGGAGGCTAGCATCTTGCCATCCGGACTAAAACTGACACTTGCAACTGGGTCGTTATGAGCTTTGATGGTTTTGAGCAGAGTGCGATCAAAGACGTTCCACAGCTTTACTGTTCCGTCATTGCTGGCGGAGGCTAGGATTTTACCATCGGGGCTGAAACTGACACTGCCGACATTTTCCTGATGACCGACGAGGGTTTTTCGTAGAGTGTGTTTCTCGACATTCCACAGCTTCACTGTGTTATCTTCGCTGGCAGAAGCTAAGGTTTTGCCATCCGGACTGAAAACGGGGCTGCTAATATTTCCTTGATGACCTTCGAGGCTACCCTGCTCTCTGACGCTGTAAACTGCTTGCTGTAGCGCCGTGACTACCTGCATCCGCATCTCCAAATCAATTGAAGCCGATTTTTCTAATTTCTTCAGTCCTCCTGCTGCTTTTAATGCTGACAGCAGTGCCTCAAATGGATTTGAAACCAAGGAGTTTTTTGCGGAGAAACTCTGAAATTCAACTTGCTGTTCTAAAAGTTCGCGTTCTGCTTGCCATACTTTTAATTGTATGGCTGCTGCTGCTATTAAGGAGATTGCCAGAATTGCAGAACCAATGCTAACGATGCGCTTGGCACTTCGTTTCGCTTGAGTTAATTCAGTTTTGGCTTGCTGTTGCGCTACCGTTAAGGTTTGATTCGCATTTGCTAATATCTTACCTTCTTCTTCTTTAACGACTAAAGCTTGTTGAACTTCTCGCTTATCTAAATCTTGACTAGCCGCTAAATAACGATAATCGAGCGGACTTAAACTTTGATTATTTGACCACGAAAGTGCATCTTGCAAGGCTTGCCCCCGCAACAGTCGCGATTCATCTTGATAATTGGAAGTCACCCAAGCATTGAAAGCCTCGGAGTAAGGGCGCAGCTTTGCTAATTCTTTCTCTACCCACTCCCCATTAAAAACTTGCTCGTAAATCCGATTGTAAACTTTTAATTTTCCCTGGTGTTGCACCACTAAACCTGACAGTCGCAATTCTGTTTGTTCGGGACTGCCATCGGCGGCGATCCCCCCAACCCCCCTTGCCAAGGGGGGCTTTAGATGCTCCCCTCCTTGGTAAGGGGGGGTCAAAATTTGCTGATATAACCCTAGCAACTGTCCGGCTTTTTGCTGATTTCTCAGGATGCGATCGCGAATCGTCTTCAAATGTTCTGGTTCATCTTGAGATTCCCAATTTTCCAGAATTCGCGACTTCACCAGTTGTTCAACCGATGGGGAATTTCCCAATGCTGATTCCTCAACCATCAACTGGCACAGCTTTTGGGTGAGAAAGGGTTGTCCGCCTGTCCAGTCTAGTATTTGCGCGATCGCTTCTTGCGGATTGCTCACCTTTCCCGTCAAACCATCGGTTAAGGGTTGGACTTCGTGAAGCTGGAAGCCGTGGAGCGCGATCGCAACACCAATATTAAACGGTGTTTGGGTTTTATCCGCAATCAAATCTGAAGGAGTCGCCACTCCTAACAGCGCAAATGTGAGACGTCGATATTTTGGCTCATCGACTCGTCGGTTATAGAAAAATCGAATCAGGGCAAAGAAATCATCTAAGGAAAATTTTTGGCTAAGAACCCGGTCAATTTCATCGACAAAAATAACAATCTTTTGTTCAATCTCTGTTAATAACACTTCCTCAATAAACAAACTCAATCGCTGCACGGGTGACAAAAATTCCCGCTGCTCTTTCCACCAATTCCGCCATTGAAATTTTTTGCCAAGCTGACAACTGCTTACCAGAGATTGCACAACTCCGGCATACCACTTTTCTGCTGTTACATCTTCCTTACCAATTCCAGCTTTACAGGATATGACTTTTATCTCAACTTTTGCAGCAAGCTATCAGCGAAACAGGAGTTTTCCACTTCTTTGTACGGGAGAACTCATGTTGGTGAATGACACCTAACTACCTAGTTAATAAGTCAGTAAATTCTCAGTCTCGATCTCAGTCAGGTGTAAGTTTTGATGAATTTGTAGAGATGAGATGTCCGATGCGGACTCTCGATCGAAGTAAGAAGTCAAGTTGGTTAACGTACTGAAAGCTTGGCATAGAAAGTTAGGTGCATCTACCAGTTTTCTACCTTGTAATTAAGTAAGGATTCACCCATGTCTCAAGCCACTAATCCTGTTTCTAATTGGGGAGACGATCTCGAACTGAGTTCTGCAAGTCCTGAAACCAATGATTCTGTAGATCTGCCCCTTAATCCCGCAGGCTACGAACTCGGCAACATTCTATTTCAAGGTTTGTTAGTCGCAGGTGAACGGTACATAAACTCAGGTCGTGCCCGCCCTGGTACAGATGAGGCGCATTTTGAGGAACTGTTCAAGGAGTTGAAACCAGAGACGCAAGCGCCCATGCGTCGTTACTTCGCAAGCCAAGCCAAATTGTAACCGTTCAGGGGGTGCGCC